>JAHFKB010000003.1:0-14778 GCA_023245565.1 archaeon
TTAAGAGTAAAAGATGTTTGGAAATTATATAATGAATTAAAAGATAAAATAAAAATTATTAAAGAATTAACCAATAGAGAATGGGGAGATACTGATTTTAAAATTCAAGATCCAGAAGGATTTAATATAACATTTTTTAGTAAAACAAAATAAAGCTAATTAATAATAACTAAAACAAAGCATCTTTCTTTAAATCATTATAAACAGCTAAAACTTCTTCTTGTTCAACATAAACATTTTCTAAAAGTTTAGCCAAAGTGATAGGTTTACCAGTACTTTTACAATAAAAATAAAGAGAACCAACAACAAGTGCTAATGGTTTATGTTTTTTATCATAACCTTTTCTCAAAGCATTTTCATGAACTTTTGTTGTATTATTAATAACACTTAAATCATATCTAAAAGAACTGCATAGATCTTGTATTAATTTTTTTGAATCCATTAATAATTAAGAATTTTATTAATTTAAATATATTACTATCTATAATTTTCCCTCCTAGGATTAAATTCTCTCCAATTCATAGAAATCAAAGAGGGGGGTGGAATAATTTTTACATTAGGGTTCTCTACTATTTCACGATACCAATAATGTCTTTTATCAAAACGCAATTGATGCGATAATAAAAAATGTTTTATTGTAATATTAATATCTTTAGTAAAAAGAGGAATTGAATCAAATCTAAGAGGAAATTTTTTATATAAGTATAAATGTTCACAATCCCTATTATGTTCATTAATATAAAATGGAACTCCAAATGAAGAATTAAGTTGAAACAAACGTGGATTGTGTAAGGGAGAATGAGATTCACAATCTAAATAAACATTAACTAATTGAAAATTATATCCTGGTTTTTGACGCTTTTGAATTAAAGATTTTAAATCTTTAAAGTCTTCTCTAGTTAATCTTTCATCCGCATCTAGAACTAAAACATATTCTGTTCTAGCATATTTTAAGGAAATATTTCTTGCAGTACTATAATCTATAAAATTTGAATCAATAATTTTTAAATTATCATAATATTTTGATAAATCTTGAAGTATTTCTCTTGTTCCATCAATAGAACCAGTATCAACTATAACTGCTTTTTCAACAAAAGGCACAGTACTATTAATAAAATCTATAATACCACCAGCAGGATTTTCTATTTCATCTCTTACTATAACACATAAGGTTGTATTATTAAGTTTTATTTCCATGAGAAATGATCTATTAAAAAAATTTAAAAGTTTAACCAATTATCTATGTGCAAACCAAAATTTATAAGTTCCTTTATCTATAGCATCTAATCTAATAAATCCAATCCTTTCAGCTTGAATAATATCTCCAACTTTTAATTTTTTAATTCCTTCTTCAGCATAACCTTTTCTCAAAGTATCATCTGGCATTAATAATTCAAATTTAATTAAATCTGTTTTAGGTAAATAATGTATAATTAGTCCTTTATTTTTAGAATTTTTATAATCATCATGGATTTTAGAAACAAATTCAAATTTAGTTTTATTTTTAATAAAATTTAAACAATCCATTAATCTATTTAATTTTCCATCAACTAAAATTTCAAAATCTTTCTTAGAAATATAAAATTTATCCAAAGTTTTAAACTTTCTTTTACCTCTTTTAATATCATCTGGATGTAAATTTAATTCAATATTAATTTCAGGAGCACCTTTAATTTCTATCTCAACTGGATCATCAACTAAAAAATATCTATTAGCTTTTGGATCTAAAATTTGTTTATTAAATGAATTTAATAATTTAAAATATTCTTCACCACTAATAGTTTTATCTAACTGAGATAAACCAACATTCTTAGAAAACTCTAAAAAAGCTTCAGCTTGATATCCTCTTCTTCTTAGTGCAGAAATAAAAGGCAACCTAATATCATCCCAATATTTAAATAAACCATCTTTAATTTTAACTTTTGTTTTAGAACAAGAAATTTCTAAATCATCAAAATTATAACGTCCTAAGAAAAAGTTTTCAGGTGATTTCTTACCTAAAACTTCAAACATCATTTTCTGTCTTTTAGCATTATCAATGTGATCTTTAGCTCTTATTGTATGGGTCATTCCATATTCTATATCATCAACAGTTACAGCTAAATTCATTAAAGGCCAAACTCTATATTTTTTACCTTGTCTTGGATGTTCTTCTGTATTAATCCTAGCCAAAGGAAAATCCCTCATCGCAGGATTTGGATCATCTATTGAAGACTTAAATCTTAAAACTGCATCTCCATCTTTATATAAAATAAGCATCTTACTCCATCTATCTTTTTGTTCTTTTAAAGATAATTTTCTACAAGGACAAGCTTTTTTACTTTCAATTAATTCTTTAAAAACTTCTTGTTCACAAGTACAAATATATACTTTCTCTTTATTTAAAAAAATCTCAATATATTTATAATAGTCTTTCATTCTATCTGATTGAATTATAACTTCTGATATATTTCCAAATAACCAATCAGCTTCTTCTGGAATCATTTCATAAGCTTTAGGTTCAATATTTTCAGGATTAGTATCTTCAATTCTCAAATAGAATTTTCCACCATATTTTTTTACATATAATGAAGATAATCCTCCAGTTGCTGCATGTCCAATATGCATTGGTCCAGAAGGTGAAGGAGCAAATCTCATAATAACTCCTTTTTTCCCAACATTAGAAAGTTCTTTAAGAGTTTTTTCTTCTTCAACTTTCTTCTCTTCTAATAATTCAGGAGCTATTTTCCTTAATTCTTCAACTTGTTTTTCTAATTTCATAGAATTAACTTTTTTAACTATTTCAGAAACTTCTTTGCCTAATATTTTCATATCACTTTTTAATTTAGGATTATCAGCTAAGACTTTACCTATAACTGCTCCAGGATTTGCTTTACCATTATATTTTACAGCATTATGTAAAGCATGTTTATATATCTCTTTATTCATAGAATTTTCATATATTTTCTGTTTTTATATTTAACTAAAATATATTTTACTCTAGTAGTAATTTTTATAATAACTTAATAATAAGAAAAACAATGTCAAATTTAAAAATCAAACCAAATACAATAAGAAAAATTAAAAATGAGATTAGAAAAGGTACAAGATCTATTAGAAAATTTTGCACAATAACAAGACTTAGGCCTAGCGGTTTTAGATCATTTTGCAGGTTAAAGAATATAGAACTACCAAAAGATATAATTCCATGGAGATATAAACCAAGAATTGATAATTTAATAGATCAAGGTTTAAAATTAAGAGAAATAAAAGATTCTTTAAAAATTAAACATGAAGAAGATTATACTAAAGCACACATACATATGTATATTTTAGAAAGTGGACAAGAAAAATATTGGACTTTGAAAAAAGAGAAAAGATTTGAATTATTAAAAGAAAGATATGAAATTGAAAAAATAAAATATGAAACTGCACTAAAAGTATTATTTCTTTATGGTTTTGCAACTGCAATTGCAAGTAAAGAAACTATAGCAGAAAGAAAAGTTTTAGAATATCGTTTTAAAAAAGGATATAATTATTATGAAGATAAAAATTTATTAATAATTTTTGAAAGATATTTTAATGCTCTTAATAAAGATAGAAAATTATCATTAGAAGAATTATCTAAAGGAACAAATATTAGTGGTACACCAGTTAGTACTATATTAGATACTGTAAATTTAGAACCAATGTATGGCCATAGAGAAAGAATAGTAGTTCCTAAAAGTATTAGAGAAGCATTAGGAAGAGCTTCAATATTAAATCTATCAGCAACAGATATTTCTTATTTTTTAAATACAGAAATTCATAATGCAAGAGCATATCTAAAATTAAATAATCCAAATAGAAAAAGTAAAGATTTTATTAAAAGATTTCCCAAACAGAATCTAACTTATAGACTAGCAAGCCAAATTTACCAAGAGCAAGACAATGGAAAAAGTAAAGAAGAAATTTTAGAAAAATTAAAAATAAAAGAAGAGCTTTATGAACATACAATAAAAAGAGAGAAATTTATAAAAAATAAAATTATTAATAGTCTAAGAATTATGTATAAAAATAAAACAATAAACAAACCTTATTTAAATTAAAATGGAAAATAATAATCAACAAATATTAGAAGAATTAATAGTAAGAGGTTCACCAATAACATATATATTTCAAGAAACTAATTTGCCAAAATGGAAAATAAGAAAATTTATTAGAGAAACAGAAAAATATAATTTATGGAGAGAGAAAAGATTTGACAATAGTAAAGAAGTTAAAATTGCAATTTCTAGAGGTGAAAGATCAATAGAAGAATTAGCTAAAATAGGAAACTGTAAACCAAATGGTTTTGTTAGAAAATATTCAAAATTAATTGAATTACCCTATGATTTACAACCATATAAATGGAAACCAAAGATTGATATTTTAATAGACCAAGGACTTACATTAGAAGAAATAAGAGATATAGATGAAAAGAAAGTAACTATAGAAAGAGTAAGACAATATATAACTGAAAGTTATCAGCATAAATTATGGGAAGAAGGAAAAGATAGAAGAAGAGAATTAGAAAAATCAGATAAAGCAGAAAATACAGAAATAGAAAAATTATATAGGCAAGATTTAATAAATTTTATATATAATTATGGAAAAGAAAAAGCAAAAAAACAAGGTTTTCCTTATGAAAAAGCATGGGAATATTATTTTGAAATTTTAAGTTTTCATACAAAAAGAACACAAAGTTTTGAAGAGTTAGTAAATTTTTATTATAAATATGAAGAATTAGTTAAAAATAATATAAAATTTTCATATAAATCATTAGCTGAAGAATTAAATTTAGATGCAATGGGTGTTTATAGAAAATTAAAAATAATTAATTTTAATAATAATAGAAAAAACTCAAAATTAAGTAAATATATTATAGAAAAAATAAATCAAGCTAGAAAAATAAAAATGAATAGTGAAGATCTAAGTTATTTCACAAAAATAAAAGCAACAACATTAAGATATAAATTTGGAAAAAGAAAAAATCATTATCAAATAAACTATGGTAACAAATCTGGACATACAACAAATTATAGAACTATGGCACAGATATATGAAGCAATTGACTTAGGTTTTACAAAAGATGAAACAATTGAATTATTAAGTTTAAATGAAGACATAGTAGGATATGGTATAAAAAAAAGGCACAATATTGAAGAAAAAATAGTTAGAGATTTAAGAAAATTATATAAAAATCCAAATATAGAAAGAGCTTATCAAATAAATTAATTATATTAAAATATGCGGGGATGCCGGAGCGGTCAAACGGGCTAGACTAAGGATCTAGTGGCTAAGGCCTACGCAGGTTCAAATCCTGTTTCCCGCACGTTTTTACTTATTAGTGGTAACTTTAGAAAGATTTATAAACTTTTGATGTTTACCATTATTATTAAAATATTAAGTTGGTAAATAAAATGCAAGAAACACTTGAAAAAAAGACAGAAATTTTTGTTGAAGATCGTATGCATCCAAGAATGGAAGAAGCTCTTCAATCACATGCATGTCAGACAAGAGTAGTTAAAATCGGATATGCTGGATGGGGATATTGTCCTCTTTTAGGTGACTATGGGCTCCATGTTGAAGTTCCAATACCTGATGGTAGTAAGATGTTTTTGTTTCAAGATGCAAAGAAAATAAGAAAACTCATGGATTGTTTAGGTGCAACAGATACTAGAGAATTAGTTGGTAAACAAGTTGTTGTGTATTTCGATCCAAGATTTAATAATTATAATAATCCAGCTGGGCTTTCAGCACCAACTGAACTTGAAAGATATGTAAGTCAAGTAGTTAAAGCTGAAAAAAGATCTGCCGATAGTGAATAATTCAGTTATTTAGAATTATTAATAATTTTTCTTTCTTTAATTTTTTATTTCTTACTACCATAAAATAGCAAGCCTGTTTTTTATATTAAATAATTCTTACAACTATGAAGACACAAATTAAAATTATATAATGGTTCATGCTGTAATTTAAGACTTTCTGAACAAAAATTATTTATAGATAGTTTTATATATCAATTGATATATTAATATTTATGCAAGAAACAATACATAAAAAACAAGAGAATCCTTTTGTTAGGTCTCCAACATTAGATACTGTATTAATGGTTGAAAGAAGTATAGAAGAAAATAGTGGAGAATTTAATAGAACTATTTTATGGAAAGAATTGCCTAAAAAAGTAATGTGGCAAACATTTTTAGTTATTCTTGATTATTTAGAAAGTATAAATAAAATTGCTTTTGATAAAGAAGGCAATATTGCTTATATTTGGAATCCTGTCTTGGCTAAAAAATTATCTATGAGAAAGGAAATAAAATTATGATTAAACCTTCAAAGGTTGTCTTTATTTCTGACGAGCTTGAAGAAGATTTTAACTCTTTAAAGGATATTGATCCAATAAAGAGAGGAATTATTAGGGCAATAAAAGATCTTCAAGAAAATGCATTTAGTGGAACACAAATTCCAAAAAGACTTTTTCCAAAACAATATATACAAAAATATGGAATAAATAACCTCTGGAAATACGATCTTCCTAATGGGTGGAGATTACTTTATACAGTTACACCAGAGAATGAAGTTGAATTAATTTCTGCAATTTTAGAATGGTTTGATCATAAAGATTATGAAAGGAAATTTAAGTATTAGGATTATATCTTATTACTAATAAATAGCAAGCAAGGCCTTTATATTAACTAAGCAATTTTACTAAGAAGACAAAAAATAAAATTATGTCAGGGTTCATCCAATTGACATCTACACTGTTTCCCACAGATTAAAATCAAAAACCAAAACCTATATAAGATTTTTCTAGTCATAAAAATTAATGAAAGCAAAATATGAATCAATAGCATTATGTAATTTAACTATAGAAAAATTAAGAAGTTCTTTAATAGATGATAAATACTTATTAACAACATGGATAAATTTTCAAAGTCAAATAGGAAAAGTTTACCTAGCTTCTCATGCATATTATAAATTAGATCCAGATAAAAAACAATGTATAACATTGGCAAGTTCAGATAAAGACGAGAAAGATTTTAAAAGAGTTCAAAAGATAATAGAAAAAGAAATTCGATTAATAGAACCAAGAAAAGAAATTTATGATAGATTTAAAGACATAGCAGTTCAAATATACACAAGAGACAATTTAAATCAAAGATTTGTTGCTGATCTAGCTGAAAAATATAAAATTTATTTTAGAAATGTAAATATATATTCAGTACATTTTAGTTTAGTTCCTAAAGACATTTGTGATAGAATAAGTATTACTGAAATTGATATAGGGTATAGAGAAAGTTCTATTTCCTTTTAGATATTTTAATTAATAATTTTCCTTTTTCAATAACACTTTGATAAGTTTTTCTTGCAATTATATCATAAGCAGCACCACCAAAAGCTATTGATGGTGATCCAGTTCCCATACCATTTAAAAAAACATGGTTAGTAACAAATTCAGTATAAAAATAACTAACTGTATCTAACAACCTTCTAGGTAAAGCAAAATACCTATTTCCTACTAGATTATCAATTGTCATAATATAAAATATACAACAAAAGACATATAAAGCTTACTAATTGTAACTACTATAGAGAAACAACAATAAATAATGTATATAAATTTTTAAAATTTTACAAAGAAAACCTTATAAATAAACATAAAAAACCAAAGACTATGGGTAAAAGTAAAAGAACAGGTCCAACAAGCATAATATTAAAGAAATTAATAGCTGATCTTAGAAGCTTATCTACTAAAGAAAAAGTAAAACTTTGGAGAAGATTAGCTGATGAATTAAGCAAAGCTACAAGACAAAGAAGAGAAGTTAACCTATACAAAATAGAAGAAGAGAGTAAAGAAGGAGAAACTATTGTTGTTCCTGGCAAAGTTTTATCTGAAGGAAATTTAAATAAAAAATTAACTGTTGCTGCTTTTAGATTTTCAGAAAAAGCAAAATCACAAATAAGTAAGCCAATAACAATTCAGCAATTAATGAAAGAAAATCCTAAAGGTAAAAAAGTTAGAATTTTATGTTAATTTTATTTTCTTAATAATACTAATTTAACCCAATGAATTATAGATAAAACATAAATACAAAATATAAAAATATATTCTAAAATATTGCTTAAATTTAATAAAATTAAAGGTAAAGAAATATAAAAAAATACTGAAGATAATCTTGAAAATATTGTTGGTTTATATTCTGCTTTATGAAATAAAATTGAAATTAAGAAAGTAATAGTTTTTGGTGCAAATAATAGAATTAATAATAACAAAAAGATTTTACCTGTTAAAAAACCAAATAATGAAGTACTTAATATTAAAATAGTATCTGTAATTGCATCAAACATTCCACCATAATAACTAGATTGTTTTAATTTTCTAGCTAACAAACCATCCAACATATCAGATATAGTAGTTATAGTAAAAAGTATTACTACAATTATAATTCTATCTTTTACTATAAAATATAATATAAATGGAATTAATAAAAGCCTAAATAAGGTAATAAAATTAGGAATAGTGTAAATATAGCCTTGTCTATGAGAAATCTTTAAACTATCATTTTTCATGCATTTTTAGATTGACATTAATATTTATAACTTGCTATAATAAGTTAGTTTTAAATATATTATAATATAATAAGAAATATGAGCTTATCAGAAAAAAAAGTATTATTTATTATACCAAATAAAAATTTTAGAGATGAAGAATTAATAGAACCAAGAAGAATCCTAGAAAATAATAAAGTTAAAACAAATATTGCATCTAAAACAAATGAAATTTGTATAGGAATGTTAGGAACTAAAATAACTCCAAACTTAACTTTAGATAAAGTTATAATTAATGAATATGAAGCAATAATTTTTATTGGTGGTTCTGGTAGCACTATTTATTGGAATGATAAAACAGCTTTAAATTTAGCAAAAGAAGCTTATCTAAAAGGAAAATTATTATGTTCAATATGTCTAGCTTCAGGAACAATAGCAAATACAGGATTATTAAAAGGAAAAAATGCAACAGGTTGGATAGATACTAAAGAACTAATAGAGAAAACTGGTGGAAAATATACAGGCAAAGATTTAGAAATATCAGGAAGAATAATAACTGCCATAGGACATCAAGTTTCAAAGCAATTTGGTGAAGCAATATTAAAATGTTTAGAAAATAAAATTGACAACTAAAGACATAGATAAAATAAACTTAGAAATATTAGAAATAATAGATAATAATGTTCTAGTAATAGTAGAAGGTAAAAAAGATATAGTTTCATTAAATAATTTAGGAATAAAAAATATAATTTCTCTAGAAAATAAACCATTATTTAAAATTATTGAATCAATAAATGAAAAAGAAGTTATAATATTAACAGATTTAGATAAAGAAGGTAAGAAATTATTTAATAAATTAAGATACAATTTACAAAAAAATAGAATAAAAATAAATATTAAATTAAGAAACTTGTTATTTAAAAATAAATTATCACATATAGAAGGCCTAGACACATATCTTAAACAACAATAATATTTTTATTTAGATTATTTAAACTAATTCTATATGTTTTCAAAATATTATCTTGGTTTAGGAGACAAAGGAACTTATGGGATTTATATAATAAATGTTGCAATAGTAAACACAGATTTATTAAAGGAATTACACAATTTAAGAGATGAAAAAAAATTAATAGGACACATACATAGACTAGTAATACCAAATGGGTTAGAAAATCAATTTCTTCTTAGTTTAAGCAATTTTTTTCCAGATCTAAAAAGACCCAATGAAAAAAATAGTATAGCCCCATTATGTGGATTATATAAGGAAGTATCAAATAAAATTAAAAAAAAATATGAAGTAGGAGAAGATAGTAATGAAAGATATTCACTAACTAGAGCTTGTTTAATAAAAGACATAAGGAAAAAAGAATTAGATGAAATATTTTGCAATGATAATAAAAAATTTAATGGACTAGGAATAGGTTCTTACATTAATTATCCCATAGAAAAAAGATTATTCTAATAAATAAGTTATTAAATTATAATTAATTTTAATTATTATGGAAATAATGAACGACCTAGAAATAATTGATTTATCTTTATATTTAAAAAAATCTAAAACATTAATAATAGCAGATTTACATCTTGGTTATGAAGAAGCCTTAAATCAAAAAGGAGTTTTAGTTCCAAAGATGCAGTTTAAAGATATTTATGAAAGTTTAGAGAAAATATTAAACTCAATAAAAGTAGAAGAAATAGTAATAACTGGAGATTTAAAACATGAATTTGGAGTAATTAATAGAAGTGAATGGAATAATATAATAAAAATTATAGATTTATTAATTAAATATTCTAAAAGATTAATAATAATAAAAGGAAATCACGATATATTTCTTCCATTTATAACAAGAAAAAGAAATATAGAATTATTAGAATATTATACAATTGATGATATTTTAATTTGTCATGGTGATGAAATAATAAATAATCAAGACTTTAAAAAAGCTAAGACAATAATAATAGGTCATGAACATCCTGCTATAGGATTTAGAGAAAAAGCAAAATATGAATCTTTCAAATGTTTTTTAAAAGGAAAATACCTAGATAAAACTTTAATTGTTCTTCCTTCATTTAATCCTTTAACAATTGGTACAGATGTTTTAAGAAATAGTTTATTAAGTCCATTTTTACAGCAAGATCTAAAAAATTTCCAAGCCTATGTTATAGAGAAAAATAAGATTTATGATTTTGGGAAATTAAAGAATTTCTAATATAGGTAAATATATTAATAATAAATATAAAATCAATATATGAATAAAACAATAAGTAATTCTTATAAGAAATTGAAAAAACCATTAAAGTATGTAAAAAAAATAAAATACGCTAGATGGTTATTACCTGGGTGGGTATTTTATGAATATTATAAATTAAATAAAGAAAAAGGAGAAACTAAAAGTAAAAGTATTACTAGTGGGGCTAAAGCTGAAGTAATAAGATTAATTGCATTTGCTTCAGTTCCTCTACCAGGAAGTTATGAATTAACAACAACAGGATTAGCATTATTAAAAAGAAAAATACAACAAGGTAAAATTGAAGATTTAAATTTAAGAGCATTTAAAGATTTTACACCATTAAGAAAAATTAAAATTGATAAAAATAAAATCATAGGAAGTCCTTATTTAAAAATTTATAGTAAAAAGAAAAAACTATTTTTTGATGTAATATATAAAAATTATTTAAAAGAAAAATTATTTGTTTATGGAACACTAATTAATCCTAAAGTTCAAAAATTAATAATAGGAAGAGAAACTAAAGGTATTAAAGATGAGTTATTTGGATATGAAAAAATTAAAATATTTATTAATGGTAAAAATTATCCAATTACTAAAATTAATCCTAAATCAAAAATTGAAGGTATTGTAATTTCCATAAATAAAAAAGAATTAAAATTAATAGATAAATATGAAGGAAATAATTATAAAAGGAAAAAAATTATTCTTAGTAGTGGAATAAAAGCTTGGATTTACATTAAAAATAAATAAGAAAGATTTAATAATTTGTAAAATAAATTTATTTTATGGATCAAGAAAAAGTACATTATATTGCTGTAACTGGAATAATAAAGAATAATGATAAATATTTAATATGCAAGAGAAGTCCTAATGAAAAATTATTTCCAAATAAATGGTGTGTTCCAGGTGGAAAAATAGAGAAAAAAGACTTTATTAATTCTCCAAAAGATACTGGAGACCATTGGTTAAATATTTTTGAAAAAACTTTACAAAGAGAAGTATTAGAAGAAACAGGATTAAAAATAAAAAATATAGATTATATTTCTAGCTTATCTTTTATAAGGCCAAATGGTTTTTCAACCATAGTTGTAAGTTTATTTTGTGAATATGAATCTGGAGAAGTTAAATTAAATAAAGAAGAATTAATTGAATATGCTTGGGTAAATCTAGAAGAAGCAAAAAATTATGACTTAATAGAAAATATTTATAAACAAATAGAAAAAGTTCATAACTTAAAATAAATTTATATATTAGTTAATAATTATAATAAATATGAGTAAAGAAAATTTAGAAGGAAAAGTAAAAGATATTAAAATAGATCCTGATCTTTCTCCAAATAATCCAAAAAATATAAATGCAGCAAGAAAATTAGGATTAAATTATGATTTTAGAATTAAAGTTTACAGAGATAATGAAGGTTATGTTATTGCAGATCAATTTGGTCAAAGATATTAAGATTATAATCTAGCGTAAACTGTTTCTAAATTAGCCTCATTAAGATATACAGCCCCTATAGATTTACAATTAGCACCTTTTCCCCTATAACCAAAATGTTTATTGTAAGATCTAACTACGACTGAAGGAGAAACATCAAATTTCTTCGCTATAATTTTGAAATTTAATTTAGGATTATTTTTAGCAAATTCAGCAATTTCTTTTCTTAATTCTTCAGAATTTTTAATAATTCTATTGCCTAAATTATTCTTCTTAAGAACTCTTTGAACTTTTATCTGACTTATAAACAATTTATCCGCTATTTCAATAGTTCTAGTAATTCCAGAATTATATAATTCTATTATTTTATTATTTAAATCCTCTGGAAGTGCATTCCAAGGTTTTTTTCTACCAGTAAAATATCCAGTCTCTTCAGAAATATTTGGATAACTTTGTATCATATTAAGAAATTTTGCATATTTTCTTGGATGCAAAACCATTAATCTTTGTTTTAAAAGTTGGACTAAATTTTCTTTTTCTGAAATTAAAGTCTCACCATAATTTTCATATATTTTTAGTTCTATCCCTAAAATAGCTAAAGCCTTTTTGAAAATTTCTCTGTCTTCTGATTTAGAAGCCGAAATGTAAACAGAATAATGTCCAGTTCTTAAATTATCTTGCACACAACCTTCTCCAGCAATTATACCTTTTATAAAAGATCTTACATAATCTTCACCACTATATAACAATTTTTCATAAGTAATAGTTTTAAGGAAATTTTTAAAAATCTCACTAAATAAATTATTCTTAAATTCTATTATTAATGTTCCATAAAAATAATCCCTTAATCTTTCATGTTTTACCTTAGAGTAAGTTACTAGTTTAGGATAGGCTTGGTGTAATTTTAATGCAGTTTTATTTAGCCAATAATTAATCACATTATTTTCAAGTTCTTTTTTATAATCTAAATTTATATCTTCTTTAACATTAACTTTTATATACCATTTCCAATATTCTTTTGTAATTTGTAATTCTTCTTCAAACCATTTAATAACTTTATTTATTATTCTAGGTTCAGAATTAGCAAATACTAAACAACCATTGTGGGTTTTTCCCATTTCAGCTTGTAATAATCCAAGGACTTCAAAAGTCTCCTTATTTTTGTTAATAAACCTAGGAATGGAAAAATCATACTCTTTACTACCATTGCTAATAGAATAAACAAAATAGGAAAGAGAAATATAAATTTCATCATAACCAAAATTTAAAGGAATTTCTTTTACTTCTTTTCCGCTTAAAACAACTTTAGGAATAAATTCAATCAAATCAAATACTTCTTTTTTCATATAAATATTAAATAAATCTTTTAATTTAAATATTCTACGCGTGCCCCCGTCGTGTCGTCGTCTCTTTCTAAGTAATATCTATTTTCTAGAATATAAGATCTATTTTAATGTTGACTTCTAATTAAATAAAATAAAGAATTGAGGTTGTAAATTCCCTTATCTCACACATCATCTATCTATAGCTCTTCTGACGGCTTGAACGTGCTTTAGAATCATTAGGTTTACGAGTTTCTTTAAATCTTACATCCTGTATAAGTAAATGTCTATCATAATCTAAGAAAGGTTTTTTTAATTTTTTATTAAATTCTACTAAAGCTCTTGCAATCGCTAATCTAGTAGCTTCAGTTTGTCCTTGAACTCCACCACCACTAACACTAACATCAATATTTACTTTAGTCCAAGTATCTTCTGATAATAACAAAGGTTCCATTATTCTATTTTTTAACATTGAATTACCCCAAGAATCTAATAACTGATGATTAATACGAACAATACCTTTTCCAGCACTTAATGTTGCTTTAGCTAAAGCACTTTTTCTTTTACCTATAGTTTGAATATTTTTTTTAACCATTTATGCTAACACCTTTACCAACAGCTTTAGCTAAATCATTTACTGTAATAAAATTTAATGTTTTTAATTTACTATAATCTGCACCTTTTACAGTTTCAAATTTAGTATTTTTATATTCCTCAGGAACACCTAAATAACATTTAACACGTCTATAAGCTTTAATTCCTCTTTCTTGCCTATAAGGAACCATACCTCTAACTGTTCTTTTAACTATTCTATCTGCCATTTTTGGAAAAAAAGGACCATTATATGCATGACCTCTATCTTGTTTATGTAAAAACTCTTCTACTAAGAATTTTTTACCGCCTGTAATAACTACTTTTTCACTATTTACTATTACTACAGTTTCACCTTCTAAAGCTTTTTTAGCTGCATAAGCTGCTAATCTTCCCAATACTAAACCTGTACCATCTATTATCATAGTTCAATGGATAAATATAGAGTTTTTAAAGGTTTTTGTTTAATAACTTCAATTTTTAATTATATTATTCAAAATAGAAATATTTAAGTATTATTATAAAAATCAGAAAAAATGTTTAAAAGAATTATTTATACTGGTCTTATGGGATTATTATTAGCAAGTTGTTCTAAAAAAGAAAATAAAGTAGAGGAAATAACTAATGAATATACATTTAAAATA
>JAHFKB010000003.1:14788-36579 GCA_023245565.1 archaeon
CATGAAAAGATAATTGCATATCCAAGAGTAACAACTAAAAAATATAAAGATGGATATGAAAAAAAAGTAAATGATTCTCCATATGGTTCTATGTTGGGTACATATAAAAACAAAGTAGATCCAGAAGGTTGTGGAATTGATGATAAAGTAGATATTATTCTTTATAAAAATAATACTTTAGCAGATATTACAGATTGTACTGATGATGGCAAAGCAGACCAGATTCAATTAGAAGGTTATATTGATCCAATAAGAGATAAACGTAGTGAAAATCCTAAAGAATTTCAATTAGCAGATGAAATTTTAAAATATTGGAAATCCCAATAATTCTATCTTAAATTTTAATAACAAAAAGTATTTTAATTAAGAAAAATAAAATAATTTATGTCATTTAATGATATAAAAAAAGATAATGAATACAAATGCTTAATTGATGGTGAATGGGTATTTTCTAAAACAAAAAAAACAATTAATATTAATTCTCCTACAGATAATTCTCTAATTGGAAAAATTCAAGCATTAGATAAATCAGAAATTGATAATATATTTGAAATTGCAAAAAAATCACAAATATCATGGTATGAAACCCCAGTTAAAAAAAGATCTGAAATACTAAACAAAGTTGCAGATTTAATTTTAGAAAACAAAGAATTAATTTCTAATTTATTAGTAAAAGAAGTTACAAAAAATAAATCTTTAGCAATAAATGAAATTGAAAGAACAGTTTATTTAATAAAAGCAACAGCAAAAGAAGGATTAAATTTAAAAGAAGAAAAAATTAAAGCAGATAAATTTTATAAAAGTAAGAAAAAAGCATTTATAAAAAGAATACCACATGGAGTAGTTCTAGGAATTAGTCCTTTTAATTATCCAATCAATTTAATCTGGAGCAAGATTGCACCAGCATTAATATCTGGAAATTCAATAGTAATAAAACCAAGCACACAAGGGACAATAAGTGTTATTTATACATTAGAATTATTTTTACAAGCAGGAATACCTAAAGGAGTTATTAATTTAATTACATGCAATACAAAAGAAATTGGAGATTATTTAATAAAAAATAAAAATATAGATATGATTGCTTTTACTGGCAGTACAAGCATTGGTAAAAGAATTTCTAATTTAGTAATGAAACCATTATTAATGGAATTGGGTGGAAAAGATTCAGCAATAATATTAGAAGACACAGACTTAGATCTAGCTGTAAGAGAATGTGTAAATGGTTGTTTTTCATATTCAGGACAAAGATGCACAGCAATAAAAAGAATTATTTTAATTAATTCTATAGGTTATGAATTTATGCAAAAGTTTACTAGTGAAGTTAATAAATTAACATTTGGAAATCCAGAAGAAAATAATTTTATTACACCTTTAATAAATCAAGAAGCAGTTAAAAATATAGAACTTCTAGTAAACAATGCAATTAAAAATCAAGCAACAAAATTAACAAATGGTTCTAAGATTAATAATTTAATGACGCCAATTATTTTAGATCATGTTAACAAAAAATGCAGAATCTATTATGAAGAACAATTTGGTCCAGTAGCTGTTATAATAAGAGCAAATAATGAACAAGAAGCTATTGATATAGTAAACGATTCAGATTATGGATTAGAAGCTTGTATATTTACAAAAAATAAAAAAAGAGCATTTGAAATAGCTAAAAAATTAAATGTTGGTACAGTTCAAATTAATGGAAAAAGTGAAAGAAGTCCTGATAATTTTCCTTTCACATGCTTAAAAGACAGCGGACTAGGAACCCAAGGAATTAAATATAGTATAGAAGCAATGACAAGAATTAAAAGTAATGTTCTAAACCAATAATATTTATTAACTTTTTGTAAATAATAAATAACATGAATGTCATAGTTATTGAAGATGCAGATCCTGAAAATATTATAAAACATTACACAAGAATTATAGAATTAGGTCATGAATTACAAATTCATTATATTTTAGATGAGATTATTATAAATAATCAAGATATTAGAAATTTTGCATTAGAACAACTAGTGGAAGGAGGTTTTAGAAAAGAACAAATTGAAATAGCAACTCCAAAAATACAAAATGGATTATATTATGAATTAGATAGAAATAAAATTACAGATCCAAAAAATAATTTATATTTAATAGATGGTTTACAAGGTAAATGGAATGAAATAATAGATAAATATAACATTCCAAAAGAAAAAGTTTGTTTAATTTCTGAAAGCCCAGATAGAAGAAATAGAGCTAAATCTATAGGAATATACACAATAGATAAACAAAGAGCACTTATAGTTGAAACACTAAGAATTTTTGAAAGAAAAAGATAACTTTATAAATTATTAAATATTGTAAATTATATGGAATCACAAAAAGTTACTAAAGATATGACAATAGGAGAAGTAGTAAATAAATACCCTGAATCATCTACTATTATGTTAAGTTATGGTCTACATTGTGTTGGTTGTGCTGTTAATCCTTATGAAAGCATAGAAAATGGTTGTCTAGGTCATGGTATAGACGAAAATACAATAAATAAATTAGTTCATGAAATAAATAAAAAATTAGAAAATAAAGAAGAAAGAATTTCTAAAAAAATAACAATAACAAAAAATGCAGCTGATAAATTTAAAGAATTTATGAAAGAAGAAAATAAAGAAAATTGTGCAATTAAATTACAAGTAATAGATACAGGAAGTACATTACAATATACTTTAGATTTTACAGATCATCAAAGTAAAAATGAAGAAGAATTTGAAGAAAATGGAATAAAAATATTTGTAGAAAAATCTCAAATTGAATTAATTAAAGGAACACAAATAGATTATATTGAAAACGAAAGAGGTTCTGGTTTTAAAATAGAAAACCTAAATCAAAATTCAGGTGGCTGCGGCACTGGCTGTGGTTGTCATTAAATAATTTTATTCTTGATAACTAAATTTATAATCAGAAGTATATCCAACTTCTACACCAATATTTAATACTGTTACTCCTCTTGATACACCCACATCATGAGGTTTAATTAATACTCCTTCAAGATCTATTATACTAAAATTTTTAATTAAAATATCTACTCTTTCTTGACCATTTTCCTCTAATCCAACAAAGACTTCTTTACTCCTTGGATCTTTTAAAATTATTCTTATAAATTTTTTATAATCTGGGAATTTTGGAATAACTACTCTAGTAAATGGAAGTTTAAAAACTATCTGATTAATAGAAATATCTCTAAAAGTATAATTTCCTTCAGATTCTCCAAATGAATAATTTTTAGGTAAATCAACTCCTAGTTCTTTTACTTTTTCTAATATTATTTTTCGTTCTTTAGTTTTTTCATACCCTAAAACTTCTGAAGAAGTATAATCTCCACAATGTAGTTCTATAGAATCAGGGATTATTATTGGTCCAAATGGTGGAGCACTAAAAGTATTACCATTTAATAATAATCTATTCATAAGAAATTAATTATATATTAATATTTAAATATTTAGAAACTTAAACAATACTTTTATATATAATTATTTTTTTAAAGTTATATGAAAAAAGACTATGATGTAGTAATTGTCGGTTCTGGACCAGCAGGCTTAACAGCTTCTATTTATACAATAAGAGCACATCTAAAAACTTTAGTTATAGCAGGTAGTAATCCTGGAGGACAATTAATGATTACAACTGATGTCGAAGATTTTCCAGGTTTTCCGGGTGGAATTCAAGGTCCTGAATTAATGGCTAAGATGAGAAAACAAGCTGAACTATTAGGTGTAGAATTTTTAGATGAGAATGTTACAAATGTTGATTTTAAAAAACAACCTTTAAAAATATCTGTAGATGATAAAGAATTTTCTTGTAAAGCCACAATAATAGCTACAGGTGCAAATGCTAAATGGTTGAATTTAGAATCTGAAAGAAAATTAATTGGAAAAGGAGTTAGTGCATGTGCTGTTTGTGATGGTGCATTTTTCAAAGGAAAAGATGTTATAGTAATTGGTGGTGGAGATACAGCATTAAGAGAAGCACTATACTTATCAAAGATGTGTAAAACAGTTACAGTTATTCATAGAAGAGATAAATTAAGAGCACAAGCAGCACTAGAAGAAAAAGCAAAAAATACAAATAATATAAAATGGGTTTGGAATTCTACAATTATAGAATTTTCAGGTGATAATAGACTAACTGGTGTTAAATTAAAAAATATATTAAATAATAAAATCAGTGAATTAAAATGTGAAGGTGCATTTGTTGCTATAGGACATAAACCAAGTACTGATTTTTTAATAGGACATTTAAAATTAGATGATCGTGCCCATATCATTGTTAATAATAATATAAAAACAAGTGTTCCTGGAGTATTTGCAGCTGGAGATGTTCATGATTATAAATATATGCAAGCTGTAACTGCAGCAGGTGCAGGTTGTATGGCTGCTTTAGAAGCTAGTGATTATATAGCAGAATTAAAACATAAAAAATAATTTTAAATAGAACCTAACATAGATTTAGGAATCTGCTCTCTTGTTGATTCAATTGGAACTAAACCTTTAGCACTTAAAGATTCAATTATTCTAGATTCAATATTATAAATTAATTCACTAGTAGGCATATCTAATTGAGAGTATATAGAAACTGGAATAATTCTTTGATCACGAGCAACTCTAACAAATATATGTGTATTTTTAAGATCTGTATTTGGAGTAAAATAAACTTTATAATTTCCAATATTTAAAACATAAGGTCTATCTAAACTTATCTCATTTGGATTCAATATAATTGGTGCACCATTAATACCAAGTGCACATCTAACTAATTCATCAATATTTCCTTTAGGTTCACTTAAATAAGCAATCTTTAAACCTTCATCTGTTTTACTATGGTGAAATTTCATAAACACATAAAATTAGAAATTTATATAAGCATTACTAAAAGATTAATTTTTTAAATTTTTCTTATTATAAATAATTATGGGTAAATATTTAGAAGAAAAATGTTATTCAAATGATAGACGTATTAGTCCTGAATTAAATGAAAATTTAATAAAAATTAAAGATGAATTAGATAAAGTCTCAGCAAAGGATTATTATAGATTAAAAGGAGCAGTTATATATTCTTTATTAATGAATGAAGAAAATTTAAAACAAAACCAAGTTCTAGAAAGAATATGTAATTTAACTAATTATGATCATATATTGTATATATTAGAAGAATCTAGATCTACAGGAATAGTAAACTTAAGATTTGCTGCAGTATCAGTCTATAAAGATAGATTCAAAGTAAGTTATCCAAAAATAAAAGTTTTAATAGAAAAATCAGACCACACAACTTGCTTATATGGATATAGAAAAATTAAAGAAACAATTTCAAATAATAAAGATTTAATTTCTAGAGCAGTAAATGGACTTACTAAATTAGTAGAAATATAAACAATATAATTAATAAGAATAGATTTTTAAATTTTTTTAATATACAAAACATCCTATGGACTTAGAAAACAAAATATATAAAAATGATTTAGATATGGATACAAAATTATCTAGACACTTAAACATAATTGAAAATGAAATTAATAAATTATCAGGAAGAGAATATTTTAAATTAAAGGGTGCTATAATCTACAATTTAATTATTAATGATCCAAATATTAATTCTAGAGAAAAAATTCTTCCATATATTTCAGATAGAACAAATTTACAAATAGGAGAATTAACTTCAAACAAAAATGGAAAATTAGATTCTATATCTTATTTAAGATCTGCAGCTGCCTTAGCATATAAAAAATTATTTAATCTAAGCTCAAATGATATTGAAAAAATATTGAAAAAAGATCATACTACAGTACTAATTGCTGTAAAAAAATTAGAATTAACAATAGATAAATATAAATTATTAATAGATAAAGGATTAGATTTAGAAAATCCCATAATAATAAAAGAAATAAATAAACCAAGAACCTTAGATCAATATTTCAGAAAAATATCTGAAAAAACAAAGAACATTAAATATTCTGAAATATCAAAAATAAAAGGAGCAATTCTTCATGAATTATTAGTAGCTGAAGATAACTTAAATCTAGATGAAATATTAGAAAAGGCATCATTTTTAAGTGGATATTCAAAAAATAAAATAAAAGAAAAAAATAGAACAAGAGGTTTACCTTACATAAGAATGGCTATAGAATTAATATATAGAGATAAATTTAGATTAGAAACAAAAGAAATTGTAGATAGATTAGGTTCAGAACGAACAAGCATAAATAATACAGGGAAAAAATTAAGAGAAGCCCTTGTAAAATATCAAGATTTAATATCTGAAGCCATTAGTCTCCAATAAGTAGTTAAATATATAAACAAATTAAATTTACTTTTTTTATGACAAAAGAAATATTAAGAGAAGCACAGACTTGGATAGCTGAACAATTAGAAAAAACAAAACAATTTCCAAAAATAGAAATTGGTTATAGGTTTAATTCTGATTATAACACAACTCTAAATTCTCAAAATGAAAGAAATATTTATACTACTAATGAAAATAATAAATATTTAATAATAGTAAATGATCAAAATCTAAAAATAGCTGATGATATAAATAATAAAATAAAAGTAGCATGTAAATATAATATATTACCATTACATATTCAAATTAAAGGTAATGATTTTTTCCAATGGGCAAATAGTCCTGCAAAAGAAGCAAGAAGAAATATGCCTAAAGATGAAGTAAGAAGACATATTAAAACCACAAAACAAGAAAGATTAATACATGAAGCAACAGGAAATGTTATTTACTATAATAATAATGAAAAACAATTAGAAGTTGTAAATTTTCTAGATACATCAAAACCAAATTATGATCATGTAGCATCAGAAATAATCAGGAAAAGAGAATTAGAGGCTTATAAAAATATTAAAGATCATAAAGTTATAAAAGTTTTCCCAGAATTCACTTTATCTGAATATAAATTTAGAGAATTAAAATTAGCAAAACCAGAAAATTTAGGAACAATTGAATCAAAAATTAATTCTTTATTAGCTTTACAAAGAATAGCTTTAAGAAATAAACAAGAATCTCCATCAGCAGATGATATAGAATTAAGATTAGATGAAATTTTAACACTATGTTCAGGAATTACATTAAAAAAATTAAGTGATAGATTTGGTAGCAACTTATTAGGAGAATATAATTTAAGAATTAGAGAAGAAATACCAAGTGGTTGTTGTATTAATTATTAATGAGAAAAAAATTGTTGTAATTTTAATTTTCCATAATGTAATCTTGATCTTACTGTAACAGGTTCTAAATTTAGATTTTCTGCAATTTCTAAATTAGTATAATCAGCTAAATGCATTTCTAAAACAGACCTATAAACTTCACTAATTTTCATTAAAGACTTTCTTAAAATTAAAGCATTTCTTTTTCTTTCCAAAAAATCAATTGGCTGTAATAATAAATAATCTTCTGAAATCCAACTAATTGGTTCTTCTGTTAGTCTTTCATGTTTATTATATGGTTTCTTTACGTAAGAAGATGCTTTATTAGTAGTAATACGATATAACCAAGTTTTAAAATCTGATTCTCCTCTAAATTCTGATAATTTTTTATAAACAATTAAAAAAGTTTCTTGAACTATATCTTCTGCAATAATTCCATCTTTAACAATTCTTAAAGCACAAGCATAAACATAATTGTAATTTTTTCTATACAATTCATCAAAATTTCTATAATTTAATTTTGGATGTAACTTATCTTCTAATACCATATCATTTGAGTTTACAAAAGTATTATAAATTTACTTATCTAGAATTTTTAACTCCAATCTTCTTACAATTCTTATTTAATTTACATTTAGAACAAAAAGGACTTACAGGAACACAAATATTTTGTCCAAAAACAACAAACCTATCATTAATATCATAATTATATTTTTTAGGAATTATTTTTAATAATTCAAATTCAGTCTCTTCAGGCTTAGAAGTTTTTACAATTCCTAATCTATTAGATATCCTATGCACATGTGTATCAACTGCTATATGATTATTACTCTTAAAACCATAAGTCATAACTATATTCATTGTTTTTCTTCCTACACCTTTTAATTTTAATAATTCATTTTCATCATTAGGAACTTTACTATTATAATTTTCAATTAAAATTCCACAAATTTCTTTTATTCTTCCAGCCTTAGTTTTATAAAATCCAACAGGATAAATTAATTCTTCAATTTGTTTTACATCTAATTTAAAAATTTTCTCAGGAGTATCTGCAGCTGCAAACAATCTTTTAGATGCTAAAGCAGTAGTTGCATCTTTAGTTCTTAAGCTTAATAAAC
The DNA here is from genome assembly GCA_023245565.1 of archaeon. Classification (GTDB taxonomy): domain Archaea; phylum Nanobdellota; class Nanobdellia; order SCGC-AAA011-G17; family GW2011-AR18; genus JACPCE01. The sequence goes on from JAHFKB010000003.1 coordinate 23,091, forward strand.
AAGAAATTAAAACTTTAAATGGATCTTTAGTAAGATCTCCTATCTCAGTTATAATAGCATTTTCATAATTTTCAGTTTGCTTTTTTATTAATTCAATTATTAATTCAATATTTTTTACCATCATTAATAAAGAATCATTTAGATATTAAATTTTGTGAAATTTTCAAAAATAATTAATTTTAAATACTATGAATACACCAATAATAATAGAAAAAAAGAAATGAAGATAGTATATTTATGTTGTAAAGAAGAGGTGACAAGAGAAACAGGTGATGATTTACCTAGAGAGACAAAGTTTTATTCTGCTGATTTACAAAATATTGACCTATTAAAAGAAAATCATGAAGTAATTACTATTGATGTTAATTCTAATTATCTAGAAAAAATAAAAGAATTAAGTCCAGATCTAATATTTAATGCTGCAGATGCATTTTCTAATATTTATGAGGAAGTAAATTTAGTAAAATCCTTAGAAGATCTAGAAATTCATTTCACAGGTTGCAATTCATACACAACTTTACTAGCTTCAAATAAAGGAGAAGCTAAAAAATTATTAGATAAAAATAAAATAAGTACAGCAAATTTCCAAATTTTTAATAATAAAGAAGAATTATTAGATAAAACATTAGAATTTCCATTAATACTAAAGCCAACCAAATCAGATGCTTCAAATGGAATTGATGAAGATTCTGTTGTATATGATGAAAAATCATTAAGAAAAAAATTAGATTCTTTATTTATTGACTATGATCAAATTTTAGTTGAAAAATATATTGATGGTAGAGAATTTTGTATTCCAGTTATAGGAAATAATGAAATAAAAGTTTTACCAATATTAGAAATAGATTATAGTCAGCATTTTGAAAATAAACCAAAGATATTATCATTCAAAGCAAAATGGAGTAAAAACTCTAATGCATTTAAAAATACATATTCAGGTGTTGCAAAAAATCTAGATATGGAATTAGAAAAAAATCTAAAAGAAATAGCTAAAAAAGTTTATTCTTTATTTGGTTGTAATGGTTATGCAAGTATTGATGTAAGATTAGATAGTCAAGGAAATATTTATGTTCTAGAATTAAATCCTAATTGTTATATTGCTAAAGATTGCGATATATTTAAATCAGCTTTAGAAATTGGAATAACAAATATTGAATTAGTAAATAAAATATGTGAAGTTGCTTTAAGTAAAAAAATAAATCTCTTAGTTAATTAATTTCTACAATAGAATATTTTAAATAATAAAGAATTTCAAAGAAAGTTTAAGGGGATGTAGTATAAGGGAGTAATCCGTACAGCTTGGTTTAGTATAGGGGCCTCCAGTTATGGAGGGATGAGCTGAAAAAGCAATGATAAAATCTTCCCTTGAAGAAAGCCTCGGATCAGGGTTCAAATCCCTGCATCCCCACTTATTATAAAATATATATTATGTTGTTACTTTAAAATAGATACACATAGAAAACTTTAAATAATAGTAACGACTTCTAAAGTTTCATGAAAAATACTAGATTAATTACTCTAATATTACTAAGCTTGTTATTATTTTCTTTTGCAGTATCAGCAGCACAAGTTCAAATTACACCTCAAGCTCCTATTGATAGTGATGATTTAACATGTAATTTAAATGGTGTTGACCAAAACGATTGGAATAAATATAATTTCAAATGGTATCAAAATGGTTTAGAACAAAAAATAGGCAATATTTGGATTTTTCCTAATGCAAAAACAAATGTTAATGATCAAATAATGTGTCAAGTATGGAGTCCATTCAATTTTTTACAAGGAACAGATATTGTTACAATTAATCCAAATCCACCGGTTAATCATGCTCCAGATGTAAAAATTTTACAACCTAATAATCAAGCAAAATTTTCAAAAAATATAGTTATAAATTTTTTAGGAACATCTAGTGATCCAGATGGAGACCAAGTTACTGTATCTTGGGACTTCGGTGATGGAAGTAATGCAGGAAATATATTAAATCCATCTCATAGTTATACAAAACTAGGACAATATCTTGTAACATTAAGAGGTAGTGACCCTGGGAAATTAAGTGATAGTGATAGCATATTAATTAACATTGAAGGAATTAAACCAGTAGCTGTTTTAGATGCTGATAAAACTGATGTTAAAGTAAATGAACAAATACAATTTAGTGGTGTAAAAAGTTCTGATAAAGATGGAAAAATTATAAGTTATTCTTGGAATTTTGGAGATGGAAATTTTGGTAATGGTGTAAATATTCAACATTCATTTAATGTAGAAGGAACATACACAGTAACTTTAACAGTTACAGATGATGATGGCTTAACTGGAACAGCAACAAAAAAAATTACTGTTTCAAAAGTACAACCTGCTAATTTACCTCCAGTTGCAGTTATATTAACAAGCACATTAAATGCTAATATTAATGAATTAATTACATTTGACGGAACAAATAGTTTTGATCCAGATGGTAAAATTGTAAATTATTTCTGGGACTTTGGAGACGGAAGTTCAGCTAATGGAGCAAACCTTCAGCATAGTTTTAACAATGTAGGCATTTACACAGTAACTTTAACAGTAACAGATGATAAAGGAGCAAAGGGTTCTGCAAATGTAAAAATAAATATTAAAGAACCAAACCAACTTCCAGTTGCAGTTATAGATGTAAATAAATTTAATGTTGTTACAAATGAAATTATTGATTTTTCAGGAATAAGAAGTTTTGATGTTGATGGAATAATTGTAGATTACTCATGGGATTTTAATGATGGTTTATTTGGAAATGGAGCAAACCTTCAGCATTCATTTAATAATGCAGGAGTTTACTTAGTAACTTTAACAGTAACAGATGATGATGGTGCAAAAGATTCAGAAACTGTTTTAATAACTGTAAATAATCAACCACCTGTTAATCAACTTCCAATTGCAGTAATGGATTTAAGTAAATTTAATGTTTTTACAAATGAAGTAATAGACTTTAGTGGTTCAAGAAGTTTTGATGTTGATGGAATAATTGTAAATTATTTCTGGGACTTTGGAGACGGAAGTTCAGCTAATGGAGCAAATGTTCAACATTCATATAATGCTCCTGGACTTTATTTTGTTGGATTAACAGTTACAGATGATGATGGTGCAAAAGATTCAGAATTAGGAATTATAATTGTAAATGATCCTCCTCAAAATAATCAACCACCAGTTGCAGTAATAGATACAAGTAATAACAATGCAAATACTAGAGAAGATATTTCATTTGTTGGTTTAAGAAGTTTTGATGTTGATGGAATAATTGTAGATTACTCATGGGATTTTAATGATGGTTTATTTGGAAATGGAGCAAACCTTCAGCATTCATTTAATAATGCAGGAGTTTACTTAGTAACTTTAACAGTAACAGATGATGATGGTGCAAAAGATTCAGAAACTGTTTTAATAACTGTAAATAATCAACCACCTGTTAATCAACTTCCAATTGCAGTAATTGATGTACTTACACAAAACTTATTTACAAATGAACAAATAGACTTTAGTGGTTCAAGAAGTTTTGATGTTGATGGAGAAATTGTAGATTACTCATGGATATTTGGAGATGGAAATATTGGTAATGGAATTAATACTCAACATACTTATAATATGCCTGGACTTTATTTTGTAAGCTTAATAGTTACAGATAATAGTGGTGATTCAGACATAAGAATAATTTTAATAGAAGTAAAAGATAAAACACCACAAATAAAACAAGCTCCAACTGCAGTAATAAACACAAATACTAATAATGCTTTTTTAGGTTTCCCAATGAAGTTCTCTGGAACAAATAGTTTTGATTTAGACGGTAAAATTGTAAATTATTTCTGGGACTTTGGAGACGGAAGTTCAGCTAATGGAGCAAATGTTCAACACATATTTTTCAATAAAGGATTATACACAGTAACTTTAACAGTAACAGATGATGATGGTTTAACTGGAACAACTAGTGTTTTAATAAATGCTGGAAATGTAAATAGAGATCAAAATCCAGATAAACCTAGAGTAGGAAAAGCACACTACCCAGATGGTAATGATAAAAATAGAGTTAACTCTGGAGATCTTGATAATAGAGATATTAAAATAAGTAATTTAATGCCTTTAAATTATAAAAAAACTTATGCAAAAGGAGAAAATTTTGTTTTATTAGCTAAATTAAAAAATGAAGGTAGTGTATCTGAAACAGTTGATTTAAAATTAACTATTCCTGAGTTCAATTATGTATACTTTGTTAGAAATATAAATGTAGAACCTAGTCAAGTAAAATTTGTAATGTTGAATATTGCAATACCTGCAAACGCAGCTCCAGGTTTACATCTTGTAAAAGTAGAGATGAATGATAACGAAGGAAATAAAGAAAATAATGATATAGCTTACTGGGAATTTACTATTGCATAATGGTTACTATACCAAAAGCTTTATTAAGAAGTAATAACTTCAAAATGATAACACTCAATAGTAGTGTCAGATTGGGAGGAAAATTAAGATGAAAGGATTTAAATTGTTAGCATTGGTTATGTTGACTTTAGTTTTATTTACAGCAAATGTAATGGCTGAAGATTTCATTCAAGATGATTTCGTAACAGTAGATTACATAAAAATTAACGGACAGGTTGCTGATGTATTCTCACCTGTACATTTAGAAAGAGAAGAAGAAGTAATGATTGAAGTTTTCTTTACAGGAAATCCTTATGGAAAATGTACTGTTGGTAATTCAAATTCATGTTATAATACAAAAGTTACAGCTGAAGTAGAAGGCTACGAATATGGTGATATAAGAGACGTTGAAGGTCCTTTCGAAGTTGAACCTGGAGTTCAATATAGAAAATTATTAAGATTAAAGCTTCCAGAAGATATGAAAGCTAGTGATGACTTACAATTAAATGTAGAAATAAAAGATGATGATGATTTAGTATTAACTAGATTCCCATTAAGAATACAAGAAATTAGACATAAATTAAATGTATTCGATGCAATATTTAATCCAAGCAATAATTTACAAGCTGGTCAACCATTATTTACTAGCATAAGATTAGAAAATCTTGGTGATAATGTTGAAACTAGCATAAAAGTTACTGTAGCTATTCCTTCACTTGGAATACAAACTAGCGAATATGTTGACAGATTATCAACATTAGCAGTAAACAATGATGAAGATACAAAAGATTCAGCAACATCAAATGATTTACTTTTAATGATACCTCAAAATACATTAGAAGGAGATTACAATGTTATTGTTACTCTAGAATATAATAGAGGAAGAAGTTTAGAACAAAAAACTTATAAAATGCATGTTAAAGGTGCACAAGTTGTTCAAACTCAACCTACAAAACAACCAGCTATGAATGTTAATGTAGATTACCCAGCACAAAAAGTTACAGAAGGTAATGGTGCAGTATTCAAATTAACTGTTGGTAATTTAGGTCAAGAAGCTCAAGCTTATACTTTTGAAGTTTTAGGAGTATCTGATTGGGCAAATACAAGAGTTGAACCAACAACTTTAGTAGTACAACCTAATACAGTAGGAGATGCATATATTTATGTTGCTCCTAAACCTGAAACAAACGGCATAAAAACATTTACTGTAAAAGTAATGTCAAATGGTGCAGTTGTATCAGAAAAGAATTTAAGCTTAGAAGTAACGCCTAAGACAAATGGAAAAGATCTAAAAACAATATTCACATGGATCTTCGTAATATTACTAGGAATTTTAGTAATATTAGTTATAGTTGTCTTAGCTAAGAAATACTCTTCAAAAGAAGAAAAAAACATTGAAGGGCAAACTTACTACTAAGAACATCTATAAAATAGGTGAGCTTAATGCAAAAAGGAAGAACTTTATTATTTTTAATTTTTATTCAATTTCTTCTAATTATTTCTCTTATTAATGCTGTAGAACTTAATACTCAAAGTACAAGCAATAGTTTATGTCCTAGAGAAACAGGACAATTTACACATACAATTAGAAATGATAATAATGTTGTTAGAGAATATACTTTAAGTGCTAAAGGAAATGCAGCTGCATGGACAACAATAACTCCAAGTGGTTTTATTTTAGCACCAGGAGAACAAAAAAATTTCTTTACATATGTAACACCTTCTCAATCAGCAGAGTCAGGCAATTATGAATTACAAATTGAAGCTAGTTCACAATTAGATTCAAAAATAATTTCTCATGTAGTAACAATTAAAAATTGTTATGGTGTTAATATTAATCCTATGGCTAATAAAATATCTTCTTGTCCTAGTGATGCAATTCAATATAATATTAGATTAAGTAATAATGGAGAATATATAGAAACATTTCACTTAACTCTAACAGGAAATCTTGCTTCTAGTTCAAGCTTAAGTGATAACTTAGTTATACTTAGAAAAGGAGAAAATAAAAATATTTTAATATTTGTAAATTCACCTAAAGAATCTGGAGAATATACTTTATCTTTAGCTGCAGAATCTGAAAGTGGAAGAGTAAGACAATCAGTTCCTTTATTTTTAACTGTAAATCCTTGTTATGATTTCAAACTTACAATTAATGGCAATAACACATACAGTATGTGTGACAGAAGTTATGTTGTTATACCTTTAAATTTAAAAAATGATGGAACTACAATAAATAATTACAAAGTAAATGTTGATGGACCAATATGGGCAAGAGCTGAAAAAACTGAATTTACATTAAGAGATAAAGAAGCTAGAAGTTTTAATTTAATATTTGCTCCAGATTATGGAACTGCTGGAGAATATGCAGTAAGATTAAATTTAATTCCAGAGAGTGGAAATGTTAAATCAGTAACAGATTTTGCAGTTACAGTCAGAAAATGTCATTCTGTTAATGCTAAATTCCTAATTGAAAAAGCAGATGCATGTAAAGGAACAACAAATAATTATGAAGCAATTATAACTAATGATGGTGAAATAAAAAAAGCATATAGAATAGAATTAGACAGCCCACCATGGACAAATTTTGATGAAAGAGATAGAACATTTATACTATCACCAAAATCTGAAAAGAAAATAATCATAACAGGCTCACCAACAAATAATGTTGAAGAACAAAATTATGCTGTAAAATTGAAAGTTGCTGCAACAGATGAAAGTGGAGTAGCAGTTAAAGATGAATCTGAATTAATATTAAAAGTAAAAAATGCAGATGATTGTTATAAAACAAGCATAAATACAAAATATAAAGATCTAATTGTTTACTATGATTCAAGTATCGCAGTACCTATAGAAATAAGAAATGATGGTTTAAGAAATGCAGAATTTACATTATTTTTAAGTGGAAATGCTGCTACTTTTTCAACAATAAAACCAAGTGCTTTAACTATTCAACCTGGAAAAAGTGAATTTGTTTTTCTTTACATAGCACCAAATATTAATATAAAACTTGGCAATTATGATGCAGCATTATCATTAAATGTAAAGGGTGGACCAGTATTAGCAACACAACAATTTAATATTGAAGTAACTAATGTAAAAGGTAGAGCAACAATATTACAGCCACAAATTATTTCTAATCAACAAAATCAAACAACACAAGAAGTTTCTTCATTCCAAAAATTAAAATCTTGGTTTAAAACTACATTCTTAGGTTCAGATCAAAATAGAATAAAATTTTCAAATAATACAGCAGTTATTACAGTAGCTGAAGATAAAAATCAAAGTTTTTTAAATAAATATAAATATTATATCTTAGGAACAATAATAATTTTATTAGTAATAATTTTATTAGTAATATTATTTACAGATAAAAAAGATTCAAATCCTAAGAAAAAAAAGAATAAGAAAAACGAAGATATAGATAATATAAAAGAAAAGGTTGATGAAGAGTGAATAATGCCTCAAGTAAATCATCTAATTGAAGAGGTTCTAGATTCAGCATTTAATTTAATTAATCCAAATCTAAATAAAATTTCCAAAGCTTGTTGTTTAGGTGTATCTCCAGTTACATATTCAGGAATTATTCGTGGTAAAAATATGTCATTGGATAAAATTAAAGATCTTGCATCAAGACTTTATCCTAATGATAAAGAGAAAAAGATAGAATTAGAAAATAAATTAATAGAATATTGTGGCTTAAATGAAAAAAGAGTATTAATTAATTCAGAATATAATTTTTATAATATTTTTTCTCAATTAGGAAATGATGCAGTTTTATTTACAGAAATAAATGTATTTCCAAGAGAGCATCCATCTTACGGAAAATATTCTAAGTTAACAGAAATAATTAGTATAGGAATAGCAAAAGGATTAAATTATGCTTTATTTCAATCAATAAAATCTAGAGAATTAACAAAAGCTGTTGAAGAGTTATATGAAACTACTTTAGATTTAGTATGTAAAAATTCTAGTTTAAATAGAAAGGCAGCAAAAAAACAAATAGTTCTTTATCAAACAGATAGAGATTTACAAGAAGATCAATCTTTAATAAGAAATAGTAGAAAATTCTATATTTCTTCATTAGAAAAAGAAAAACTTTATGCATGGGCGCAGCCAACAATAGGAATAGAAGATCCAACTATTGTAAATTTATCAAACTCGAAAAGCCATATTGAGAGGTTCCTTATGAGATTAAATCCAATAATTAATTACTTTAAAATTGAAAAAAAATTACCAAGTACAAAAGAAGAATTAAGAGAAGCTTATGAAAAATATCATATTGAAGTAATAAATAGAAAAAAACAAAGATGGTGTTTAAAATAAATGATAAATGAAAAAACTGATTGGGATTTATTAACATTAGATGGTTTAGGTGAATTAATTCTTGATATAATAGATTATTCTCATGTTTCAATTGATACTAAAAAAGCTTGGATAAATTTTAAACCTAAAAATGACTATAAACTAAATTTTCGTGTAGGTCCTAGCGATATTGAAAACATATTAAAATTATATGCAAACGAGAAAGAAGCTTTTATGGCTATAACAATAGCAAAAAAACTGGGTTTTGAAAAAGATCTTATAGAGATTCTCACTGAAAAAAAAATATTTGATGAAGCAGCATTTTTAGCTAGACATGTTGGAATGAAAGAAAAAGCCAATGAGTTATTTATAGAATATGCAAGAAATTTAGGTACTATTAATCTTTATAGTTATTTACAAGATAAAATACAAGAAATGAGATCTGAAGAAGTAATACAACTTTTAAATTCTCCAGAAGAAATATTTAAAAAAATATATTCAAAAGAAATTAAACCATTAGTTAATAAATTAAGAGAAAATGAATTTATAGAAAAAATAAGATCTGCAAAAATTCTTAGTGAAAAAATTTCTATGCAAAATTACAGAATAGTAGCAAAATGGGGAGAGCAAATGTCATTAGCAAAAAAATCAGGATGCACAATAAAAATTTTAAAAGAATATAATATTGAGAAAAAAATTTATGAAACTGCAAAACTTGCTAAATCTCAAGGATTAGAAATTAAAGCAAGAGAATTATTTAATCAAGTTATTTCACTATATGAAAAAGAATGTGAATATATCATGGCTGCCGAAGTATTTGAAGAAGAAAAATTATTTGATAGGGCTTTTAAAAATTATGAGAAAGAAAGAAATTTGTTTTTTGCATTAAGTACAGCTGAAAAAAATAATATTTTTGATAAAGCAATGGTATTTGCAGAACAAATAGGTAATTTCCAAAAAGCAAGTGAATATGCAGAAAAAATAAATGATGAAAAAAGATTATTATTATATAATAATATTATTGATTTAGTTGAGGGTTTTAAAACAAGATCTAATCAAAAAGTAGTTGCTTAAACTTTCAAACTAACAACCTTACTTACATTATCTTGCATTGATACACCATAAATTGAATTAGCTTCTGATATAATATTATCATTATGACTTATTACTAAATATTGTGCCTTAGAAGCATATTTCTCTATTAATTTTGACAATAATTCTGAATTTCTCTTATCTAAAGCAGCATCTACTTCATCTAGTAAATAAAATGGTGAAGGATCATATTCTTGTATTGCAAAAATAAATGCTAAAGCTGCCATAGTCTTTTCTCCACCAGATAAACTTCTTATATCTAAAAATTTACTTCCAGCAACTCTAACTTGAATATCAATACCACCCTCAAAAGGATTTTCTTTATTTTCTAATTGTATATCTGCCTCACCTTTCGAAGTTAATTGATTAAATATTTCTCTAAAGTTTTTAACAATAGTATTATAAGTTTTCATAAATATATCTTTCTTCTTGCTCTCAACTTCTGTCATCATTTTAAGAACATCTTCTTTTTCTAATTTTAATTTATTAACTTTCTCTAGTATTTTAGAATATTCTTCTTGAATTTGTTCATAGACTTCTAATGCGCGTAAATTAACATTACCAATACTATTCAATATTTTTTCATCTTCTTTAATTTTTACTCTTAATTCTTCTATAGATAATCCTCTTTTAATTTTAGCTTCAATATATGGTTCAAATTCTTTTTGTAAAGCTTCTAATTCAGCAATAGCTTTAGCTCTGTCTATATTGATAGCATTTAATCTCTGATCATTTGATTTTAATTTTTCTTCTTCTCTAGCAATATCTGTCTCTATGTTTTGTATTTTTTCAACTAATTTATTTCTTTTAGCTATTAAATCTTTGAAATTAGAATAAAATTTCTTTTCTTCAGATTCTTTAATTTTTAATTCTTGCTCTCTTTTCTTTAATAATTCTTTTACATTAGCTAATTCTTTCATAAAATCTTCATATTCTTTATCTTGTTGTTTAATAATTTTTTCAGTTTTATCTTTTTCAGGAACTAACATAGAGTTTATCTGAGCATCAATGTTTTTTATATTTCCATTAATCTCTAATAATTTTTCTTTAACTTTTAATTTCTGTTCTTCTAAATTTTCTAAATTCTTAGATAAACCAGGATCAGCAAGTTTTTCTTTAATTTTTTGTTTCTTAATTTTATCATTTTCTAAATCTTTATTTAGATTCTTAAATTTACCATCAATATTTAATAAATCCTTATCTAATTTCTTTTGTTCATCAATAAGTTCTTTCTTATTATCAATTAAATTACTTGTGTCAAAATCTAAATTAAGAGATTTTTCTAACTTAATTATGTCAGCTTCTAAATTAGCTCTTTGTTCTCTTAAACTTCTTATTAATTCTTCACCACTAATTTTCTTTGCTTCAATATGACTAAGAAGAGTTTTTTGTTTTTTTAATTCTTCTTCAATTTTTTCTAAGTTTTCATCAACTTCTTTTTCTTTAAATCCAAAACCAGTTCTCTGATTTCTATAACCTCCAACCATTGCACCAGAAGGTTCTAATAAATCTCCTTGAAGAGTTACCATTCTAGCTCTTCCTATTCCTAGTTTTCTACCAGTCTCTATATCATCTATAATTAAAGTAGAACCCAAAGTATAAGAAAATACATCTTTATATTTTGGATCATATTTTACAAGATCTAAAGCTAAACCATAAACTCCTTTTTGATTTAATAAGTCTTTAACTCCTGTTTCAATAATTCTAGATTTTATTTTATTCAATGGTAAAAATGTAGCTACTCCTAATTTACTATTTTTCAAATGTTCAATACATTTTTGAGCTGTTGAATCTGTATCTACTACAATACTATTAATTCTAGAACCAGCTGAAATTTCTAAAGCTAAAGAATATTTATTTTCAATTTCTCCAAGATTAGCAATAGTTCCAAAAATACCTTTAAATGTATTTTTTAATTCTAATATTTTTCTTACAGCTAAATCTCCCAGAGTTCTTTCTTGTATTCCTATTTGTCTTGATCTTAATTTAGCAACTTCTTCTAAGTTTTTAGAAATATCTTGTCTAAGACCATTTAATTGTAAAGCATAAGAAGAGTCTTCATTTAAACTTTTAGATAATTTTTCATTTAATTCTTTTAAATTTTTCTTATTATTTTTTAATTCATCTAATTCTTTTCCATTACTTTTTAAAGAATTAAGTCTCTCTTCTATTGCATTTAATTTAAAACCTACTTGATCTTTATTTCTTATAATAATTTGTTTTTCTTCATTTATTTTACCTAATTCTAACAATATTAGATCTATGGACTTATCTACTTCTTCTAATGACTTATTGATATTGGCATCTACTCCATGTTTTTCTTTAAATAACTCTAATTGTTTCTGAAGGTCTTTTTCTTCATTACCAATATATTTTACTTTTTGTTCATATTCATTCTTCTTTGTTTTTAGATCTTTTATTTTATCTTCAACTTCTTTTATATTAATACCAAGTTGATCTTTTCTTAATTTTATTTTGCCTAATTCATTTTGACAAACTTCTAGTCTAGAATTAGCTTTAACAATCTCAGTTTTTAATTCTTCAATTTCTTTTCTTAAAACTATCTGATCTTTCTCTCCCTTAACTTCTACTTCATTATTTATTTTACTTATTTCATCTTTATTTAATTGAATTTTCTGTTTTAATTCTAAAATCTCTTGATTTATTTTTCCAGTTTTTTCTTCAGATTCTTTTTTTCTTTTTTCTATCTCACTAACTTTTTCTTCTTTATCTTTTACTTGTAAGTGAATCAAAGTTGCTTTTTGATCTTTTAAATTTTCTTGTATTTCTTTATATTTTATAGCTTGATCTCTTTCTTTTTTTAACTCTCTTAAATTAACTTCTCTTTCAGTTAAAATAATTTCAGCTTCATTTAATTTAGTATCAACCTTACCTAATTCAGTTAAACATTTTTCTTTTTTCTCTTCATAAACAGATATTCCAGATATTTCTTCAATAACAGCCCTTCTTTCTATTGGTTTCATTTCAGCTAAAGAAACAATGTCCCCTTGTAAAACAATATTATGTCCATCTGGATCTAATCTAGAAGAATTTAATAAATCTAAAACTTGTTGTCTAGTTCTAGTTTCTTCATTTATTTTATAAACACTAGTACCATTTTGTTTAACTATTCTTGTTATTCTAACTTCTTTATCTTTAATTGAAAATTTTCCTTCTGAATTATCAAATTCTATTGTAACTTCAGCTTCTTTAGCAGGACTTCCTTTTTTACCACCATTAAAAATTAAATTGGCAGATTTTTCAGCCCTCATCTCATGAGCAGAAGATTTACCAAGAACAAAACAAATACTATCACTAACATTAGTTTTTCCAGATCCATTTGGACCTATTATACAATTAAAACCATTGCCAAAAACCAACTCTGTTTTATTTGCAAATGACTTAAAACCTTTAATAATTAGTCTTTTAATAATCACCATCTTCTTTAAATCTTTAACAGGTAATTTATTTATAAACTTTTTGTAAAATTATAGCATATAAATCCTATAACATTAAATTTTAATAATTATAAACCTCATAAAATGGTAAATAAAGGCTTTATAATGGTAAAATATAAAGTTATTGATTAGTGTTACCATTGGAGAGTAGACATATACCAAAAAGTTTATATATGAGTAAGTATACAATAATATATCACCTCTTTTTCCCAGGGAGAAGATTCTTCGGAATCTAATCCTTGGGTTTTATA
>JAHFKB010000003.1:36679-42272 GCA_023245565.1 archaeon
AGTGTTACCATTGGAGAGTAGACATATACCAAAAAGTTTATATATGAGTAAGTATACAATAATATATCACCTCTTTTTCCCAGGGAGAAGATTCTTCGGAATCTAATCCTTGGGTTTTATATTAAAACAATGACAAGAATATGGATATCACAGATAAAACCAAAAAAATTCTAGGTGGATTAGGTTTAGCTTTTCTTACAATAGGAACAATTCAAACTGGAACTGCAGTTTATAGAACTTCAAAAGAAATTGAAAATTTAGATGCTTCTAATTATTTACTTATGATTAAAGATGGTGGACATTCATTTGAATATGGTTTTGATGATGATTATGATGGGAATTTAGATAGAATTGAAAGAATTCAATTTGTTCCATCAAAAGCAGGAATGATTTGTGCAATCTTAAAATTTAATTATCATGTTGGAGATGAAGATTTCTCTTGGCATAATAAAAGATTATTAAAATTAGGACATCGAAGAAAATGAAAATATTAATTTTCTAATAACAAGATTTTATATATTACTTATTTTCTAAATTTATTATGAATTACAGAGAACTTTCAACAACTAAAATTAGTTTATTTCTTTTAAGTTTAGGTTCTTTAATATCATATTTCATTAATCGTCCAATATACTATGAAGATATTCTAGGTAAACATACAATTTACTTATCTGAAGAGAAAAATTCACAATTAGAAAGAATAGTAAAGCCAGATGGTAGAATAATTGAAAAAGCACATTATTTATCTAGAAATAAAGATTCTTATTTAGTAAAAAATGTTTTAATTGATAATTGTGAATTTAAAATAGAAACTATGCTTGGTTATTCTGATGAACAAGACCTACTATATGACCCCATTACTCAAGGAGTTAATTTAAAATCTTATGGCAATTATAATATTGTATTTTTTGGTGAATGTGATGAATTTTCTAGAGGAAATTTAGTTAATAGAACTAAAGAAATATTTAATAAAGTAAGAGAACATACTTTAGATAAAAATTAATTATTTCTTAACAAATTCAGTGTAATGGCAAGAACCACAATATAATCTATCTTTATGTATGCCTAAGAACATTGCAGGTCCGCATTTAGGACAAGTTTTTCCTTTCTCAATTTTATTACCAGATAATTTATACTTTGTCCAACGTTGACTTGTTTTTTTATTTTTAGTTTTTTTCTTTGCCATTTTAATTAAGCAGCTTTTTTAGCTTCTGATTTTTTACCTTTTGGAGGTTCTAAATATTTTAATACTTTTTCATCATCATAAATATGAGCAATAACTCTTGCTTTTTGTGATCCAAATCTCGTATAAACATGTCTTATTGCAACTAACTCAGGTTTAGTTTTATATTTATTAGCAATTGTTTCTTTTAAATTTATTTTATTAGGTGTAGAAGTACCAGGATGTTCTAATTCAAATTTAATTCTTTTTCTAGCTAACAAAGGCATTTCAGTTTCTTTTAATTTTTGCATTTCCATTTTATCTTGTTTTAATAGCATATTCTCCTTTTACTGTTATTCCCATTTTCTTAGCAACTTCAGATTTATTAGGATCTACAATAATAACTCTTCCTTTCCATGAAGTTGTAAGTTCTGTTGATTTACATAAAGGACATTCACTTCCTTTAACAAAAATTTTACATGATTTGCAAACTTTTTTCTTTACCATTTATTCTTTTTCCTTTTTACTTTTTTTATTTAATTTTTTAACATCTTCTTCAATCCATTTTAGATTGCCTAAACCGGGTTGTCTCATTGTTAAACCTATTTTAATATTTGCAAGATCTTTATAACTTACAGCAATAACTCTTGCTCTACATTTATCTCCAACTTTTAATGATTTTTTTGATTCTTTTCCTGTTAATACTTTTGATTTACTAAAACTAATAAAATCATCCATAGTTTGTGAAACATGTATCATTCCATCTACTGGTCCAATGTTAATAAAAGCTCCAAAATTAGTAATATCACTTATTTTTCCTAAACAAACTTCTTGTATTTCTGGAATAAATGTAATCATTTTAAATTCTGTCTCATAATAAGGAGCACCATCACCTGGAATAATTATTCCATCTCCAATATTTAATATTTCTGTAACATATATAACAAAACCCACATTTCCACCAATATATCCTTCAAAAGTATCATTCAACTTTTGCAATACTGCTTCTTTAGTGTCTTGTTTTAATAATGCAGGAGGTATCCTAACATGACTTTTACCTGTTATTTCGTAGAACATTTTTAAATTGATATTATGATTGGTTTTTAAAGATTTTGGTTAATTTTATTTATAAACTCTTAATATAGAGTAACTAGTAAGTAGTAATAAATAAAAAGATTTATAAATTAGAGATATTTGATATATTTAAATTAAAATGACAAAAAATACAAAAATTCAGGAAGATATTGAAAATGCTGTAACAGTAGGAGTAGGATATAATCTTACAAACTTACCTTTTAATCTTACTTTCTATCCTGGTGGTACAGAACAACTTTTAGCTAATTCAAGAAAAACTGGAACAGAATTTGAATTACAATGCGCTCTTATGGAAAAAGAATTAAGAAGTGGAAATATTAGCCTTAAAGATTGTTTTTTATATTCTGGTAAAATTAACACTTTACAAAGAATGTTAGAAAGTATAGGTATTCCATTAACTTCAATTACAGATGCAAATGAATTAGAAAATGCTTTGAGAAATATATCTCCAGAATCAGGATATGTAAGTGTAGCAAGAAGTTTATCTGAATATAGTTTTGTCTAAAATTAAATACTTATGAAAGAAAATGACATTCAATAACAGCAAATTAGAAGAAGACAGACTTCCTTCTGTAGAAGACTATAACACTTTAATTGCAAGAAAGATTTCTTATCGTTCATTTTACTCATTAGAAGAAAAAAGAGATTTAATTACTTTGATAGAAAAAATGGGTTTTAAAAGTTGTGGAGATGTATATTTTAAAGATGAATTTCCAAAAAAGAAATTTATGAATATAATGAACGAAAGAAGCCCCATTTCATTATTAGAAAGAGCAAAATTAAAATATAGTTTTGAAGATAATCTTGATGAGAGAATTTTTTGGCAATTAATGGATGGAAGAGATTTAATTATAATAAAAGATAATTTTAATGATAAAAATAAAAGTATAAATAGTTCAGTTGGATTTTACATGAGAAAGAGATAATAAATAAAGTCTAATTTCTAAGTTCTAGATATTTCTGCTGTCTTATAACTATAACTGATGATTTTAGCTTTTTTTTCAGTTCTAGATCTTGAGTCGCTATTAAATAACCTTCACTAGATAATTTAGTTAATTCTGTATCAACATATTTTTCTTTAGAATTAATAATTTCAATTTTCTCTATATATTTTTTAATTAAACTTAATCCATGAGGTTTTAATTTTTCTAATTCCTTTATAGTTAAATCTAAAACAAATAATTTGTAAGGTTCAAAAAACAATCTATCTATTTCAGAAAATAAATCAATTTTAAACTTTGCACAGTAAATTAGAAAATTTGTATCTAAAACTATATTTTTCATTTCTATAAGCATAAATTTCAGGGTTTATAAGGCTTTTTAAGGGGTAAATTTTGAAATCTAAAATGGCTTTATAAGGCCTATAAACATAATAAAAAGCATTTATAGGCTAAGAAAGTATTATATAGTAATTCTTCTTCTTAATATAATAAATTTTTGATAAAATTAGAGGGAAAAATAACAAACAATTAGCTAGAAAAATGACAGAAAATCAAAAAGAATATACAGCAGAAAGTATCAAAGTTCTAAAAGGATTAGAAGCAGTTAGACAACGTCCTGGAATGTATATTGGAGATACTTCTATCAGAGGTTTACATCATTTAATTTGGGAAATTATAGATAATTCAGTTGATGAACATCTAGCAAATTTTTGTAATAAAATAAAAGTAATAATTAATGAAAATAATTCTATAACTGTTATAGATAATGGAAGAGGAATTCCAACAGATATTCATCCTGAAGAAAAAAAATCAGGTGTAGAAATTGCATTAACAATTCTACATGCAGGTGGAAAATTTGACAAAGATTCTTACAAAGTTTCTGGTGGTTTACATGGAGTGGGTGTATCTGTAGTAAATGCTTTAAGTCAAAAATTAAAAGTTGAAGTTAAACAAAAAGGAAAAATATTTGTTCAAGAATATAAAAAAGGAAATCCAGAATATGAATTAAAAATAATTGGTGATTGTCCTAAAAATGAAACAGGAACTACAGTAACATTTACACCAGATGAAACAATATTCACTGAAACTACTTTTGATTTTAACATTATAGTAAATAGATTAAGAGAATTAGCTTTTTTAAATAAAGGTTTAGAAATAAAAATAGAAGATGAAAGAGATGAAACACATAATGAAAAAACTTTTTTATATGAAGGTGGAATAAAAGAATTTGTTGATTACTTAAATAAAGGCAAAGAAACTTTACATAAAGAAGTTATATACATAAACAAAGAAAGCAATGGAACAATAGTTGAAATTGCAATGCAATGGAATAATAGTTATAATGAAAGTGTTTTTAGTTTTGTAAATAATATTAATACACATGAAGGCGGAACACATCTAAGTGGTTTTGCTACTGCTCTAACAAGAGTTATAAATGGTTATATTAAAAAGAAAAAATTAGCAGATATAAGTTTAAGTGGAGAAGATATTAGAGAGGGATTAACAACAATAATTTCTTTGAAGGTTCAAAATCCACAATTTGAAGGCCAAACAAAAACAAAATTAGGAAATTCAGAAATAAAAGGCATTGTTGATAGTTTAACTTTTGATTATTTAAATTCTTATTTTGAAGAAAATCCAAGTGTTGGAAAAATTATAGTAAGTAAATGTATTAATGCTTATCAAGCTAGAGAAGCTGCAAGAAAAGCTAGAGAATTAACTAGAAGAAAAGGTGCTCTAAGTGGTGGAGGTTTACCTGGAAAATTAGCAGATTGCCAAGAAAGAGATCCAGTTAAATGTGAATTATTTTTAGTTGAGGGAGATTCAGCAGCAGGTACAGGGATCTCTGCAAGAGAAAGAAAATTCCAAGCAATTTTACCATTAAGAGGAAAAATTTTAAATGTAGAAAAAGCTAGATTAGATAAAATTTTCAAATCTCAAGAAATATTAAATATTTTTACTGCTTTAGGAACTGGAATTGGAGATGAATTTAATATAGAAAAATTAAGATATCATAAAGTAATTATTTTAACAGATGCAGATGTAGATGGAGCACATATTGCATGTTTATTATTAACATTCTTTTATAGATATACA
The DNA here is from genome assembly GCA_023245565.1 of archaeon. Taxonomy (GTDB): domain Archaea; phylum Nanobdellota; class Nanobdellia; order SCGC-AAA011-G17; family GW2011-AR18; genus JACPCE01. The sequence goes on from JAHFKB010000003.1 coordinate 41,975, forward strand.
AAACAATTAGTAGATAATGGAAATATTTTCATTGCGCAACCCCCATTATTCAAAGTTCTAAAAGGAAAACAATCTCATTATGCAAGAGATGAAGCAGATCTTAATAATTTATTAAAAGAAATTGGAGATAATGTTGTAATTCTAAGATTTAAAGGATTAGGAGAAATGGATAGTGATGAACTTAGAGAAACAGTAATGGATCCAACTAAAAGAGTTTTAAAAAAAATAACAATAGAAGATGGAGTAGAAGCAGATAGAATGTTTAGCATCTTAATGGGTGAAGACGTAGAACCTAGAA
>JAHFKB010000052.1 GCA_023245565.1 archaeon
AGCTAGAGAAAAAGAAAATACCTACACAAAATTAAAAACAATGGTTAAAAGTAAATTAAAGGAAGTGCCTTTGTTAGTTGGTGTTTTAGGTTATCCAAATACAGGAAAATCTTCTTTGATTAATGTTATGAAGCAAAAAAAATCAGCATTAACTAGTTCTACTCCTGGATTTACTAGAGGAATGCAGAAAATAAGAATTGGAAAAAATATTTATTTAATTGATACTCCTGGAGTTTTTGCATATAAAGAATATAAAAAATCAGATGATGTGATGTACACTTTAGCTAATATTAAAGATTATAGAAAAATTAAAGATCCCGATACTGTAGCGATTAATATTTTAAACAGAGCTATTAAAAATAATCCTAGAATTATAGAAGAATTATATAAAATTAAACCTACAGAAGATGCTGAAGAGACTTTAGAATTAATTGCTAAAAAATATAATTGGTTAGTTAAGGGTGGAAAACCAAATATTGATCAAGTTTCTAGAAAAATAATTCAAGATTGGCAGAGAGGAAGATTAATAATTTAATTATTTATGTCCACCATCTATAATTAAAGTACTACCAGTCATATAGCTTGCATCTTCTGAACAAAGAAATAAAATTCCTTTAGCAATTTCTTCAGGTTTTCCAAAACGTTTCAAAAATACATTTTCTAATTCTGTTTTAATTAGTTCTTTAGGTAGATCTTTATTCATATCTGTATCTATCCAACCAGGAGCAATACAATTTACTCTTATTTTAGGAGCTAATTCAAAAGCCATATTTCTTGTTAAACTTATTATTCCTGCTTTTGATGCATCATAGTCAGCAGAATTTGGTGAAGTAGTATTTATTCCATTTGTTGAAGCAATATTAACTATAACTCCGGAATTTTTTTCTAACATATATTTAGAAGCATATTTTGAACATAAAAAAATACCTATTAAATTAACTTCTAATGTTCTTTTCCATTGATCTTGAGTTTTTTCAAATAGACTGACATCAAAAACTATTCCTGCATTATTAACAAGAATATCTATTTTATTAAAAGTCGTAATTGTTTTTTCAATCATTTCTTTAACTTCATTTTCTTTAGAAACATCACATTTTATAGCTATAGATTCAGAACTTAGTTTTTTAATTTCATTAACTACATTATTAGCTTCATTTTCTGAGTTTGAATAATTAACAACAACTTTTGCTCCTTCTTTTGCAAATTCTAAAGCTGTTGCCTTTCCAATTCCCCTGCTAGAACCTGTTATTAATACAACTTTATCTTTAAATTTCATAAGTTAATAAATACTAATTATATTTATAAAGATTTTCATTTAATTATAGTTATGATTGATTTAAGAAGATAAATAACTAGTTTATATTGTGCATAATACTTCTGAATCATTTATTTCTGTATCTAAAATTTCTCTAACAAAATCTTGCATATAATTCAATTCTGGGTTATCTAATATAAATCTTAGTTGAATTTTAACTAATCCTGCTTCTACTTTAGCATTAAATTCAAATTTATGTAAACTTTCAATCCTATCTTTATCTATTTTCAATAATCTTGAAGCTTCAAATATTCTCAGCCCAATTATAAAGTCTTTACTGTCTAAATCAACAACTAATTCATCAAACTCTAATGATTTAAAATAATTTCTGTCTTTTATTTTAAAAAATATAATATCATTTTCTTTATCATAGGAAAATTCTCCTTTTCCTCTTGCATCTAATTTTTTATTTTTCATTTTTCTATTCTTGGAATCTTATCTGAAATTGTGAACGTTATTATTTCTAATTTATTTGATTTTATTACAAATATTATTCTTATATATCCCCATTTTTTTTGAAAAATGTTGAATATCTTAAGTTTTCTTGCAAACCTATAGCTTGTGGTCTTTCTTTAGTTAATATATTTACTAGTTCTGATTCTTTAAAAATCTTTCTTTGTGCACTGCTTAAATGATCTAAAGCATGCTCACTTACTTTTATATAATCTTTATAATTTATTATTATATCATAAAATTTTTCTAAATTTATCCACCTTATAATCTTTATAGCCACTTTTTAAAATAAGTGAAAATCTTTTAATAATTTAAGCTAGAAATTTTTGAAATATTTACTGAAATATTGAAATATCTACATTGATAAGTTACCACTTGAAAGTTTTACATTAGATTAATAAATAAAATTTAATAATAAACTTATATGAAATTTATAATTAATAAGAAAGTTAAAAATCCAATAATAATACAAGGTTTTCCAAGTTTAGGTTTAGTAAGTACAATAGCAGTTAAATTCTTGATAGATCATTTAGATGTGGAAGATATTGGTTATATAGAATCAGAACATATAACTCCTTTAACGGCAATACATCAAGCTAAAATTATTAATCCTATAACTTTATTTTATAATAAGAAATTTAATTTAGTTATAATACAATCTTTAACAGAAGCAACAGGTTATGAATGGGAATTAGCTTCTACTATAGTTGAGATTGCTAAAGAATTAGAAGCAAAAGAAATTATAATTCTTGATAGTATGCCTTCTAGTCAAGGAGATTTAGATGTTTATTATTTTTCAAATAAAAGAAAATTAAAAGTTAAAGAATTAAAAGAAGGAATTGTTATGGGAACTACTGCTGCTTTATTATTAAAAGCTAAAGATTTTCCAGTAACTTGTTTAT
>JAHFKB010000004.1:0-14483 GCA_023245565.1 archaeon
TAATATTGATAAATTAAATAAAGTTTTAATTAAAATAGTTAAAAATAATAAAAATTTAATTATAGATTCACATTTGAGTCATTATTTACCTAGTAATTATGTTGATTATTGTATTATTTGTAAATGCGATATTAAAATTTTAAAAAATAGATTAAAAAAAAGAAAATATAATGAATTTAAGATTAGAGAAAACTTAGATTCTGAAATATTTGATGTTTGCTTAGTTGAAGCTTTAGAAAATAAACATAAAGTTATTGTTATTAATACTAATAAAAAAACAATTAGTGCTTGTGTTGATGAAATATTAAAAAAAATTAAATAATTATTTACCAAATCTTCTATTTCTATTTGAATATTCTTCTAGACAAGAGATAAAATCTTGTTTTGTTAATTCTGGCCATAATTTATTTGGAAGAAATATTAATTCTGAATATGCTGATTGCCATAATAAAAAACCACTTAATCTTGTTTCTGATGTTCTTATTATTAAATCTGGATTTGAATTTAGATAAAGATTTTTATTAATTATGTTTTCATCTATTGAATTTGGATCTAATTTATTATATTTAATTTGTTCTGCAATTTTTTTAACTGCATCTATTATTTCAGCTCTACCACTATAAGCCATTGCAAAATTTACTTTGAAAGGTTTATTATTTTTTGTTTTTTCAACTAAATTTAACATTATTTTTTGTATATCTTTTGAGAACATCCAGATTCTACCTATAAAACTTATTTTTGTTTGGTCAAGATCTTTTTCTTTGCTTAATTCATTAAATGCTTTTTTAAATAATTTCATTATATAATTAAATTCTTGTTTTGGTCTATCAAAATTTTCTAGAGAAAATGCATAAACTGTTAATTCTTTAATTTTAAATTCTTTGCACCATTTTAATAATTCTTTTACTTTTTTATAACCCCACTCATGGCCTTTTTCTGGATTTTGCATTAATCTTTTTGCAAATCTTCTATTACCATCAAGAATTATTCCTAGATGCTTTGGGATTTTCATGTTCTTTCTTTAAGCTAAAGATATTTAAAGGTTATTTAGCTTATAATTTTTATGTTTTCAGACTTTGTTTTAGCAGATAAAGATTATGAATTTGAAGAGTTTGCTAAAAAATTAGGATTTTCTAAATTGTTTTTTAAAGATGAATTTATTAAACTTGGATTAGTTGAATATAATGATTATGAAAATGCAAGAAAATTAGTTGAAAATAAAAAAATTAGAGTTTTATTAAATCCTCATTTTAATTTTTATAAAGATTCTTTACATTATAGAAGCGGAGGCTTAGATCATATTATTTGCGGTTTAGCACATAAAAATAATATTGCTATTGGAATTTCTTTAAATTCTTTAGAAAACCCTTTATTAATTGGAAGAGTAAAACAAAACATTAAACTTTGTAGAAAATATAAAGTTAAAATATTGTTTTTTACATTTGCTAAAAATAAATATGAATTAAGAAGTGCTTATGATTTAATTTCTTTTTTAAAAGTTTTAGGAATGACTGGAAAAGAAGCTAAAGATGCTTTAAGTTATTCTCAATAATAATTTCATAAACCTTATAAAGTTTTTAATTATTAATAAATTTAGATTTGGAAAGGAGCGAGAGACTATTTAATCTTGTAAATAATCTTGTAAAATTTAAATGGATAAAATTAAGAAGCAAAAAGCATTATTGCCTAGTTTAAAGGAAAAAAGAAGATATTTAGTTTATGAAGTATTATCAGAGAAAGAATTTTCTTTTAAAGATTTAAAAGAAGCTATAATCTCTAGTTTTAAAGAATTATTTGGATTACAGGGATTAAGTATTGCAGGCTTAGATTTTGTTGAATTTGAAAAAAATAAAGGAATTTTAAAAGTTAGTACTAAAGGTTTAGATATGTTAAGAGCTACATTTTGTTTTGTTAGAAAGATTAATAAAGAGGATGTAGTTTTAAGGAGTTTAGGTGTATCTGGAATGTTAAAAAAGGCTAGAATTAAATTTATTCTTGGAGGTAGATATTAATGCAACCAACTTTAAATCATCAAATGATGGGTTATGATAGAAGCAGTACAATGTTTAGTCCTGATGGAAGATTACTGCAAGTAGAATATGCAAAAAAAGCAGTAAGACAAGGAACAACTTCATTAGGAATTGTTTGTAAAGATGGAGTTTTATTATTAGCTGATAAAAGAATTTTAGAAAAATTAATGATTGGTGAAAGCATTGAGAAAATTTTTCAAGTAGATGATCATATTGGAGCTAGTGCTACTGGATTTTTAATGGATGGAAGAGTTTTAATTGAGAGAGCACAATTAATTGCTCAACAACATAGAGTTACTTATGATCATCCTATAGATCTTCTTTCATTAGTAAAAGATGTTGCAAATTTAAAACAAGCTTATACTCAATTTGGAGGAGCAAGACCTTTTGGTGTTAATTTATTATTTGCTGGTGTAGATGATGAAGGTCCTCAATTATTTGTTACAGATGTTACAGGAATTTATTTTCAATATAAAGCAACTGCTGTTGGTGAGATGGAAACTCAATTAAGAGAAATACTTGAAAAAGAATATGAAAATAGTATGACTTTGGAACAGGGTCTTAAATTAGCTATCAATGCTTTTAAAACTGTATTTGGAAAAGATTTTGATTCAGATAGATTAGATGGCGCTTATATAAAAGTTGGAGAAAAGACTTTTAAGAAATTAGATAAAGAAAGTTTGAGAAAACTTTCTAAGAAGTCTTAATTTTTTGTTGAAATTATGGTAAATGTTGATAAAGCTGTTGTAGCAAAATTGAAAAAATCTGGAAAGAGTTATGAAATTCTTGTAGATCCTCAAAAAGCTTTAGATTTTAAAAATGGAAAAAGTGTTTCTATTAATGATGTTGTTATAACTGAAGAAATATTTTATGATGCAAAAAAAGGTACAAGAGCTTCTGAACATGAATTAGAAAAAGTTTTTGGAACTGATGATAAAACAGAAATTTGTAAAATTATTATTAAAGAAGGAAGTGTTCCTTCAACAGTTGAAATGGTTAGAAAAGATTTAGATGAAAAAAGAAAACAAATTGTAAATATGATTCATAAAAATGTTGTTGATCCTGGTACAGGAAGACCTCATCCTCCTCAAAGAATTGATGCTGCAATGAATGAAGCTAAAGTTAGAATTGATGAAAATAAGTCAGCTGAAAAACAAATTCATGATGTTATTGAAAAATTAAGAAAAATAATTCCTATTAAATTTGAAGTTAGAGAAATTTTATTAAGAGTTTTAGCACCTTATGCAGGTAAAGCTTCTACAATAATTAGAACTTTTGGAAAAGTATTAAATGAGTCTTGGGAAAGTGATGGAAGCTTAAAAGCTAATGTTGAAATACCTGCTGGTATGCAAGAAGAATTTGAGATAGCTTTAAATAATCTAAGTAAAGGAACTGTTGAGGTTAAAATAGTTAAAGCGAGGTAAAATGAGTAAATTATTAGTAAATGAGAAGGAAATTGTTGTTCCAGGTCAAGAAATCGCAGAAGGAATTGATTTTTTACCAGGCGATGATGTTATTAGAGATAAGGATAAATTAGTTTCTACTAAATTAGGAATGGTTAGTTTAAATGGAAGATTAGTTAGAGTTGTTGCTTTGAATGGTCCTTATTTACCTAAGAGAGGAGATTTAGTAATAGGTAAAGTTGTAGGTGTAGGTTTAGGTGGATGGAGAGTAAATATTGGCTGGCCTTTTGAAGCTAATTTATCTGTTAAAGATGCTTCTTCTGATTTTATTGAAAAAGGTGCAGATTTAAGTAAATATTTTAATTATGGAGATTATGTTATGGTTGAAATAATAAATGTTTCAAGTTTTAAATTAATAGATTTAAGTATGAAAGGTCCTGGACTTAGAAAATTAGGATCTGGAAGAATACTTCGTGTACCTTCTCCAAAAGTTCCTAGGATTATAGGAAAACAAGGAAGTATGATTGGATTAATTAAAGATTATACAGGATGTAAAGTTTCTGTTGGACAAAATGGTTTTATTTGGTTAAGCGGAGATGATCCTAAAAAAGAAGTTCTTGCTATAAAAGCTATAGAAAAAATAGAAGCAGAAAGTCATACTTCAGGATTAACAGATAGAATGAAAACTTATTTAGAGAGTGAAAAAAATGGCTTATGATAAAAGATTAGATGGAAGAAAATTTGATGAATTAAGACCAGTTGAAGCTAAAGTAGGAGTTGTTCCTAGAGCAGTTGGTAGTGCAATGTTTAAGATTGGAAAGACTATTGCTGTTGCTGCAGTTCATGGACCAAGAGAATTATATCCTGCTGCATTTCAAAATCCAACTTCTGGAGTTTTAAGATGTAATTATAATATGATGGCTTTTTCAGGAAGTGGAGACAGAGTTAGACCTGGACCAAATAGAAGAAGCAAAGAAATTTCTATGGTTATGGAAAAAGCATTAATGCCTGTTGTAGATTTAAGTGCTTATCCTGGAAGTGTTGTTGATGTTTTTGTTGAATTAATTCAAACTGATGCTGGAACAAGATGTGCTGGAATATGTGCAGCTGCTATGGCATTAGCTCATGCAGGAATTCCTATGAAAGATTTAGTTAGTTCAGTTGCTGTTGGAAGAGTTGGTGGAAAAATTGTTTTAGATTTAAGTAAAGAAGAAGAAGATTATGAAGGACATGCAACAGATATTGCTACTGCATTTTCAATTAGAACTGGACAAGTTACATTATTACAAATGGATGGTCCTTTAACTAGAGAAGAATTAAAAAAAGCTTTAGAATTAGCTAAAAAAGGCTGTGAAGATATTAAAAAAATACAAACTGCAGCTTTGAAAATTAAATATGGAGATTCAAAATGAGTGAAATTGTAAGAGATCATATTTTAGAATTATTTGGAAAAGGATTTAGATTAGATGGAAGAAAATTTGATGAATATAGAAATTTAAGTGTTGAATATGGAGTTTCATCTAAGAGTGCTGAAGGATCTGCTAGAATAAAAATTGGAAAAACAGAAGTTGTAGCTGGAGTAAAATTAGAATTGGGAGAACCTTATCCTGATACACCAGATCAAGGCTCTATTATGGTTAATATGGAATTACTTCCATTAAGCAGTCCTGATTTTGAGAGTGGACCTCCTAGTATTGATTCTATTGAAATTTCTAGAGTTGTTGATAGAGCAATTAGAGAAGGCAAGGCTTTGAATTTTAAAAAATTATGTATTAGGCCTGGAGAGAAAATGTGGATTGTTATTATTGATATTTATCCAATAAATGATGATGGAAATTTATTTGATGCTGCTTCACTAGCTGCATTAGCTGCATTAAAAGATGCTAAATTTCCTAAAGTTGAAAATGATAAAATAACTTACAAAGAACAAGGCAAAGAAAAATTACCTTTAGAGACTTTACCTTTATCTTGTACTGTTTGTAAAATAGGAAATCATTTTGTTATTGACCCTGGAGTTGAAGAAGAAACTCTTATTGATGCAAGACTTACAATTGGTGTTTTAGAAAATGGAGAATTATGTTCTTTACAAAAAGGTGGAGATACAGGATTAACTCCTGAAGAAATAGATACTATGATTGAATTAGCGATTAAAAAAACAAAGGAACTTAGGAAGGTGCTTTAGATGGAAGAACTAACTAAATATGAAAGAGCAAGACTGGTTGGTGCAAGAGCTTTACAAATAGCAATGGGTGCTCCTTTATTATTAGATTTAAAAGAAGAAGATCTTGAGAAGATAAATTATAATCCAATAGAGATAGCTAAACTTGAACTTTTGAAAGGAGTTTTACCTATAACTATTAGAAGACCAATGCCAAAAAAGGCTGAGTAAATTTTTCTTTTTAATAAAGCTTTTATAATGATCTTATTTTAGATTTTTATGATAATTAAAGAAGTTAAATTAAGTTCTGGATTTTTGTTTATAAAAGAGACTCTTAATATAATTACTAATGAAGGAAAGATTAATTTAGAAGAAAAGTTTGATTCTAAATTAGTTCAAGAACTAAATATCAAATTAAAAGATTTTGAAATAAACAGTGCTGAAGATTTTACTAAACTAAAAGAAAAATTAAAAGACTTAGATAATGAAAAGTATTTAATTATAGAAAAAGCAATTATTAATAATATTAAAAATTTCTGGAGTTTTTTTGACCCTACAATTACTCAAGTTCCAAGACCTATGTGTGTTGTTTATGAAAAAGAAAAAGGTATTAAAAAATTTATTGTATTTTCTTTAAATGCTAATAACTTTGATGCTGTGATAACTAGTTGTAGAAAAGTTACTGATTTTTTAAAGAAAAAAGATATTAGTAAATTAAAAGATGAAGATATATTGATGTTAATTAAAGAAGGCATTGATAAAGAACATGAACTTGTTAACTTTGAATTAAGAATTGGTGTTGTTCTTGATAACTTTGAAAATGGAAATTATATTTATAATGGATATGAATTAGATGAAAATAAACAATTTGAATTTGTTTCTAAACTAATTGAAAAATATAGTGTAGTTTATGTTGAAAATCCTTTTAATGAAACTAATTTAGAAGTTTATAAAAAATTAAATAATAAATTTAAAAGTATTTGTTTAATTTGTTTAAATTCAAAGATAAATGAATATAGTGAAGGTATAAATAAAAAATGTTTTAATACTTTGATTGCTAAATATTTAAATATTTCAAGTTTTAAAACAGAAGCATTATTTTTTAAAGATCAAGGATTAAATACTATTGTTGAACAAAATCCTGATATTATTGATGTTGTTGTTGGTTTAGGAATTCCATTAATAAAAATTGAGGATGATAAAAATGTTTATCAGATTTCTAGAAAGATAAAAAATATTTCAGATGAAATTGTAAAATTTAAAAGTAAAAAATAATTATTCTATATAATTGAAAATACTTTTAGAAATATAAAAAACGTAACATATATAAATAACTAGTAAACTAATAATATATATTAAAAAATGAGGTGTGATTAATGGCTGATGGATTGGTAGCGACAGGTAATTTATTTTTACAACCGTTATTTAGATTATGGCAAGATTTTGTTTCTATATTTCCTAGTATTGTTGTGGCTTTATTATTATTAGTTTTAGGTTATTTTATTGGATGGGCTATTGGCCATGTTGTAAAATGGTTATTAGTTAAAGCTGGTCTTGATAATTTAATTAAAAAATCTGGATTAACAAAAGAATTTGGACATACTCATGTTCCTAATTTATTAGGAGACTTAGTTAAATGGTTTGTATTTATTATATTTTTCCAAGTAGCAGTTGATGTATTAAATTTAAATACATTAAGTAATTTGTTAGATGATTTTGTTAGATGGTTACCACATGTATTATTTGCTGTAATAATCTTCTTTGCTGGTATAGCATTAGCTCATTATGTTGGTATTAAGATAAGAGAACATACAAAAATGAGAGGAATGCTTATTGCTGCAGGTGTGATGAAAATAGTAATACTATATGTTGTACTTGTAATTGCTTTAAACCAAGTTGGTGTTCAAGTTGGAATATTAGAGAATGCATTTTTAATATTACTTGGTGCATTAGGTTTAGGATTTGCATTAGCAATGGGAATTGGATTAGGTCTTGGATTAAGAGATCATGCTGGTGAATTCATAGACCATATGAAAAAGAATTTTTAATTAATTTTATTTTCTTTTTTTAATTAATTTTATTTTTAGGATAGTAAAGTAGAGGTTATTAATTTTAGACTATATTAAATTAAATAATATTGAAGAACTTTTGGAAGCTTTTATTTTGTAAAATTCTTACATAACTTATGACTATAATGTTATTACTTGAAAATTTTGGCAAAGGTTTTTATAATTATTATGAGCACAAGATAAAATGGGTTTTTTATATTTTAATAATTTAAATAAGAATTCTAAATTTATTATTTTGTCATTGTTTTTATTAATATTTGTTTTTGGTGTAATAGCTGATGATTTTTTTACAGATTCTCAATCTTGGAGATTTAAAAATGGTGTGGTTTTTACATTTAATGCTCCTATCGGTGGAAATGGGCCACAAAAAAATGTAAATGATAATTTAGCAAATGTTGCGAATTTGGGTGCAGTTTTTGCAGCTGGTAATGGTAGTGATATTGGATTTCAAATATTTTATGAAGGTAATTTTTCAAATTCTACTTTTTGTGTTAATAGTGGTTTTAATTCTACATTAATGATATTTATAGATGGAGATAAAAATCCACAAACAGGTTGTAATTTATTTGGTGATCCTGCTAATTGTTTACCTGGTGCAAATAATAGAATACTTATGAATGGAACTAATAATTTAACAGTTTTACAATTTTGGAATTCAACATCAAATGCTTTTGAAAATAATGTTTCTAGTGTTTATGTAGATTTATCTTCAGGATGTGCTAGAGCATTTAATCCTTATATTTTAAGACTTGGAACTTTACAATCTAATTTAGGTTTGTCTCCTAATACTGTTAATGGAAGTATAAACTTAGCAGCAAAGATAACAAGTACTTATCCTAATTTAACAATTATAGATGAAATTTTACCAGGATTTGGTGGCGGTGGTGGAGGTTGTCATAAATATGATAAGAATCAAATAGGATGTCAAAATGATTCTATTAATTTAGGTTTAAAATGTAGTTGGAAATCTAATTTTAATGCTTGTGATGATGATTTTTCAAATATACAAGACTGTGATCATTTTGCAGGTATTTGTAGAGATCAAACTAATTGTACAGTTGGTACGCAATATAGACCACCAGGAACTTGGGATTCTGGAGTTAGTAAATGTAGAGAACCATTTTTTGGTAATGTAATTTCTTCTTGTAGTAATGATTGTATGGGTTGTTTTGCACAAACTTCTTGTGAACAAAGCGGTCAAGGTTCAGCTGGAAATTGTCAATGGAAAACTGTAGACCCTGCTGTTAATAGAAGTGAATGTAGACCTGCTAATGAAAAAGTTTGTAGTTCTGCTTATCCTACTTTATGTAATAATCCTCAAATGTGTAATACTATAACAACTTCTGTAGCTAATAATTTTAGCTGGAGTAATATTCTTAATGTTTGTTTGCCTTTTAATATGACTAATGGTACTGTTGCTTATGGAAATGCTAATTTTAAAGAAATTTGTTTTAATGGAATAGATGATAATTCTGATGGAAAAGCAGATTGTTCAGATCTTACTTGTTTTAATTCTTCTATTGGTGCAGATGCTTGGAAAAATGCTGATCCTTCTTGTGGTGGTGGATTTAATCCTCTTAATCTTGGTTATAATATTGGTGGTGGATTTAATCCTGAAATGTTTAAAAATGATCTTTTATCTAGTGGTGGTGCTGATGGTCCTCCAGTTATTATAGGTCAAGATCCAGTTAATGATACTGTTGTCTCTAATATTAATGCAACTGAATTAGATATTTTAGGTTTAGGTGTTAAAGATATGAATACTGCTTTTGGATTTGGAATAATGACTCAAACAAATAGATTTGCATCACAATGTCATCCATATAATGGAATTCAAGGTAATATGACTCAAAGATTCTTTTTTGTTGCAGATTCTGATAATAATTTATCTACTGGATGTAATGTTACTTATAATTTATTTTCTGCAAGTGCAACAAATTTATCAGGTATAGATTATTTATATTATTATTCTATTAATGAAACTAATGGAACAGAAACTAAAGTTGGATATCAATGTATGAATATTTCTGGAACTTATAAAATGATATTATTACCTGTAAGTTTATCTGGAATATCTAATAATATGAAACCTTTTACTTGTAATTTTATGGATGGTGGAGTACAGAGTGGAGCTTCAATACTTGTTGTACCTAAGAATGGTATAGGAAAAGGTTTAGCTAGTTCATTAAAAACTCCTTTGAAATTAAATGTATTTACTGGTAATATTTCAACTGTTTTATTGAGTTCAGATGGTTTACAAGTTCCTATGACAATAACAGGACTGGGAAATGCTACAGATAGTTTACTTGAGAGTTATTATACACCAGGTACTGCTGATTTTAAACCTGTTGATTGTTTTGCTAATCCTACATCTTGTGGTAGTAGTTTTGCTATAGATGGTGGTGGAAAATTCTTTAAATTTGAAGATTGTGTAAAACCTGGAGATGAAGATAATAATGGATTAAGTGATTGTGCAGATCCTATTTGTTCTTTTGCTCCTAATTGTAAAAATTCAGGAAGCTTATATAATGCAAGTGCAGATAAAACTTCTCCAAGTATTTTATCTGTAAGAGCAGAAACTCAAAAAGACGGTGCTTTTTTAATAGTTCAAACTTCGAAACCTACAAATTTAACTGTTAATTTTTATGATAGAAATTCTTCATGTATAAGTACTCCTAAATTATTATATGATTTAGGAAATCCAGAATTTACTGGAGATGATTATAGACCATTCCATGGTCTTGGATTATTTAATGGAAGTATTGTTCCACAAGGAAATGGATCTACAATAAGTTTAAACACTACAAATGATACTGCTTACTTTTACAAATTAACTGCTTTTGCACAGAATGGACTTAAAGCTTCTTCTTCATGTTTGAATTTTACAACTGCAGCAAGTACTCAAGATAAATTGGTTTCTTTTAGACCAATATTTAATACAGATTCAGGAAATAGTCATACATCTTCAATGTCATTTAAAGTTAAATATCCAAATGGAACTGTTGCTTCAACTATTACTACAAATTCATCATCATCTACAACTAATGTTACAGTATTAACAAATGCTACTATAGATATAACTGGTGCTGATGGTACAGGAATATCTTTAGTTGGTGCTAATTTAGCTAAAGCTGCTGAAATAAATTTAACTGGAGCATTTAATATTAAATCTCCTAATTCAACTTATGGTTATGTATCTATGAATAGTTCAAAGTGGAATGAAATATCTCAAGCTTTAGGAGTATCTACTGTATTAATTACAGTTCCTGGTACTGAAAATAAATTATTACACTGTGATGATGATGGTCTAACTAATTGTACAGATGTTACTAGTGAAAGTGGAGTAAGCAGATTGTCTGTTGATACAAATGCTGGAACTGCTGTTTGGAAAGTTCCATCAACAATAGGATTTTCATCATATGCTTCAACTACGGCTGTTTCATCTAGTTCATCTTCATCTAGTAGTTCTTCTGGTAGTGGAGGTGGAGGAGCAAGCAATACAGTAATTGTGAATCCAATATTAAGTTCATTAACTAGTACTACTGGTACTTTTACTTTAAGTGATTTAACTGATAGTGTAAAAGATGCTTTAGCTAATAAATTTTCATTTAGTTTTAATTGTGCTGTTCCGCCTTGTAAAGTAACAGCCAAAGAATTTGTTGTTTCATCTTTATCAGCAGATATAACAAATTATATTTCAACTAAAGGAGAAGTTTTAGGTGTAGTAGATTTAGTATGTAGTGGAACTGTAGATACAGGATCTTCAACATTTACAGTTCCCAATTGTGAAGGTGTTGGTGTAAGTGTGATTCATACTGATGGAAGTAAAGAAGATGCAGTTGTAACTTGTGCTAGTGGAAAAGTAAAGGCTACTTGGAATAAAGGATGTAGTTATATTGTTGTATGGAAAAAGAATAATCAACAAACGCAAGAGGCAAAACAAAGCAATGTAGAAACTCAACAACAAGTTGAAGCAACTCAAGCTCAACCACAAAATAAAAATAATAGAAAATTAAGTTTGATATTATTAATAGGTTTAGGTGTTGTTGTTTTAATTGTTGTTTTATTTTTGTTATTTAGAAAGAAAAAGTAATTTATTTTATAAATAAATATATGAGAATTTGTCCAAAATGTAAAAAAAGAGAATTGGATGTTACTGATAAAGTAAATAATTATAGATGTTGGAATTGTGGATATTTTTGTATAGGTAAAAAATATTTCTTAGATGATTAATTAAAATGTAAAAATTTTAATAAATAATTCTTCTAGAAATCTTTATAAAGCCCTTATAATTTCACAACTTAAAGCCGAAATTGCTGAGGCAAAAGACATGCAAATGTTCTTAGTAAATAAGGTTTAAATGGAATAAAATGACAGAAACAGAACAATACTTAGTACCTGTAGATGATTATCTAAAGGTAGGATTACATATTGGAACTAAATTTAGAACTAAAGCTATGTCTCAATTTATTTACAAAGTTAGACCTGATGGATTAACTGTTTTAAATGTTCAAAAATTAAATGAAAGATTAGAAGCTGCTGCTAAATTATTATCTTATTATAAACCAGAAGAAATAGTTGTTGTTTGTAGAAGAGAAAATGGATGGAGTTCTATAGATATGTTTTCAAAATTAACTGGAATTAGATCTTATCCAGGAAGATATCCACCTGGAATACTTACTAATACTAATTTAGTTAAATTTATAGAAGCAAAATTAATTTTAGTTGGAGATCCTTTTCCTGATAAAAATATTGTTGATGATGCGGCAAGAATAGGAATTCCTGTAATTGCTTTATGTGATACAAATAATGAATTAGCAAATGTAGATTTAGTTGTACCTTGTAATAATAAAGGTAAAAAAAGTCTTGGTTTAGTATTTTGGATCTTATCTAGAGAATATCTTAAATTAAGGGGCACAATTAAACATTATGATGAGTTCAAAGCTAAATTAGATGATTTTAGTCCAGACTAAGATTTTTCAAAAGCTTTATAAACTTTGAATGTCTATCTTATTTACTCGTTAAAATGGTAATTAATGATAAAATGACTGTTATGCAAGTCAGACCAAATTATTCTATTGTTTATCAATTTAAACCTTTATTAAAACTTGAGAAAAAACATATTAAAACTCAAAAACATTTTATTGGATTTATTAAAGAAGTTTCTACTAATTGGAAAGATGGAGATTATTTTTTAAAATCACAAAAAGGAACTTTTGCTTATTTTAATTTAAATGGAACTAAAGTTAGATTATTAAAAAAATCTAAATTTGGAAAAGAATATTTATGCTGGCAATTTTTTGGTCCAGGTAATGTTGGAAGAAAAACTGCTAAAGCTTAATTTATTTTAAAACATATTGTGTGGTATTTATTTTATTTTAAAACACATTTTCTTTAATTTTTATATACTTAAAAAAATTTACTTATTATGGAAATTTTCGTAACATTTATAAACAACTACACGAGTTAATAGTTAAAAGTGGTGAGTGAATGAAGAGAGCTAAAATTGTTGGTTTTATTTCTATAAAAGGTGGAGTTGGAAAAACTACTACTGTTGCAAATTTAGGATTTATTTTAGCACAAAATTTTAAGAAAAAAGTTTTAGTTGTGGATGGAAATTTTTCAGGACCAAATTTAGGTTTACATTTTGGATTTACAAAACCAGGACATACTTTACATGATGCTTTAAGTGGAAAAGTTAGTTTACAAAAAGCAATTTATGAACATAATTCAGGTTTACATATTTTACCAGCTTCTTTTTTAGGAAATAATGTTGATACAAGTAAATTTCATCAATACATGGCTTCATTAAGAGGATATTATGATTTAATTTTAATAGATTCAAGTCCTACTTTAAATCAAGAAATGTTAGCTACAATAATGGCTTCTGATGAATTATTTGTTATTACTACTCCAGATTATGTTACATTAGCTAGTACTTTACATGCAATAAAAGTTGCTAGACAAAAGAGAACTTATATTTCTGGAATTATTGTAAATAAATTAAGAGGTAAGAAATTTGAATTAAATTTAGAAGATATTCAAGATGCAACTAAAGTTCCTGTTGTTAGTGTTTTAAATGATGATGAGGGCGTGATGAGATCTTTATCTAAAGGTAAACCTGTTTCTTCTTTATTTAAGAAAAATAATGTTAGTGTTGAATATAAAAAATTAGCTGCTGCTTTAATTGGTGAGAGATATGTTGATAAAAGAATATTCCCTAGAATTAAAAATTTATTTAATAAAAGATTAGGTCAAGATGAAATAAATAGAGCAATAGTAATGGTTAGTCATTATTAAGAATTTTTTAAATAATTTTTATTCAGAGTGGAGAGAATATTATAGTAAATTAAGTGATCAATATAAAAATTCTTTAGATAAAATTATGCAGCAGCTTTAACTTCTTCTTTTTTAGGCATTATATCTTCTAATTTTTGAGAACCTTCTTTTATAACTTTAAGATTTAATTGAACTATATCTTCATTTATTATATTTCCTACAACTGTTTTTCTAATTCTTTTACCTTTCTTTAATCCTTTTACACAAGGACCAGAACTTAATAATGCTTTTTTCTTTCCAAATCCAGGCATATCTTTTCTTATAGGACAACCAGACTTATCAGAACCGCCTCTTATTTGTAATTCATATCCTTCTAATCCTATATCTGAACCTGAAACTTGGTCACCTACTTTTTTATTAACAAAAGGATTATCTTCTAATGTTTTTTGATAAGTTTTTCCTGATTTAGGATCATTTACAACAAATTTTACTTCTACCATAGATTAAAGTGAATTTGAAAGCTTTATAAAGATTTTTATTGATT
>JAHFKB010000004.1:14583-30008 GCA_023245565.1 archaeon
TTTATTGATTTTCTGCTAGACCTTTTCTTTGTCTAATTTGTAAGATTAATTTTTGCTGCAATTCCATAGGTAGCTTTTCATAAGACTGATCTGCTACATAGAATGTTCCTCTACCTTCTGTTGCACTTCTTAATTCTGAACTTAATCCAAACATTTCACCTACAGGAAGTTTTGCTTTAACTGTAATATAATTTCCTTCTTGTGACATATCTAATAATTGTCCTCTTTTATTTGCAATTAATTTTGAAATTGCTCCCATGTGATCCATTGTACCTTCAATTTGTAAAATCTGCATTGGTTCAAATATTACTGCAGAACCATTTATCATTGCTTCTCTAATAGCTTCTCTTACAGCTGGAAGTACTTGAGCTGGACCTCTGTGAATACTATCTTCGTGTAATTTACAATCATTAACAATTACTAATAATTTTGTACATGGTTCTCTTGCTAAAGGGCCTCCGTCCATTACTTGATCAAAACCATCTAAAATTAATTCCATTACTTCACCAATATGAACAATACCTCTTGTGTTATCAACTAATGCATTTCCTTTGTAAAATGCTTTAAATTTAAGTGCAGTTTTGTGTTCTATTCCACAATTTACTAGTGTTGTAACAACATTATCATCTTTTTTCTTTAATCTAGTCTCTGAAAGATCTCCTCTTTTAATTGCTTCATAAACTTTATCTGGTAAAGGTTCTACTGTTATGTAAAATTTATTATGTTTGTTTGGAGATTTTCCTTCTACTTCTATACTTTTTTTAATAATTGTTTCTCTGTAAACTACAATAGGAGCAGATGATTTAATTTGTACTCCTTTTTCTGTTATAATTCTATTTTCAATAATTTCTAAATGTAATTCACCCATACCACTCATTAAACATTCACCTGTTTGTTCATCAACTTTAATTTTAATTGAGGGATCTTCTTTAGCTGCAGCTTTTAAAACTTCTACTACTTTAGCTAGATCTTGTGGTTTTGTAGGTTCAATAGATTTTGTAATAACTGGTTCAAAAATATGTTTTAATTCTTCAAATGGATGTTCTGGTCCTTCTGTTATTGTTTCTCCAGCTTCTCCTTTTACACCTGCAATTGCTAATACATTACCAGCAACTACTTCTTCCATTATTTGAGTTTTAATTCCATTATACATAAATACTTGTTGAACTCTTTCATATTTTTTAGCTTGATTTAGATAAACTTGCATTCCATTTTTTATTGTTCCTGAAAATAATCTTCCAGCTGAAATTTCTCTTCCTGTTTTTGGATCAATTAAAACTCTTGTAATACAGAAAGCTACTTTTCCATTTTTATTACAATTAATTAGGTTTTGTCCAAATTCACTTTCTATTTCTCCTTTCCAAATTCTACCAATTCTATATTTTTGAGCTTCATGAGGATCAGGAAGATGTTTAATTGCCATATCTAAAATAACTTCGTATAATGGTGCATTTTCCCAAATCCATTTTTTTCTATCTTCTGCATCCATTTTATATAAGTCTAAAATATGTTTGAAATTAATTCCTTTTTTCTGCATGAATGAAAATGATAAAGCCCAATTTTCTCTTGCACTACCAAATGCAACAGAACCATCTTGAATACTTACTTTCCATTTTTCTTTGAATTCTGGTTCTGCAATTTGTTCAATTAATCTATTAAATTCTATTATAATTTCAGTAAATCTTTTTTGAATTTGTTCTGGAGTAAATAACATTTCATTAATTAATCTGTCAACTTTATTTAGAAATAAAACTGGTTTTACTCTTTCTCTTAGAGCTTGCTTAACTACTGTTTCAGTTTGCGGCATTATTCCTTCTGATGCACATACTAAAACTATAGTTCCGTCAATAGCTCTCATTGCTCTTGTAACATTACCACCAAAATCAACGTGACCTGGTGTGTCAATTAAATTAATTAAATATTCTTGACCTTGAAAATCATGGATCATACTTACATTAGCTGAATCTACAGTCATTAATCTTTCTTGTTCATCAGCGTGCTGCCAGGTTGTCATACCTTTATCTAAATCACCTGCACTTTGAGTATTCATTAAACCTGCTGCTGCTAAAAGATTGTCAGTTAATGCTGTATTACTTATGAACATTCCTTCAGCCACAAAATTATGTGTCTCAGGAATTGTAAAATCGTAAACTGTTTCTTCATTTGAGATTTCCATACTTGTTACTTCAATTAAAGAAATTTCGCAGTTTTTATTTAATGTTCTTTGTAATTGATGTGTGATTCCATTTGAAACTATATTTATTCCAATGTTGTCACAAACTTTGCTCCCTGAAATTTTATTTATTAGTGCTTCTGATTTAATTCTTTTTTCTTCTAATTCAAAGCTTATTTTATCAACGAAATTCTTTGCTGAAACTCCACTAAGATAAATTGTATCTCTTTCTTTATTTATAATTCCAATGCAGCCAAATCTCAACAAAACTAAAGATAAATCTTCTATCATTTTTTTACTTGCTGAAGTTATAGATATTGCACTTCTTGATTTTTCTATAGTTCCATCTGTATCAAAATAACCACTTAAAAAACAGGCTAGATAGATATTGCTTGATTTTGTTAAAAATTTAGATATACTTACATTATGACTTTTTTTAATCTTTGGATATGCAAATAATGAATTAAGGATTTCTAATAGTGTTTTATTTGTTATTAATTCAGGTGTTCTTCCATTATATCCACCTAATTTACATTTGATATTTAAATCTTCACAAATTTCTAAAAACCTTTTGCCTAAACTTTCTTTGCCCACTATAAATTTTTTATTACTTCCATCTCCTGTAAACAAACCTGCTAAGTAAAAAAAATTTAAAAAATTTACTGGTAATTTTATTTTCTTTGAATTACCACCTCTTTGTTTTCCAGTTCTATAAAATATAAAATCTATTTTGTTATAAATCTCTTCTGTTTTTATTTCAAATAATCTTGCTATTTTTAATAGGTCTGCAAGTGAAAACCTGTTTTGCCACATTCCGTGATAAAATGATTTTGCCTTTAAGTTCGAACTTATTTTTTCAACAATCTTTTTTGTTCCATATTCTTTTATCTTATTTTTAAGATTTATAAAAAAACTATATTCTAAATTTACATGGAAATTTTTCTTTGATAATATATTGATTATTTCTTCTTTCATATTAAATTTATTTGTATCTACATCTAAGTTTGTAGGACAAATTATCCTGTCCCCTAAAATTATATCTTTTGCTTGTATTTTAGAAACTTCAGAATTTCTATGCACTAAATATTTATGTTCTGGTGTTGTTGTTATTTTATTTCCATTTCTTAATTTTAAGTTTATAGTTGTACCGCCCACTAATTTCCATGCCAATGATATTGGTTTTTTTTCTATTTTATTTGTTTCTTTATTATATGAAAAAGTAGTTAATCTAAGATGACTAATATCATAAATTATATGTTCATTTTCTTTATTCTCAAATAAATTACCATTTTTTTCAGAATACTCAAATATATCTTTAGCAGTTAATATTTGGCCATCACTTAAGGTTATCCTTGAATCCCCACTTATACATTTTCCATGATGAATATGAGCACTAGTACAAATATTTCTAATATTTTTAGGTTTGTTTTGAACAACTTTGAATCTTTCTGCTGGATCTAATGCCATTTTATACCAAGGCATTATAAACTATATTTAAAGCTTTTGTATTATTTTCACATGCTTATTTGTATGGTAAAATAAAAATATAGATATTAGATTTAATTTCTTTTATTAAATAATAGTTCATATATTTCTATTATATCTTTATTTTCTATTCTTTCTTTAACATATGGCCAGAATTCATCTAAATTAATATTTTGCCCTTTGCTTATTTTTTCATATTCAAATGCTTGTATTAACATTTCTATTTTATCTATTTCATAAACTAAAATTGATTCTTTTGTTTTTCTTTCTTCATATTCATTCCATAATTCTAAAATTTCATTATTATTTATTTTACTTGTTAATTTTCTTACTGCGTTCTCTTCTCTTTCATGTTTATCTTTTTCATCTATGTTGTCATGCGGAGTTATATCTCCTATTATACATTCACCAATATCATGAATTAGAGCCATTTTTACACATTTATCTTTATTGAGACCTTGTTTTTCTGCTAAAACTAATGCAATTATTGAACATCTAAAAGAATGTTCTGCAACTGTTTCTGGATTTTTAATTCCTCTTCTAACCCATCCTGTTCTTTTTAAATTTTTTAATTCTCCAACTTTGTGTAAAAACTCAATTATATTTTCCATCTTATATTGTTTAAATAGTAAAGTATAAAAGCTTTTTTTATGATTTTTAATTATAGATCTTAACTCTAGTTTTGATTTTCATATAGTATTTATATTTTAGTTTTAAACATGTTTTATGATTAATTTAGAAAAATTGGTTGAGAGATTATCTTTTATATCAGAAAAAGAGAAAATAAATCTAACTAAATTTAAATTTGATTTTCTTCAGCAATTTATTAATGAACATTCACAACATGGTGGATTTTATATTTCATTAGGTTATGACTTTGATGATAATTTGTCTTTTGTTTATTTAAACTGTAATTTTGTTTCAAATCCTAATGATATTAGTTTATGTTTAAGGGGAGGCAAATATAATAAATTACAAGTCTATCCTAATTATGATATTGTTAGAAAAATTAAAAAATTATATGGGCTTAAAGATGAGTAATCTTGAACAATAAACTATAAATATTGTTAGTTATTACATTTATCATACTTTTTGGAGGTTATTTAATATGGTTAAGATAGGAGATAAAGTTCAGGATTTTCAATTAGAAGCTTTTCAAAATAATGAAGTTAAGAAAGTTAAACTTTCTGATTACAAAGGTAAATGGGTTGTTATTGTATTTTATCCAGCAGATTTTACTTTTATATGTCCTACTGAGTTAGTTGAATTAGCTGATCATTATGAAGAATTTAAAAAATTAGGTGCAGAAATATTAAGTGTAAGTACTGATACTGTTTTTGTACATAAAGCATGGCATGATAATTCTCCATCAATTAAGAAAATAAAATATCCTATGTTAGCTGATCCTACTGGAAATCTTTGTAAAGAATTTGGAACTTATATAGAAGGTGAAGGTTTATCATTAAGGGGAAGCTTTGTAATTGATCCAGATGGAATTTTAAAAGCTTATGAAGTTCATGATAATAGTATTGGAAGAAGTGCTAAAGAATTATTAAGAAAATTACAAGCTGGAATTTTTGTTAGAGAACATGGCGGAGAAGTTTGTCCTGCTAGTTGGGAACCTGGAAAAGGAACTTTGAAACCTGGATTAGATTTAGTTGGTAAAATTTAAATGAGCTTTGAACAATTACAAAAAGAAATTGATTTATGGGCACAACAATTTACAGTTCCTTATTGGAAGCCACATGAAATAATTGTTAGATTGCTTGAAGAAAGTGGTGAACTTGCTAGAGAAGTAAATCATATATATGGTCCTAAAAAGAAAAAATCTACAGAAGAAAATAAAGAAATGGGTGCTGAAATTTGTGATATATTTATGAACTTAATTTGTTTAGCAAACTCTCAAGGAATTAAACTTGATGATCATTGGAAAGATTTAATTAATAAATTAAATAATAGGGATAGTTTAAGATTTGAAAAGAAGTAAGGAGGAAATAAAAATGGTATTTGAAGTAAAGAATTTTGATAATTTATTAGGAACTAAAGGATTTAGTGATCAATTATTAAAAAATCATTTTACATTATATCAAGGTTATGTAACTAATTCAAATAAATTAAATCAGGCTTTAATGATGATGGTTAAAGAAGGTAAAACAGCAACTCCTGAATTTGCTGAATTAAAAAGAAGATTTGGTTGGGAGTTTAATGGTATGAGATTACATGAATTTTATTTTAGCAATATGAAAAATGGTGGATCAGAACTTAAAAAAGATTGTAAATTAATTAAGAAGATTCATGAAGAATTTGGTTCTTTTGAAAATTGGGAAAAAGATTTTAGAGGTACTGGTGTAATGAGGGGAATTGGCTGGGTTATATTATATTATGATATGATGAGTAAAAAATTATTTAATGTTTGGGTAAATGAACATGATGTTGGACATTTATCTGGAGCTGTTCCTTTGTTAGTTATGGATGTATTTGAACATGCATTTATGCTGGATTATGGAATAAAAAGAGTAGATTATATTGAAGCTTTTTTCAAAGCAATACATTGGGAAGAATCTTCAAATATATTTGATTTTGTAACTAATTTTTAATTTTATTTTTTTATTTGGATTATTTGATTACTTTCATACCAAGCTTTAATAGAATTTTTATCCCAATAACCTTTTAGTTGTGGATTTTTAATTCTTATTGCTTCATTAAAAGGAACTTTTCCAGGGTCAAAATTATAACTCCAATAATCTTGTTTTGATTGGTAATCTATTTGAATTAATTTTTTTCCTTGAAAATTAAATCCTCTTTTTTTCAAAACATTTTTTATTGCTATATCATGAAAATTAATTTCTTCTAAACTATATTTATAATCTCTTCTTGACATTATTTCATTAGGTTCTAATATGTATATGTTTTTTGCATCTTTAAGTAGTTCTCTCCATATATTTTCTCTATTATATGAATCTCCAAGGTAAGCGTTTTCACATATATTATAAGCTACAGTGCTAGGATAAAAAAGTGAATCATATTCCCACATTCTACGTAAATTATCTTTTCCATGATCAGAAATTAATCTAGATACTAATTCTTTAGAAATGGGTCTTGCAGTTTCTATTTTTATCCAATCCATAAATATATCTTATTAGTAATTAATATAAATTTGTTTAAATTTTAAAATATATGTTAAATAACTATATTGTTAATAAATATTTAAATACTAGAAAATTAAATTTGAAATTTATTAAAAATAAACCCTTTTCTTATCTAGTTTTAGAAGGATTTTTTAAAGATAATTTTATTAGTGATGTTACTTCTGAATTATTAAATGAGAAATTTGTTTTTCAAGAATCTGATCTTTTTAGTTTTAAACAAACAAATGATTTATTATTAAGTAAAAATGATAAAATTAAAGAATTTTATAATTTAATTAATTCTAAAGAATTTAAAGAATATTTATTTAATATAACTGGAATTAAAGCTTTTGGTAAAATTGATTCTTCTTGCTTTATTTATTCTAATGGAGATTATTTATTGCCACATGATGATAGATTAGAGAAAAGAAAAATAGCTTATGTTTTAAATTTAAGTAAAAATTTTACTAAATTAGATTGTGGATCTTTAGATTTCTTTAGTGCTAATAAAATTGTTAAGTCTATTTATCCTAAGTTTAATACTCTTACTATTTTTAAAGTTATAACTGGTAAAACTTTTCATCAAGTTAGTGAAGTTTTAAGTGATAAAAAAAGAATTTCAATAGCGGGATGGTTTAATGATAAATAAGGTTTATTTTAATAAAGAAATTTTGGATAAAATTAAATTAGTTCTTGAGAAAGAAGGCAGTATACAATTAAATAATTTCTTTGATACTAATATTAAATTTAGTAAAATTAAATTTAGGAAAAAATATTTACCACATAGTTACTCTTACTCTTATTCTAAATTTATAGATAAAGAATTTATTAATTATTTAAGTGATTTTTTATTTATATTTTTAGATAAGAAATTAAGAAATAGGTTTTTGGGTTTATTTTCTTTTGGTTATGGAGATTATACTTTATTAAATGATAAATTTAAAACTAAAAATGGATATAAAATTATAATTGATTTTACTAATTATTGGCATGATGATTTTGGAGGTTATCATTCATTTTTAAGAAAAAATAAAGAATTCTTAAGATTAAAACCTAAAAATAATTCTATCTCTATTATTAAATTAGATAAAAATACTAGGTATTTTGTTAAATATATTAATAATAAAGCTAGGAAAAATAAAATATATTTTATTGATTTATTCATAAATTAAATTATTATTAAGTTTTGTTATTCTGCTAGGAATCCATCTTGGGCCTTTTATATTAACTCTTTGTTTAAAATCTGGTGGTTGATAATCTGTAATTGTGATTTTTATTGCTTGATATGTTACACCCACTTTATCTCCTTTATTTAATTTATCATACATTGATTTTTTATTAGCTATAAAAGTTATTCCTTTAGTTTTTATTTCTACTAAGTATTTGACTTTTGAATTTGTTTTAATCATTAAGTTATTATCTGCTGTAGTTGTTGTTGAAATTGTAATTTCTTTTTTAGCTACTATCCCTTCAACGTAGATGTTATCATTTCTTCTTTTTAATGTGTATTCTCTTGTAGAATTTGCAAAATAATTTAATGCATTTAGTGGATTTCTTAATGCTCCTACAATTGTTTCTAATGTTGACATTCTCCATAGAATTTTAAAAAAATATTTAAAACTATCTTTAATTTATCTACTAGAATCTGCTTGTCTTTCTAATTCTAATTTTTTAGAAATAGCTTGAGAACTTTGATCTATATTATAAGCTTTCATTATTTCTTCAGCTAGAGCTTCTGCAATTCCTTTTTTCTTTCCAAAACTTTTAGCATGAGCTCCTTGTGTCATTTGCCTTAAAGCAATATCAATTCTTCTTTGAGGAGCACAGTCTACAGCTTGAGGATATCTAGCACCACCATATTCAATTGTTGTAATCTCTTCTCTTGGTGCTGCATTTTCAATAGCTTTAACTAATATTTGTACTGGATTTTGTTTAGTTTCTTTTTCTATTATTTCTAAAGATTTTTCTACTGTTTTGTAAACATGAAAGCCTTTACCTGTCATATGACCACTTGTTGTTTTATGTTTTTTACCTTTATGTCCTGTAACCATTAATTTATTCATTAATCTTTCAACTATTGTTGATTTACTTTTTGAGAATCTTTGATTAGCATTTCTGCCAAAACTTCTAACTACTAGTGTTGGTTTTAAATCAATATATCTTTTTAAGCCTGGATCTTCTACTTTAACAATTGATACAGACCATTTATTGAACCATTTCATGTCTATCATGTTTGAATGTTAATAAGAATTCTTTATAAAACTTTTGGGTTTATTTATATTACATAAAATACAATTATATTCTTAAAATTAACTAGAAGATAGTTTTATTTTAAATTCTTTAGCTACAATATTACTTAAAGAACCAACTTCTACTTTACAATCTAAAAGAATTTCTTCTGTTGGTTTTCCTTTGATTTCTAAGCTATATTCTGCTTGGTCTTTTCCATAAGGTGAACCACTTATATCTATTTTTTCACTGTCTTTATTAAAATAATTTGTAAAAGTTACTCCTGATTGAGATGACATAAAATTTGTTCCTACAAAAGTTTTTTCATTAGGTTTTGTACATTTAAATGATCCTTTTACTTCATTTACACTTAGTTCTCCTATATTTTTTACTTGGAATTTTATTTTTGAATCACCGTCAATTAGATAAGAACTTTCACCCTTTATGCAATTTCCTTCACAACTTAATTCTTCAATTGTTAATAATCCTGGACAATTTTGAGGACAGTCTTGAGGGCAGATAGTTTTCTTTTTTTCCTGATCACATCTTTCATTACTATCACAAGTTTTATCTCCACAGCAATGATCTAATTTTTTATGATCACATTGTTTTGTTAAATCATTAAAAATATCTTCTGTACAAGGATTAGAATCATCACAAGAAGCTATTACTTTTACTTCTGTAATGTTTTCTTGAACAGAAACTTGTTTTGGTTCATTTGTGCAACCATAAATAATAGCAACTAGAGATAATAAAAAAATTGTTAAAAATAAAGCTTTTTTCATTTTTGTAATGTGTATTTTCAAGAATATAAATATTTCTATCTTCTTCCTTTTTCTATTTTACCTTTTAATAATGCATCTAGACTTTGATCATTAACTTTTATTACTTGCCATCTAACACAAGGAATGTCTCCTTTAGCTCTTCCCATTTTTCCACCAATACATTCTATTACTACTTCATCATGTTCATTTATGAATCTTTGAGCATTATCTCCAGGAATAAATGAAGTTATTTGTTTTCCATTTTTTAATAATTGTACTACACAAGCTTTTCTCATTGCTGAATTTGGTTGTTTAGCTTCAATTTGTCTTTTTTCTAGAACTATTCCTTTTGCTTGATGTGCACCTTGCAATGGGTCTGCTTTTTCTCTAAGATTTAATGCTTTTTTAATAAACCATTTATTATGCCATCTAGCTTCTTTTCTTTTATTTTTAAGTTTTTTACCAGCCATTAAACCATTACTTTTATTTCCCATTGGATCTAGGATTAAATGAGGTTTTATAAATGTTTTGATAGAAATTTATTGAATAGACTTTTCAATTCTTTCATATTCATATATTCTAATTTTCCTATAATCTAAATTAAAATTTTGAACATTTTTAGGCACTTTCTTTTTATATAATTGAAATGTATTACCCCCTTTCAAACCTACAAATAATGTATTTTCATATTCTATTAAATCTACAATTTTATCATTTTTTTCTATTTTGTAGTTTATATTATTACTATTGTTTGATCCAATAAAACATATAAAAATTTTTCTATATTTTGCAGTGCTAAATATATCTAATTCTGTATTTTCTTTAGCTTCTATTCTTATACCTGCTTTAATCAATTCTTCTAATGGATCAAAATTAAATTTTATTGTTTGCATATTTATTAAAATATAGAAATTTATATAAATTTAACTTTATTAATTAGAAATAACTTTTACCTTTTGGAGATTCATTTATTGTTACTAATCTTTGATATTCTGGATCATAAATTTTTGTTATTTTATATTTACCAGAAGTTGAATCTTGATTTATCATTTGTGTAGTTATTTGAGCGTGCCCCCAATATAACCATTTGCCATCTGGCAGTTCTTCAACTAAAAATACTCTTGAAGGTTTTAGATTATATAATCTTATCCCTGGATTTTTAAACTCACGCTCTACTCCAACAAGTCCTTCAGAGTCATTAGGATTTTTAATGTGTTCTTCTAAAGATAAACAAAGTGGAAAACCTCTATCTTTTGAAATCTTTAAAGTGTCATTAATTTCTATTATGCTTCCCATAAAATTGGATAAGAAAAATATTTAAAAACTTATTGATTAGGAGTTCCACTAAATCTTGAAGACTCATTACCAACTTGACCTCCAACTGTTTTTGGCAATGTTGTGAAACTACTTCCGTATAAATTAAAATGCTGCTGGGGGAATTCTAAAAATGTTTCTCTATAACCAGAATAACCATGAGCTATTCCTCCTCTTGGACCTCCGCCCCAATATGGACTAGGAGACATTTTGAATAATGGAGAATTAAAATATTCTAAAATTCCTATTGTTGGATTTTGTCCTATTTCTGCAACAAAACCACCAGCTTCTACAATTCCTCTTGGTGTGTTTAATAATTTTCCTTCTTCTGCCATTTTAGCCCATGTTTTTTCCATTTGTTCCATAATATCTTTTATTGGAACATTTCCCATTCCTGGAGGTAAGTGGCTATCAAAGAAACCAAAATTATCTGTAATATGAACGTGCTTTGTGACATCAGCAATTATTTTTGCTTGTTCTAACATTTTTTGTTTTAATTCTTCACCTTCATAACCTGCTTTTCTAATATTATTAATATGTCCTACATCCCAGGTTGCACCTACTAATTTTTCAGCTGCTTTTTTTGCATCTTCTTTAGATAAGTTTGCTCCTTCTTTACTTTGTAATTTTTCTGATAATTTTTCTCTGCTTAATTCAACTGCTTCTCTTAATTTTTCAGCTGTTGACATTGGAGTATGAACAAAGAAATTTTCTAATGCTATAAAAGGAGTTTCATCTTGCTTTCCTTCTTTTTTTAGTTTCTCATATAATTTTGATACTGCACCTGCAACAGTCTCAGCAGTTTTTTCTACTGCAAATTCTTTTATGGGAGTCCAGATTTCTGGTGTTGGAAGTTCTGGATTTCCTAAAACTGTTACTACTTTTTTAGATTGCTGGCTATTTAATTCTAAGTCTAATAATGATTTTTGATATATTTCATGCTGCAATCTCATCATTTCTTCTTTATTATTATTTTCTTTTGCTTCTGAGAACTTTTTTCTATCTTCATTTATAGATATTTTTACAGCAATGATTTGTTCTTGGTCTTTTTTATATTGTTCTTTTACTTTTTTGAAGACTTCATTTAATTCATCTTTATGTTCTTTTGGTGCAAATTTTACAAGTTTGTTATAAGTACTTTCATATTCACTATCTAAAATTTTATTTATTTCTTCAATATGTCTACGCATTCTTTCAATTTCTGAGAAATTTGTACTATGTATTTGCTGATAATTTTCATCTCTAGAAAGATTTGTTTTATCTATAGCTTCATTTTGTTTTATTTTAATATTCATTTTTTCTTTTAGATCTTCAATTTCTTTTTGATGATTTAATAATTTTAATCTTTCTTGATCCCATTGGCTTGCATTTAAACTTCTTAATCTTTTATCTACATCCCATATTTCTTCTTTATCACTTCCTAATCTGAATTTTTTTTCATGAGCAACACCAGTTATTTCTCCAGTGTCTTGGTTAATTACTGCCATTGCTCTTATATCTGTTGGAATTTTTTTAACTGTAATATTTCCGTTTTGGTCTTTTTCATATTCTTCTTTGTATAAACCATCTTTGTGATTTTTTTCATCATAAGGAACACCATATTCTTGAGAAAAAGTATTTCCTGCATGGAAAACAACTGGGACACTTTCTATTTTTCCAGATTTATCTTTAATTGTTAATTGATGAGATCTTTCTAATATTGAAAATACTTGCTGTTCTGTACTTGATCTTTGTTCTTCTCTCCATCTATTTTCTTGAAAACCTGCAAGATCTAGAAGCGGTGCATGAACAGAAGGTTTTGCATCTGTTAATTTTGCTAATCTTCTTACTTCATCAAAATGCTGCTGCGGTATTTGCTCAAATTTATCAGAACTTATTGTACCTATTTCAATATTTTTTATACCCTGGTTTAATAATTTATTAAATTCTTCTAGCTGTCTAGCTATTGTTGGATTTGATGGTGCACCAAGTGCCCAATGTTTTTCATTAGATTTACTTGTGTATCCTTTATAGAATCCTGTCATTGTAATATAATTATTAAACTATACATTTTTATAGTTTTCTTATGTAGCTGGCATAGCGTGAGTTCTTTTATATAAATTATAAATTAAGTATGTTTGACTTTTAGCTTGTTTTTTTGAAAATCCTTCCATTTCATCATAAACTACTTGAGGACCTTTTCTTTTTTGTTTAAAAAAAGTATCTGAAATTGGATTATAAATTTGCATAAAACCATCAAATAATCCTTTAAATGGATTATCAAAACCTTGATGTTTTTTTATAGGTCTTTCTTCTTTTTTATTTGGACCTTTTAGATATTTTTCTATTTCATCTTGTAATAAACTTAAACTTGTTCCAATATAATTATCAATTAATTCCATGTCTTGATAATTTTCTATTGCTTCAATAGCATCTAGTTCTGTTTTGTCAACTGCGTAACCTTTGAAAATTATATCTACTCTTCCACCATGAACATATTGTCTGCCACCTTGACCAGATAATGTTGAAGGAACACTTCTAAATTTCATTGTTATTTCTGTTAGTGCATAATATTTTGTATCAATTTCTATTTCTTTGAAAGATTCATGTATTGATCCTGGAGATAATTCTTTTTTTCCATAAACTTTTATTTCTATTTCCATATTGCTAAAAGAATTTACAATATTTGGATTTGTTAATGATCTAGGATTTATTTTTCCATCTGATCCTATTCCACGCATTTTTAATTTTTGTGCTGCAATTAAGTAAGGTTTTAACCAATTTGCATATAATTTAATGGTACCATACTGAGATCTTAAATATTCTTTTTCAATTGTATATCTTTTTCTAATTTCTTCTTCACTAAATTCTTTCCAATCATTAAATTCTTTTAATTTTCTTTCTAAAATATTTTTAACTCTTTCATTAAGGTCTATTTTTTCTATATCTTCTGTTTTATCGACTACAAAGAAAGCATCTCTTAGAGTTATAAATTGTAAGTCTTGTGCTAAAAGATTAATACTTCCTCTTCCTTTTCTTGCATCTACTTGATCCATCCAAACGCCTTTGATAGCATATATTGCTGCTTTTTTATCATCTTTTGATGTGTCTTTATTTTTTAGATCATCATAGGGTTTTAATTTTATTTCAAATTCTTTTAAATCATAAATTAAATTTAGAACACTTTTTATTATGTTATTTATTGTTCCTAAATATTCCATTGCTTTTTGTTGCATTAATGTTGCTCTTTGACCAATTTCTCCAAAATAACCAGATGTTACTGATGCTTCAAATTCTTCTGTACCTTTCCATACATCTAAACCTAAGCCTGCTGGTGGTTTATCAGATAAAGTATCTACCATCCAAAAATATATTGGTTCTAAGCCTTCACTTAAGGAATCATAAATTAAATTATATTCTGATAATGGTTCTTTTACTATTATAGGAACTATTTCTTTTGTTAGGTCTTTTTTTATATCTGTATATTCTTCTTTTTCTAAGAAACTTTTAATATAATTCTTTCTTGCTGTCTCATCTTTAATATTTCTTGATACTTTTTTTATTTCTTCTATAGATAGAATTTCCTCTTTATGCATAGGTATATTATTTTATAAGATGATTTTAAAGGTTTCTATTTATATTACAAAAAGTATTTATATGTATAATTCTAATTTTAACTATGGGAATAATTGATATTATTAGAGGTAAGAAAAAAGAAGAGGTGGGTGATTTTGATAGTCCTCAAGAAGAATCAGATATTGGACTGCCTGAAAGGAGATTTAATAATACTCCTGATTTGCAACCTAATTTTTTACAAAATTCAGCTGGAGATAAAGATATGGAATTAGTTTTAACTAAATTAGATTTAATTAATCAGAAATTAGATTCAATTGATAAAAGATTACAGGCTATAGAAAAGATTGCCAAGGATAGCCAATGAGATATTTAAGAAATATTATTTTAGTTTTAGTTTTAATAATTTTAGATCAGATAACTAAATGGTATTTTTTTGGGAAAAATATTTATGTTTTTAGTCTTTTATCTTTTAATTATGTTAGTAATACTGGAGTTTTATTTGGTTTTTTTAAAAATAGTAATCTTATATTTATATTTTTTAATTTATTAATTGTTTTAATAATCTTATATTACTATAAGAAACATAAAAATTATTCATTAGGTTTTAATTTTTTATTAGCCGGAGGTATAGGAAATTTAATTGATAGGATATTTAGATCTAGTGTTGTTGATTTTATACATTTAAAATTCTGGCCTGTTTTTAATTTAGCTGATATGTTTATTACTATTGGAATTTTATTATTATTGTATTCAATGTTTAAAGAGAAAGATTAATTA
>JAHFKB010000004.1:30108-41318 GCA_023245565.1 archaeon
ATAGCGTTTAAGAAATCAATATACCAAGGAATATTAATAAGTTCTATATTATAAGAATTTTCTAATGTATATGGGGTATCTTTTAGATCTTTGAATTCTATCTTTACATCAATAGTTTTTTTATTAAGAAGATCTTTTCCTTTAGCAGAAATTAAAATTTCTTCTGCAGAATTTAACTCTGAAATATCAACAATCTCTTTTTCATTTACTTTTATATTTATGTCTTTTATTGGGGCTTTTGATGAAATTAATAATGTCATGTTAAAATCATCTTTATAATTTATTTTTTCAGGATAATTTATATTAACAATTTTTAATCCTGGATTTTCTAGAACTTCAATTGTTATTATATCTGAAGCTTTTGTATTTTCATTACTAGCTTCAATATTAATACTTTGAATTCCTATATTTAAATTATTTATTGAAATAGTAATTTCTTGTTCTTCTGCTATGGATAATGAAGTTTTTTGACATTCATTTATGTAACATATATTTAAATTATCTAATCTTGTGTTACCTTTATTTTTTAAATTACATTTAACTTTTGTTTCTTCTTTGTATAATGTTGTTTTTGAAGTATCACATTTTATGCTTAGTTTTTTTGATATTGTTTTCTGTTTATTTTCCTGATATGCTTCTTCTATCATATCTTGTGCTTCTCTTAATGTTACTTGATCGCCTTCTTTTGTGTAAGTTATATTTGTTGATGATTTTTTATGGAATTGATCCTCTACTTCTATAGTTGAAATATAAATATAACCATCTTCTATTTTTTCAGGAACTTGAGTTATCCAAAATAATTTTTTTATCTCTCCAGGTTTTAGTAAAATATTTTTAGTATTACTTTCTGTTAGATTTGTCCCTTTTATTACAACAAATTGATTTGGAATGTAATAGTCTTGAAGGTTTTTAATTTCTACTTCTATAGGAACATAACTTCCTGGTTTTACATTATTAACTAAAGAATCAACTTTAAAATCTAAAGGAGAATTTATTTTATTTCCTGTTTCTATAAGTTTAGTTATAATTTCTATTTCTTTACCTTCTAAAGTTTTACCATTTGATTTCCAAGAATATTTAATTGCTGGATCTCCTGAATCTATATTTGTTTTTAATTTTATGTGTGTTGGGTCTATCCATCCTAATTGCCCATATGTTACATCAAATGGAATCCATCCTTTATCTGGAAAATATACTTCTGCCCAAGCATGAGGACTCCATTTATTTCCTATATTTGAATAGACCATTCCAGAAACAAATCTTGATTGTAAGCCTAAAGATCTTGTCATTGAAATAAATAAATTAGTTAATTCATCACATACTCCTTCTTTGTTTTTTAAAACCCAACTTGATTTTTGAACTACATCAGCAGTTAATGTTGAAAGATCATATTTAATATTTTTTTGAACCCAAGATCCAAGTTTAAATGTTACAACATATAAATCATCTTCACCAGTTGCAAGTTCTTCAGCTTGTTTTCTTATTTCAGGAGTTATATCTATGAATTCTGTTCCTTTTGTATAAGAATTAGATACTTCGTTTATGGGAAATTGTATTTTTTTATCTATTGGAATTAATGCATTAGTTGTTGTGACTTTTGAATTTATACTAAATTTAAATTTACTTTCTTGAGGATTTGTCCATTTAAATTCTATTTTTTCTGTATCTTGAGTAGTTGTTGCTTTAGGTGTAGAATAAATATCTAATGAATTTACTTTTTGTAAATTATAATTTTGCGGGAAAAATGAAAGATAAGAAGTAATTTCAGAGACTTTTAGATCTGGACTTCCAGCCATATTGAAATTTGTTTCTATATTAAAATCCATTACTAAATTATTGTAATCATTATAATCATTTGGTTCAGCTACAACTATATTTGATAATAAAACTAAAATAATTACTATTATTGTAATTCCTCTTTTATTCATTTTGTTAGCTCTTTTATTCTTTCTATTAATTTTTCAAAATCTTTTTTATCTATAGATGCACCACATGCATGTTCATGTCCACCACCATAGCCTTTTAATCCTTCTAATGCTTTTGCTAATACTTTTGCAATATTAATTTTCTGATTTCTTAAGCTTATCTTCATTTCGCTTTCTTTTTCTCTAGCTACTATGATTGTTTTATCTTTATACAGATAACTTAATTCTGTTGATAGATATTGAGTGTAACTTACTTTTGTAGATGGGTATTCAAATAATAATACATTTGTTTCATCTGCGCAGTTTTTTGCTCTACTTAATAATACTTCATATTCTTTATTTAATTTTTCATATCTTGAGTGAATAAATTTTCCATTTTCTGTTGTTTGATTTAATATTTCATATGGTGATTCAATCTTTTCTATATGTTCTATAGATTTTTTTACTTCGCTATATTTACCTTTCATGTTAAATGCAAATATTTTTACTAATTTTCCTAGAGTAGTTTTAAATAAAGTATAACCTGGATCTTTATTTATTTTATTTAGAATGTCTGGGTATTCTTTTATAAATTCTTTTAAAAAATCTGGTGATTGATAATCAAATAAACAACCAACTGCAGCTATCCACATATTATCATTTACAACTTTATAACACATATAACTAGTTGGAATATATAATTTTTTATTATGAATTAGTGGATTATAATATTTTACTTTTTCTAATTTTTGTATTGGATGATGATCTATATATATTACTTCACAACTTAATTCAGAGATAAAATCTTGTTTTACAATTGCTTTATCTAAAATTACTAATAGGTCTGGTTTTTCTTCATCTATATACACTATGTATTTTGAATCTAAAGGTCCTGCTGTTCTTATTGGAGATCCTTTTCCTTTTTTATAATATTTTTTTAATAATAGGTAAGCACATAATCCATCTCCATCATCATCAAATAAAAATAAAGGATTGTTTGATTTTTTCAGGTAAGATCTTATTTCATTTAATTCATTTTCAGTTAACATGGAAAGATTTAAATCTTAAGGTATATAAAATTTCTCTATGGGTATAATTGAAAGTATTGTATTTTATTTATTGGTTGCTTTAGGTATTATTTTATTTATTAAATTAGATAAAAGAATTTCTTTAGTTAATAGGCTTTTAATTGCTGTTGTTGCAATTGTAGTTTTGTTTTTATTATTTTTATTTATCTCGGCTATAATAACAATAATAATTGTTGTTGTGATTGTATTATTTTTGTTGTCTTTATTAAAGACTAAAAATATAAAATTTAGAAGATAAATTTTTATATACCGAAAGCTATATAAGCTATTTTTAACTGATAAATTTATGGATAATGGTAAGATTCTTCCGTTAGCTGCAATGGAAAAATTGTTAAAAAGATGTGGTGCTCCAAGAGTTAGCGAAGATGCTAAAGAGGCTATGAAAGATGTTCTTGAAAATTATGGTGAGCAGATTGGACAAAAAGCTGTTAGGATTGCTCAACATTCTGGAAGAAAGACTGTTAAGGCTTCAGATATAAAATTAGCTGTGAAATAAAATGGTTTTATTTGAATTTTTTATGATTTCATTAATATTTTTGATTTTAATAGCTGGTCCTATAATGATAATTATTGAAGAATTAGAAAAAAGAAAAATTATTGAATTATGATCCTAATGCTGCTCTCTCTAGTTTTATAACTCTACCAGTTGTATCTTTTGGATTTGATACTGTTCCATCTTTGTAATATATTATACTACTTTCTAATATTATTTTACTTAAATCATCATTTATTTTTCTGAAGAATTCAGTAGTATTGTTTTTATAAGGATTAATCATTCCAGGTAATCCCATAGGTTCATATATTTCGTGATTATTGTCTAGAACATAACACCTATTTTGATAAGAAACTTCTGCTATAATTTCTAATGAATAAATTTCTTTGCTCATTAATATCTAAATTTGAATTCTAACTAATATAAAGATTTAGTTTTATTATAATCTATTTCCTAGATATTAGTATTATTTTGCTCTGTATTGGTGAGCACCTAAACTTGGTCTTGATTTTTCATAACCTTTTCCTTTTCCACCAAGTGCTCTTGATCTTTTACCTGCAGAAGTTAATCCACGATATACTCTTCCTTTACTTGTGCTTGTAGTTATCCAAGAAACTGATTTATCTTTTTTTATTTGTGGATGTTGTGGATCAATTAATATTACTTCAAACCAATAATGTAAGCCATCTTTGCCAACTTTATAAGAATTTAATACTTCTAAGTTTCTGTATTTTTTTGCTGCTCTTTCTTCAGCAATCCATTGATAACTTTTTTTAAGAACTAATCTTTGTCTAAAATGTACTGATCTTCTACCATGTCTTATACTCGGTCTTTGTTTTTGTCCTCTTCCTAATCTTACTCTAACTAATGTAAAACCAGTCTTACTTTTGTAACCTAATCTTCTTGCAGAAACAAGATCTGTTGGGTATTCTATTCTTAATGGTGTAGTTTCAGTTCTCCATTCAATTAATCTATTTTTAACTAGATCATGATATTCTTTTGAATCATTTTGATTTAATTTTGATATATATTTATATAATGCCATTTTTTGTGAAAACTTTGAATGATATTTAAACCTTTCCTACTTATATTCTAGCACAAAAATCTTTATAAATTTATTTACAGTTTAATATTTATGGTAAGTAGACAAGAAAGAGATTTAATTTTATTAGTTGACGATTCCAAATATTCAGGTTTAGCAAAAACTTTACTTAAGGAAAGAAGAATTAAATTTTCAGAGGTTGATGTTAATAAACTTACAGGCCCTCTTGAACTTAGACCTCAATATAAATTATATCCTGTGTTTTTAGTTCGTGGAGAAGCTTATATAGGTTTTAAAGAAGTAAAAAGAGCTGTTAATTCTAATTCATATTTATAGTTAATATACTTATTTTTATTAAGAATTTACACATATAATAACTAATAGAAGTTTATATATTAGAGCATAAAAATCTTTATAAATATGCAAGTTGGTATAATTTTATGAATGCGTCAGGAATATTAAAAATTGTTATTGGTTTACTACTTATGCTTGCTGCATTATATGCTGTAATGGCTTGGTGGTGGATTGATTTTTTAATTCTAATTAAAGGAGGATTGCCTATCTTAGTATTTTTAGTAGGTTTGGTCTTCTTGCTTTTAGGCTTTGAGAATTGAAATGGTTTTTATTTCTTTAATAGAAATTTTTTATATAATAATTGCTACTTTAGTTACTGGTTATATTTTTACTGGTTTATTTCCTAGAGTAAGTAAAAAAGATATTTTAGATTCTTATATTAAAGGTTTTGATTGGAGTGAGTTTGGATTTGCTTGTTTAGTTGCTGCGCCTGGTATTATACTACATGAGATGGGACATAAATTTGTTGCTATGGGTTTTGGATTAAGTGCTAATTTTCAAATTTCTCCTTTAGGTTTAATTATTGGAATAGTTTTAAAATTATTTGGAAGTGGATTTATTTTACTTGCTCCTGGATATGTTATAATTTCTGGAGCTAATGCTTTCCAAGGAGTTATTTCTGCTTTTGCTGGACCATTTGTTAATTTATTTTTATGGATTCTAGGAATTTTAATTGTTAAATATTTTCATAATATGAGTAGAAGACAATCTATTTTTTGGTCATTAACTAAGGAAATTAATAAATGGTTATTTATTTTTAATATGATTCCAATTCCTCCATTAGATGGATCTAAAGTTTTAATTCCTTTATTTAAAATTATTTTTGGAATATAGATATTTTTCTTTGTAAATTAATATAAATTCATATTTTTTAATTTTGTTATGGTTTCTTTAGATAATTGGAATAGAATTTGTAAAGGATATGTTAGATTGGTACAAGCAGGTGAGTCTTGTAAAAGTTTAGAAGAAGCTGTTAGTAGAGTTAATCAAATGAAACTTGATTTATATGGTCCTATTTTTATTTATGGATATAAAGAAAGAAAAATTTTTGAGCCTATGACTGTTTTACCTGCTATGAAACATCATGATAGAATGAGAGACAAACCTTTATCTGGAGTATCTATTGCTATAGAAAAAGATGAAAAATTTTATATTTATTATCATGTAATTGAAGAAAGAATTTATTTCCCTTTAGAACCTAGAATTAAAATTCCTAAAGTTGAACTTAAAGAGCCACAAGTTTTTAAAAATATAGATTTAGTTATTAGTTATGCAAAAGATCGAGGATTTAATTTGTATGATACTATGATTATTCAAAAAGCATTTCATTCAACTCAATTTTAATATGAACCTGTTTTATTATTTTCTAAAATGCAGCAACCAAGAATTTTAGATTTAGGTCTAGATAAGGCTTTTCTAACGAGAGATGATACTTTAGTAACTATACCTAAATTTAACTTATATTTACCTGGAAATTTTTATATTTTTTAGAACTTAAGCTTTTATTTTTTCTAATTCTTCTTCTAGGTCTTTGACAATCTTTTTTATTTTTGCTACATTCTTATCTTTATCTTCAGGTTCTAGAAGTGTTCCACATTCAGCACACATAAATTGATGTTCCATTGCATTTTCTATTGTAAGACGCATGCATTTATTTGGGCATGTATAGAAATTATTTGAATCTTCTCTATCAAATTGTTTTTTTAAAATATTTATTTTATTTTGTTTTAATTGTAATACTGTATCTTCAATTTGTTTTTTATTTAATGTAAAAAAATAAATATACCAGCCCTTTTTCCTATCTTTTTTCCTTGTAGAATTGATTAAATTATATTGTTCAAACTTGTAGATAATATTTCTTATTTGATTTATAGTTAGTTTAAGTTTTTCAGCAATAGTGAATTCATTTACGTTTTCCTTATCCTTGAGTATCTTATAAGCTAAAACTCCTTCTTTACTTGCTATTTCAAATATAGTATCTTCTATTAATTTTTGTGATATTTTCATCTCTGACCAATGGTTTATTTTGGGGAGTTAAATTTATAAAACTTGCTTTATTTTGGAGTTAATTGTCAATTTTACTACACTTGAATAATAAGAAAACTTTTTAACCATTATAAATTAATTATTACTTAGGGTGAATTAAATGGGTTTATTTGGTATTGGTAAGAAAAAGGATGATAAACAACATTTAGATGCTGCTCCTTCTCCTGTTATGGGTATGCCAAGTGCAAATATGCCTGAATTTCCTAGTTTAGAAGATGAAGAAGTTGCTGAGTTTCCTAAATATGAACCAACTTTAGCTGATATAAAGAAAGAAATTGGTAAAGATGGAGATGAAGATTTTGGAGTTCCTATAAGAAATAGGTCTATGGATAAAAAAATATCAGACCTTCCTTCAAGATTTGATGATTTAGGTGACATAAATATCCCAGATACTAAAATTGAAGAACCTTTACCTAAAAGAAGTATTTCTAGTGTAAGTGAAGGTAAACCTTTGTTTGTTAAAATTGATAATTATAAAGATGCAATACATACCATAGACTCACTTAAAGTAAAACTTGAAGATGCTGAAGAAGTTCTTAAAGCATTTGAAGATATAAAATTACAAGAAGATGAAAAACTTCAATCTTGGAAAAAAGATCTTCAAAATATGAAAGATAAATTAGCTTCTATTGATAAAGATTTATTTGAGGTTTAGATGCCTAAGAAAAAAATAAAATCTCATCAAAGTTTTAATAAAAAAGTAGATCATGAATCAGATGAACCAGTTCATGTTATGTTTAATACTCCTTTAGAATTTAGGAAAACATTGATTGGAGCACAATTAGATACAGCAAAAATGTTAGGAACTTATGCAGAACTTAAAAGTGTTAGAGAAAATAAATTAATATTAGTTCAAAACTTTTATACTATTTATAGTAATATTAGAAAACTTCTTACTAATTTAGAAAAAAGATTACCAGATATTAAAGAAGACAAAACTTTAGTTAAAGAACAAGTTATTACTTCAGTTAAAAATATTGAAAAACCAAAATCTGAAGAATTAATTTCTAATAGTGAAATAGAAAAATTAAAAGCTGAATTAGCTGGTATTGAGAAAAGATTAGGAGAACTTTAATTTTTCGCCTAATTTAATATTCTTTGAATCTTTTAATTCTAAAATATATTTAGATTTTATTCCCTTAATAAAGGAGGTAAATGGTTTTATATTTTTTTTAATTTTTATAACTTTTTTATTTTTATCTAAATAAATTATATCTATTTTTAAAAAAACAAAAAACATATGCAATGATATTGAGGTTTCTATTTTAAATTCAAATAATAATCCATCATTTTTTGGAAATTGAAACATTAGACCTAAAGATTGTGAAAGTAAGGTATTGCATTTAGTAACTTTAAATGTATTATTTATAGATTTAATTAGCATATTATATTATAAATCTTTATATTAAAAAACATATTCTTTATTTTTTGAAATGTTTACGGATAATTTCCAATAATCTTTATATACTTATTATTCCTATATTTTAAAATGAATATTTATCTAAAGTATTTAATTAATGGTAGATTTAGATTTTATATAATTGATAATTATAGGCATATGCTATTCAAAAAATTAAAATTTAAATATGGGACTTGGTTGAGTGTTGCTGAACATATTGGAATTGGAATGAGACATTTATTTGGTTTTAGAAGAGGATGGGAATTAAGGAATAAAAGAAAAACTCTTTTTTTAATTAATTATGAAGTCTTAATAAAAATTTCTAAGATTTTAAAAATAAAATTGACATATTTAGAAAAGAACATAATTTATGTTAAGCAGGGACAAACCGGTAGGACTTTTAAAGTTAATTTTCCATTAAAAATTGATTTAAAAAAAATTAAAACAAATTCTGTAGAAGCCCTACTTTTTGATTATAAAACTTTTATAGATTTTATATTAAAATTAAATAGAGAATATTATAATTTTAATGAAAGTAATAAAATTATTTCAATAAAGCCTATTGTTTTAGATCAATATCTAAAAGAACTGGTTTCTCGAGGTTTATCACCCTCTTTTTTTAATAATAAATTAAGATATAGAATTCCTGGAACCAATAAAATTAAAGAAATTTATATTCCACCTGAGATTTTTTTAGATTCTAATTTTATAAAACAATTTGGTAAATGGGTTGGTGATAGGTGTGGTGGCCCTAGAAAAATTGGAGTTGCAAATAAAAATTTTACTTTTGTTAATGAATTTAAAGAATTTCTTTCTAAATCTTTAAAGCAGGATAATTTTAACTTTTATTTAACTTGTAACTCTAAATTTATTCCAAATAAAAAACTTAAAAATTTAGTTAAAAATAACTTTGTAATTTCTAAAACTCAGTATGGCGATTATGCTTTTAGGATAGAAATCTCAAATGCTTTTTTAAGAAGAGAGATTTTTGATCATTTAGAAAATAACCTTATTGAATACCTATTAAATTCTCCTAAAAATGTTAGATATGCTTATTATGCTGGATTAATAGAAGCTGAAGGTTCAATTAATAAAGATAATACAATTACAATAGCTTTTGGGGCCAATCTTTATAATGATAGACCTTATTCTGATCTTCAGAATGTTTTGAAGAAAGCTGCAAAACTCTATTTTCTATTAAATCTTGATGGTTTTAATCCAACATTATCTAGAAAAGTTTCTAATACAGAGAATACTAAAATCATTAAATATGATCTTAATTTGCTCACTAATTCTTCAGTTAGAAAAGAACAAGTTAAGTTTATAAATAATACAATCGGTCTTTTTTTGACTCATGAAGATAAAGTCAAGAAATTAAAAAATTTGACTGAAAATATGGACAAGAAAAAAAATAAAATTGAAGGATTTCAACAGCCAGTAGTTAACGTGGGTATGGTTGGACTTAATTAAGTTTTGACTTAATAACCAAAGACGTAGACCACGGTAAAACTACTATGTTGCAAAGACTTAGTGGAAAGTGGACAGATACACATAGTGAAGAAGTTAAAAGAGGAATTACTATTAAATTAGGTTATGCAGATGTTACTTTTTATAATTGTAAAGACCATGGATATTCTAAGGAAAAAAAATGTGATCTTTGTGAGAAACAAAGAACTATTAGTTTTGTAGATGCTCCTGGACATGAAACTTTAATGGCAACGATGTTAAGCGGAAGTGCTATTATGGATGGGGCTTTATTATTAGTTGCTGCTAATGAAGAATGTCCTCAACCACAAACTAAAGAACATTTAATGGCTTTAGAAATTGTTGGTTTGAAAAATGTAATTATTATTCAAAATAAAATTGATTTAGTAAATAGAGAAGATGCATTAAAAAATTATAATCAAATAAAAGAATTTGTTAAAGGTACAATTGCTGAAAATGCATTAATAATTCCTGTATCTGCTAAATATGATATTAATATTAATTATATTATTCAAGCTATAGAAGAAATTGTTAAAACCCCCAATAGAGATTCAGATAAAGAACCTTTAATGTTTGTTGCTAGAAGTTTTGATGTAAATAAACCTGGTGTAGATAT
The DNA here is from genome assembly GCA_023245565.1 of archaeon. GTDB lineage: Archaea > Nanobdellota > Nanobdellia > SCGC-AAA011-G17 > GW2011-AR18 > JACPCE01. Next base: position 40,536 of record JAHFKB010000004.1, read on the forward strand.
TAATATTTTAGTTGGTGGAATTTTAGGAGGATCATTAAAATCTGGAGTTTTAAAAATTGCAGATCTTATAGACATTGGTCCTGGAAGATTAATTCAAGAAAAAGGTTTAGAAAAATGGATTCCTTTAACTACTGAAATTGCTACTTTAATTACAGGTGGGAATTCTGTTGAAAGTGTTGGGCCTGGAGGATCTATTGCTTTACAAACTAAATTAGATCCTGCAATTGTAAAATCAGATCAACTTGCTGGAAGTGTTGTTAGTTTAGTTGGAAAATTGCCTCCTGTTTGGACTGAATTGAAAATTGAACCACATTTACTTGATTATGTTATTGGAATTAAAGAAGAAATAAAAGTTGAGGCTATAAAAAAAGGAGAACCTTTAATGTTAAATGTTAATGCTATGACTACTGCTGGTATAGTTGTTAATTTAGAGAAAAATAAAATTCATATTAAACTTAAAAGACCAGTATGTGCAGAAATAGGAAGTAAAATTGCTATTTCTAGAAGAATGGGAACTAGATGGAGATTAGTTGGCTGGGCTTTTGTTAAAAAATAAAATGTTAATAAGAAAAGCAACACTTGATGATTTTGATTATCTTTATTCTTTGGGTTTGAATACTCCTCAACTAAAAGTCAGTGTTACAGAAGATTTTATGGATCCTGAAGAAAAAAGGAATGGCTCTTGGACATGAATGTGTGTGGATGGATAAAGAATTGTAGTTAAGTATTTAAGTTAATTATCTATTATATTTATATGATAAAAATAAGAGGTTTATTATTTGT
>JAHFKB010000035.1 GCA_023245565.1 archaeon
TATTAGAGTAGATTTAAGTGGAAATGGTGCAATTAGCGACTATGGGGATTCTGTTTTAATTCCTAATGGAACTAGATATTTTGCTAGATTTGATAATGGAGACTACAATGCAAGAATGTATGCAAATATAACTGTTGGTAACCCAAATACTGTTTACTTTATAGTTGGTGGTTTAAATGGAGCTAGTAACTTAACATTTAAGTTTGTTCCTACATCTAACACTACAAGTGGTATAACTTGGTTAGGTACTGCTGATGGTGATGCTGCTACTGGTGATTTCTTGTATGGAAGTACAGATATTACTGGATACAGTGATAGTGTAAGAAGATTAGATGGTGCTGTAGTAAAAAGTCCAGAAGGAAACATCGACAATGATAAGGTTACAGTAGCTGTACCAAATGATGATGAGTATAAATTCTGGATTAAAGTAGCAAAACCTAAATCTGCTGGTAGTGTAACACCTAGTGGTAGTGCTCCAAAAGGACCTTCATTAGCTATGAAGGATTCAGAAGTTGGAGATGTTGCTTCGTTAGGTAAAAACGTTATTACTGTAGGTGGTCCTGCTGTAAATAAAGTAACTGCTAGTTTGTTAGGATTAACTTTCCCAACATACGGAAGTGGAGTAGCTGGTTTATCAGAAGGAAAAGCAATGTTAGAAATGAAAGATGTTGCTGGTGGTAAAAAGGCATTACTTGTATACGGATGGGAAGCAGATGATACTAGAAGAGCAGCTTTAGTTGTAAAGAACCATGACTCATTTAGCACACAGCTAAAAGATAAAAACAGTGTTATGGTTAGTGGTACAACATTAACTGTATCTGGTATAACAGTAGCTTAAGGGTTTTTCCCTTTTTTCTTTTTATTTTCTTTTAATTTACAAAAACATTTATATTCTTATATTAATTATTTTTACAATATGAAAAAAAAGAAATTATCTAAAGATAGAGTTTTTGATATTCAATCTAGTAAAAATGAAAGTTTTTTCAAGAAAAATATTGGTTTGATAGTTGTTGGTGGAATAGTTTTTTTAATGGTTTTTTCTGTTTTTGCTGTAAGTATTGGTAGAAGTGATGATTTATCTTCACAAAAAGAATTTGATTATAAAGGCCATAAAATTATTAACAAAAATGGGATATTTTATATAAAAGATCAATTAGATTATGGTTTTGAATATAGTCCTTTAGATTTAGAGAATATAATGACTATAGATTTTAAATCAGAATTAAGTGGCAAAGTTTATTTAGCATTTGATCCAGATCAATTTTCACAAGATAGTTTAGAATTAGATAGAATAAAAAAGTTTTTATTTTCTAGAGGTCTAGTTGTTTCTTTATCATGCATAAAAGAAAAAGGTTGTGGAGATTTACCAGTAGTTAACTGTAATAACATTAATAAAGTAATTTATTTTAAAAATAGTGATAAAACTGATATTACTAAGCAAGATAATTGTATTATTTTAGAAAGTAAAAAAAGTGAAGAGATATTAATAATAAATAAATTTATTTATGCTGCTTTAGGTGTTTTTTAGAATGACAAAGAAAAATTCAAGTTTGATAATTATTGTAATTATTGTAGTATTAATACTTTTAGGATTAGGATTTTATTGGTTTAAATTTTATTTAAATAATGGATATTATAATTATAAAGGTTTGAATGGAGAATTTAAAATTACAAAATCTAAAGTTGGAGAAGTAAATTTTTATCATACAAGTGTTTTTGTTAATGAACAAGAATATATTTATTCTTTTAGAAATCATCCACAAGATTTGGAAAATATTCCTCTAGAATCGGGTTTAATTTCTAAACTTAATAGACCTAAAGGTGTAAAAGGAATTTATGTTACACAAGATGTTGATCTTGCTAATAAAACAAATAGTGATTCTGTTTTAGGTATTAATGCATTTGAACAAGTTTTAACTGGAGATTCAAGCTTATATAATTTAAGAGTTGGCAATACTTATACAACTAATTTTAGCAAGGAATATCTTCCTATAACTTGTAATAATGTAAGTGTTAATTTTGCTGTGATTTATGTTAAAGTTGGAGAAGAGAGTAAAATTTATTCACAAGGTAATTGTATTGTGATTGAAGGTAGAGGAGCTAATGGTATTGTTAGGGCTGGAGAGAAGTTTGCTTATTCTTTATTAGGTGTTTTTTAAGTAGATTTTGTTTTATTTAAGTTAGGTTAATAAACTTTTATGTTTTTTATTATGAAGATGAATTTGTCTAAGAGAAACAAACAAAACGCTTTAGCTCGTTGGCAAAAAATCAGAAAAAAGGAGATAGATTTTATTAATTCTAATTTTGATAAGAAACACTTCAAAGCTAGAATTTTGGGTTGCATTGCAGGTGATGGTTCTATTTCTTTTAAGAATGGTAGAAGTGATATTCGTTTTTATCCTGATCATATTTCTTTATTAAAGGTCTTTTCTTCAGCTATGAAAGAATATTATAATAAAGACCCAAATGTTAAAAACTTATCAAAACACTATCTGGCTAGAATTTTTTCTAAAACTATATGTGATGATTTACTTTCTGAATGTTCTTTAGGTACATACAATTGGACCTTTCCTTTTAATATTTGTAAGGATTTTGAATGTAAAAAAGAATGGTTAAAAGCTTTTTTTGATTGTGAGTCCTATGTTGGTAAGAATAGGATATCTTTAGGTTCTGTAAACTCAATAGGCTTAAATCAAGTAAAAGAACAATTATTATACTTTGGAATTAACTCTAAGATATATGAATATCAACCAAAAAATAAGAAATGGAGTAAGACTTTTATATTGGTTATAAGTGGAAGACAAAGCTTATGTAATTATTCTTTACATATTGGTTTTAATCATCAGGTTAAAAGCGAAAAGTTAAAAACTCTAATTTTTACTAAAGATTTAAGCCGCGATCGCATAACTCGGCAGTGCGCCGATTCTATGAATTTAGAAGCGTAAGTCTTGAATTGAGTTATGAGTAAACCGGTGTCCGTAAGGACTTGCAGGTTCAAATCCTGCTCGCGGCGTTTATATTTAAAATTATATTTTTTCAATACTAAATTTTATAAACCAAATCTTAATCGTGGTTTAATGGATGATAATTTTTTAAATGGAGATAAATTTATCTTAATCATTTTAAAGACAATATAGGTTTTATAGATTTATATGTTAAATGGATGAATGACCATGAGGCATTATGTAATACAGGATCTGGCATTTCTGTTTATAATAGAGAAATAGTTTTAGAAATGTTTCAAGATTGGTTAAAAGATAATGATTCAAAGAAGTTTTTTATATATCATAAAGAACTTGGTGTTCCTATCGGAGATTTAGAATTAAATCTTGGATCTAATTTAATTAAAGATCATGGAAAAGAAGCTGAACTTGGAATTCTTATTGGTGAACCTAAATTTAGAAGTAATGGATATGGAAGAGAAGCTACAACTTTAGCATTAAGATATGGTTTTAATCAATTGAATTTAGAAAATATTTATTTGCAGGTATATTATTTTAATAAACCTGCTTATTCTCTTTATTGTTCTTTAGGATTTGAAGAGATAAAAAAAGAGAAAGTAATTAATCTTTATACTAAAGAAGAATGCATAGAAATTACAATGAAATTAAAGAGAGAAATATTTAGTCATAAACTTTAAATAACTAGAAAGAATTGATATTTTATGCTTTTTGATTTTGGAAATAACTTGGGGTGGTATTCTTTTCTTGTGTTAATTCCTTTTATAATATTTTATTTAATAAAACCTAAACCTACAAAATTAAAAGTTCCGTCTTTGATATTTTTTATGAAAAATACTAGCTCTAGTAAAATAAAATCTTTATTTAGATATTTTCAAAGAGACTTATTATTTTTAATTCAACTTTTAATATTTTTATTATTAGCTTTTAGTATAACTCAGCCCATTTTATTCTTGAATAGAGATGTTGTTTCTGGAAATGTTATTTTTGTATTAGATATTAGTGCTAGTTCTAAAGTTTTAGAAGCAGGAAATGAAACTAGATTAGAAATTGGTAAAGATAAACTTAAAGACTTAATTAGTTCTAAAAATTCTTTAATCTTAGCAAAGTCTTCTCCAATTTTAGCTCTTGAAGATGTTAGAGCTGGTACTCTTAATAGTTATATTAATAGATTAGAATCAACTGATGATACAACAGATTTATCTTCTGCTATGGCTTTAGCTGCAGAAATATTAAATAATAAAAAAGGAAGAGTTGTTGTAATTAGTGATTTTGCATATAGTAAAGGTGTTAATCCTGTTGTTGCTAAAAATTTATTAGAAAGTAAAGGAATTCCTGTAGATTTTATTAATACTAGAGGTGAAAATTTAAAAAATAATGTTGGATTTGTTGACATGATATTGAGAGGAGATGAAGTTAACTTATATTTAAAAAATTATAATAGTTTTGATAAAAAAGTTGATGTTAAATTTGGAGGAGATACTACCAGTTTTAATTTAAAATCTGGAAGTGTTGAGCCTATAGTTTTTAAATTAGTTGACAATTTAACTAAGGCAGAGATTTTAGATAAAGATGATTTTATGGTTGATAATGATTTACTTATTTATAGGCCATATAATGATAAAATAAAAGTTTTGTTAATAAGTAATAATCCTTCTAAATATTTGAAAGCAGTTTTAAATTCTATAGATGGTGTTGTACTTACAGTAGCTGAACCACCAATAATTCCTAATGAAGATTTTGATGTATATATTTTTGATGGTGTTGATGTAAATAAATTAGTTGTTGATAATTATGGAAGTGTTATGAGAAAAGTTAGAGATGAAGGCAAGAATGCTATTATAATTGGTCAAAATAATATTAATAAGATTGATTTTGAAGGATTAATTCCTATTAAATTTAAAGAACTTATTAATTCTGGGACATTAAGTGTTGATTATAATAATAAGTATAATAAAGATATAGATTTTGGAAATGTGAAAAGAATTTTTAGTTTTGATGGTGAAGGTGTAAATATTGTTTCTTATAATGGTACTGGTGTTATTACTTTATTTAATTTAGGTAAAGGTAAAGTTGTTTATTATGGAATATTAGATACTGAAAGTGATTTTAAAATAACTCTTGGGTACCCAATATTTTGGAATGGTTTAATTTATTCTTTAGTTGGAAGAGGAGATTTAAATGAAGTTAATCTGAAAACTGGAAGCTTAATTGAATTAGGTAATGAAAGTAAAGTTTTAGATAGAAAAGGAATTTATAAGATAAGTGACAAAACTGTTGTAGTTAATTTATTAAATCAAATTGAATCAGATGTTAATGTTAACTTTACTAGCAAAGATGTAAAATTTGTTAATGATGGTAAATTGGAAAAATCTAAAAGTAAAGTTGATCATGATTTAGAAATTTATTTAGCTGCTTTAGTATTAATGCTTTTATTATTTGAATTTTTTTACATAAAATTTAGAGGTGAGATTTAGTGATTATTTTAGATTTATTATACAGATATTTTGAGAGGCCTTGGATTTTTTTAATTATTCTTCCTTTATCTGTAATATTATTTTATTTAATTAGAAAAGATTTTATTAATTTGGGTTTTGGTGAAGATTATAAAAAAAGAAAGAAAAAACTCAGGATTTTTGTTTTATGCAGCAGGTTATTAATTTTTATTTTATTAATAATTGCTTTAGCTACTCCTTTTATTCAGACTACAAAAATTGTCCAAGGAGAACCTAGAGTAAAAATTTTAGTAGATAATTCTACTTCTATGGAACTTTTTGATTTAAGTTTAGTTAATAATTTGAGAGCTGAGCTTGAGAAAAAAATACTTGTTGATATTTCTTTTATGGCAAGTGGTGAAGATTCTGCTTTAGGTGAAGGTATAATTTCTAATATGAATAAAGATTCTAATTTATTATTAGTTACTGATGGAAATAATAATGTAGGTTTAGACTTTGGAGATGTTGCTTTACAATCTAATAGTTTAAATTCAAGTATAAGTGCTATTAGAATAAATCCAAATAAATATGATGCTGCTGTTAGTATTTATGGTCCAGAAAAAACTACTGCAGGTGCAGAAAATAGTTTTAGTATTTTTGTTCAACAAACAGAAGATAAGAAAGCACGTTTAATTGTTGATATTGATGGTGGTATTGTTTTTGATAAAATTGTTGGTGCAGAAGATATTAAAATTAAAAGAGTATTTAAAGAAGGATATCATAAAATAACTGCTAGATTAGAAGTTCAAGATTATTTTTCTCAAAATAATATTTATTATAAAACTGTTAAAGTTGTTCCTAAACCTAAAGTTCTTTTAATTAGTAAAAATTTAGAATTAGAACAATTATTAGGTCCTTTATATCAAATAGATAAGTCTAATAATTTAGATTTAGATTTTAAACCATATACTGCTATTATAATTGATGATTATTCAGCTTCAGATTTAGATAAGTATACGGACCAGTTATCTAATTTTGTTTCTGATGGAAATGGTTTATTTGTTATTGGGGGTAAAAACTCTTATGATTCTGGAAATTATAGTGGTTCTAAGTTTGAACAATTACTTCCTGTTTTTGTTGCTAAAGCTGGAAGAAAAAAAGGAGAAATGAATATTGTTTTAGCTATTGATATTTCTGGAAGTACTGGTGGAGGTTTTGGTGATTATAAAAAAGTTGATGTTGAAAAAGCTTTAGCTATTGGAATGTTAAAGACTGTTCCTTTAGTTAGTAATGTTGGTTTAGTTGCTTTTAGTGGATTTGCATATAAAGTTGCAGAATTAAATTCTTTATTACAACAACCTGAATTAGAAGATAAAATAAGCAGATTACAATTTGGTGGTGGGACTCAAATGGTTGAGGGTTTGAGAATGTCTATAGATATGCTGCAAAATAAAGGTGGAAGTAAAAATATAATAATAATTTCAGATGGTAATACTGAAGGAAAAGATAAAGTTATTGCAGCAGTTAAATATGCTTCAAGTTTAGGAATTAATACTTATGCTATTGGTGTTGGTGGAGATACAAATAAAGATTTTATGCAGCAAGTAGCAGAAATGGGTAATGGGATTTATTTTGAACCAGATACTTCACAACAAATAAAATTAGCTTTTGGAGAAAGTGAAATTAGTGAAAATAAAAGAGTATTTCCTTTAGTTTTAATAAATAAAGATCATTTTATTACAAGAGGTTTGAATATTGGTGCTAATATTTATGGATTTAATCAAGTTGTTCCTAAAGCAAGTGCTAAAATGTTAGTTGTTACTGATACAGGAGATCCTATTGTAGATGTTTGGAGATTTGGTTTAGGAAGAGTTGCTTCTTTAAGTACTGACTATAGATTTTATGGTGTAGAATTATTAGGTAAAGATAATTCTGTTTTGCTTACTAAAATTGGAAATTGGGTTGTTGGAGATCCTGAAAGAAAAAATACTAAATTTATAGATGTTAGTGATGGAACAATTGGTGAACCCATAGAGGTTATAGTAAAGTCTGATATTCAACCAAGCTCAAATGAAATTGATTTATATAAATTTGAAGATAATCTTTACAGAGGAAGTTTAAATGTTGATAAAACTGGATTTAATAAAATTTTAGATGGAGTATTTGCTGTAAATTATGATACAGAGTATTTGAATATAGGAAATAATCCTCAATTAGATAATCTTGTTTATTCTACTGGAGGAATGTTATTTGAGTCTAAAAATACAGATGGAATTGTTGAATTTATAAAACAAAAATCTAGAAGAGAAGTTTTAACTAATAAAAGCTATGGATGGATATTTTTATTAAGTGCTTTAATTGTCTATTTATTAGAAGTATGCTTTAGAAGATTATTTATTTATAGATATTTATAGGTGAAAATGGGTGTAATAAAAGATCATTGGAATGTGAAAATATTTTTATTAATTGTCTTAGTTGTAGTATCTATGGTTTCTTTATTAGTTGTTTTTAATAGGAATTTTGAAGATGTTAATACTAAATATAATGAAAAAACTTCTGAGTTAAATGCTACTTTTGAAAGTTTACTAGGAACACAGTCACAATTAAATAAGACTATGTCTGATTTAGAATTAAAAAATCTAAAAGAAGCAGATTTAAGAGATCAATATAAACAACTTAAAACTGAAAGAGATGGTTTACAATTACAAATTCAAAATTTAAATAAAAATATTGCAGATAGAGATAGTAAAATTAAATCTTTAAATATTAAAATTAGTGATTTAGAAGAAAGTGTTGATAAATTAAATACTAAAATAACTAAATTAGATAAAAGAATAAATTGTTTTGAAGATGGTAAAACAGGTTGTTGAAAATGTACTTGAGGAATTGAATACTCATCTTACTTTATTAGATGTTGGTATTGTTATACTTAATACTATTTTAGTTTTTGTTTTTATATTTTTATTATGTGTGATGTTTGATTTTAGTATTTATTTTGCTCTTGGAATTTTTTTATTATTTTTTCTAGGTAATTTATTTTATGTTTTTTATAAGAGTAAATATATTGTTGTTGAAGAGAAATTTCCTGAATTACAAGAGAAATTAAGAACTGTTGCTGATAATATTAATAAAACTAATCCTATAATTGATTCTTTAAAAGAAGATGTTGTTAAAGGTGTTAGTAAAGTTAATACTTCTGCTTTTGTAGATTATGGTGGTACTGCTATAAGAATATTATTAATTACTATTTTATCAGTATTAGTTATAATATTTTCTTTTTTAAATGTTAATTTTGATTTTAATTTTAGTAAACTTTCTATATTAAATGGAAAAGACACTAGATTAACTGGTCAAGAATTAGGAGATAATAATTTAAGTTATCTTCAAGGTGATGTTAATAATATTTTAGGTAAAAGTTCTGTTGCAAAGTTAGGTAATAAACAATTAAATTTAATGTTAAATCCTTTAGATAGTGATACAGATCTTAATAAAATTAATAAAGCAGGCAAAGAAGAATTTAATGCTCCTTTATATCCAAAAGAGATATATACAAGTTATGATGTGAGCTATAATGATAAGATAAGCAAAGAAAAACAGAAATTAGTTAAAAATTATTTTGATCAAATAAACAGGTGATGTGAAAAATGGTGAATATGGAAGAGTTGCAAAAGAAATTTAAAACACTTTATTCTGAAGTTGAAAAAGTTGTTGTTGGGCAACAAGAAATTATTGAACAGGCAATTGCTGCTATTCTTTGTAATGGTCATGTTTATGTCGAAGGTTATCCTGGATTAGCTAAGACTACTATTGTTAAAACTTTAGCTAATGTAATGGATTTAAGTTTTAGTAGAATTCAAGGAACTCCTGATTTATTACCTAGTGATATTACTGGAAATTATATTATTGATGAAAGTAAAGGCAAGAAAGAATTTAAATTTCAACCTGGTCCTATATTTGCAAATGTAGTTTTAGTTGATGAAGTTAATAGAGCAACTCCTAAAACTCATTCAGCTATTTTAGAAGCAATGCAGGAGAAACAAGTTACTGTTGGAAGTTCTACTTATAAATTAGAAGAACCATTTTTTGTTTTAGCTACAGGTAATCCAATTGAGCAAGAAGGTACGTTTAAAATGTCTGAAGCTCAGGTTGATAGATTTTTATTTAAGCTTAATATAAAATATCCTAAATTAGATGAAGAATTAAAAATTGTTGATAGATTTTCTGAAAGTACTTTTGATGAATTAAAAGTTAGAAAATTATTTACTGCTACAGAATTAGTTAATTTACAAAAGACTGTAAAACAAATTCCTATTGCTAATGATATTAAGAAATATGCAGTTGAATTAGTTGCTTCTACTAGAAGTAAAAAAGATTTAATTGAATATGGTGCTAGTCCTAGAGCTAGTATTGCTTTAGTAATGGCTGGAAAAGCTAGAGCTTTAATGAATGGAAGAAAATATGTAAGTAAAGAAGATATACAAGCCATGGCTTATCCTGTATTAAGACATAGGATTATATTAAGTTTTGAAGCTGAAAGACAAAATATGAGTGAAGATGATGTTATAAAAAATTTAATGAAGAAATGATAAGAACTGATTTTCTTAAACAATTAGACAGGTTTGATTTAGTAATTAATAAAAGAGTTTCTTCAAGTTTTATAGGTGAGAGAAGAGCAAATAATTTAGGAACAGGTTTAATTTTTAGAGATTATGCAAATTATAGTTTAGGAGATGATTTTAAAAGTATAGATTGGAAGGCTTATGCTAAAACTGATAAATTATATGTTAAAAGAT
>JAHFKB010000053.1 GCA_023245565.1 archaeon
TGATCAATTAATGCTGAGTTTACAAGCTGAAGAAAATAATGCTAAATGGACTTTGATAAGTATTATTGATTATTTAAAAAGATTAAATATATTTTCTGATTCTTGCACTAGTTTAAATGAAATTGTTAGTGTTGGAAAATGCAGTGTTGTTAATTTAAGAGGAATTCCTCAAGAGATGCAAGAAATAATTGTTTATAAATTAGTTACTGATTTATTTAATGCTAGGAAAAGAGGAGAAATTGCTCCTTTCTTTTTAGTTATTGAAGAAGCACATAATTATGTTCCTGAAAGAAGTTTTGGAGAAGTAAAAAGTTCTTCTATATTAAGACAAGTTATAGCTGAAGGTAGGAAATTTGGTTTAGGTGTTGCTGTTGTTTCTCAAAGGCCTGCTAGAGTTGAAAAAACTATTTTATCTCAATGTACTACTCAAATAATTCTTAAAATTACTAATCCTAATGATTTAAAATCTATAAGCAGTTCTGTTGAAGGCATTACTTCTGAGACTGAGAAAGAAATTATTAATTTACATGTTGGAACTGCAATGTTAATTGGAATTACAGATATGCCTTTATTTGTAAATGTAAGGCCTAGAAAAACAAGACATGGTGGTGAAAGTATTGATGTTGTTGGAACTTTTGCAGATGCTAAAATTGACTTTTCCGGTATAGATTATGAAAATACTGAGAAGAAGGTTTGGGATTCTAATTCTAGTAAAGAAGTTATTAGTATGATAAGACCTAAATTAACTAAGAATGATATTACAAAATTAATTAATAAAAAAATTAAAAGCTTAAAATCTATTTTAGTTCCTTGTTATATGTTTACTTGTATTAAAGATAAAGTTGAATTTAATTTACTTGTTAATTTATTTAATGGAGATTTAGTTACTGATTTAGAAAGGGGAGTTGGTAAAAGTTTAATTTTAAATTTAGATAAATTATCTGAGAAAGAAAGTAAAGTTCTTAATATTTGTATAGATTTTAGTAAAGAATTTACTCCTGGTGATGTATTTGCTAAATCTGGTTTAATGTTTTCTGAGGCTACTGTAATATTAAATGGATTAACTAAGAAAGGGTTTTTGATTTTAAATGGTAAAAATTATTTAGTTTCTGAAAGTCTAGGAGTTTTATTAAATCTTAAAAATTATTCTTGTCATGAGAAAAATGAATTTATTCCTTTTGAAGTTGATGAAAAATTAGAGATTAAATATAAATTAAATGATATTGCTAGTATTTTAAAGAAATTTATTGAAGTTAAGAATTTTAAAGAATGTAATTTAGTTAAATATGATGTTGAATATTGATTTGAAAGATTTTTGGAAAATTTATGATAAGATTAATAAATAACATTTACTTTAAATTTTTATGAATCATATGAAAAAAAGAGTTATTGCTACTGCTGGTATTATAGGTGCAGTTTTGGGAATTTTTCTTTTGATACCTGCAATGCTTAAGAGTCAATATCTTACTGCTTCAATTGCAGGATTTTTGGTTGTTGTTGGACTTATATTGTTTGCCATAGCTTTTGGTGATTAAAATGATATCTGATAATATAAAGAAAAATATATTTGATTTAGAGTATAATAAAAATCTTCAATATTTTAATAATTTGATTATTCTTATATTTACTTATATAATTGGAATATTTATTGCTTTTTTAACTAAACAATTAAATTATGAAAATGGTTATCAGTTATTTTTCGCCTTGTGTGTTTCTTTGATATTATTTATAACTTCTTCAATATTAATGCTTATTTTTAAAAACAGAATGAAAGTTATTCTTATTGAAATAAAGAAATTAAATATTTAAAATCTTGATTGATATAATGTAGCTAATACTTGAATTGCCCCCATTGAAATAAATAAAATATTAAATGATAAATAACTAACTATTAAACCTCCAATTATTATTGCAATTCCTGTTAATATTTGGCCTTCACCTATAGCTAATCCCCAAATGTAACCTGCTGATTTTTTAGTTTCATACTTTGCATATAATGCATCCCAAGTTGGGGTTGATAAAGCAGTTGCTAATCCTAAACCTGCTTGAACTATAAATAAATGATAAGGCTTTGAAACTAATAAATAACTAAATGTAAAAAATGCATTAAGAGAGTAACCTGTAATTATTAATTTTCTCTTACTTACTTTATGATCTGATATTTTTCCTATTACAATCATTAAAACTCCAGTTATAACTAAATAAGTTGCCCATGCCCAAGAAATATCTAGAATACTTCCACCAATTTTTTGTGTGAAAATTGCTATTAGTGGACCAAACATCCCACTTCCAAAATACCATAGATTACTTGCATATAATAATATTTTTTCTTTATGATTCATCTAATTCATCTCTTTTTTATAATGAGGATAAGTCTCTGGATCCATGAAAACTTTATGATTTTTAATAGCTAAACCTTTAGGATTTTTCATTATTTCTTCAGATGTCATTTGTGATATTCCAATTGAAATTAATTCATCTTTTAAACTCATCATTGCTACCATATTATTTTTTTCTATTTTTGAATGTAATTTTGAAATTCCTGGAATGCTTAAATTAGCTCCATGACAAATTGAATCTACAGCTGAATCTGTTATCCATATTTTTCC
>JAHFKB010000005.1 GCA_023245565.1 archaeon
TCGAACCTGCGTAGACCTGAGTCACTAGGTCCTAAGCCTAGCCCGTTTGGCCACTCCGGCACCCCCGCATAAATTAAAAACAAAAGAACTTACTATAAAAGATTTATTATTTTAAAAATTAATGAGAATGATGTCTATATCTTACTAAAGATTTACCATTTTTTCTTTTAGTCTGCCAATTATAACTTCTTAACTTTGTTGTATCACCATAACCGCATGATGCACATTTTTTATTTCTAACATGATAAGAACGTTTTCCACATCTTCTACATCTTTGAACAAGGTGTCTGCCCCTGCTCTTTTGACCCATTGATGCTGTACCTTTAGTCATTTAGAACACCTTAAGCTGTTGAAATAAATATTATTGTGTCTCCTCTTATGAAGACTGTACCTAATTTTCTTGTAGTTTCATTATTTACTTTTTCTTCAGAATCTTCAATAACCATATTTACATGCTGGTCAAATGATTTTAGTTTACCGATTAATTGCTTTCCACTTTTTAATTCTATTATAATTCCTTTTCCTTTAGACTCGTTTAAAGTATCAAATGGTCTTAGCTCCATGTTTTTTAGTTTCTTGAATTGGTATATAAAGTTTCCTATGATTTTTAGTAATTTTATTTAATTCTTTAAATCAAAAATTATATAAACACTTTTTATTTTCGAGGGTTTATGGTAGTATATCAAAGACGTCCGAAAAGAAAAGCTAGTGGTGGTAGATATAGATTCCCTGAAGGAAAAAAATTATCTAATATGGGTTCTATTCCAACATTAACAAAAGTTGGTAAAACTAAATTAAAAGTTAGAAGAGAGATAGGTGGAAATTTAAAAAATACTTTATTGTCTGTTAATCAAATTAATGTTATTAATCCAAAAACTAAAAAAGCAGAAAAGGTTGAAGTTGTTAATGTATTAGAAAGCCCTTCTAATAGAAACTTTATTAGAAGAAATATTATTACTAAAGGATCAATTTTAGAAACTAAATTAGGAAAGGTTAGAGTAACTTCTAGACCTGGACAAGAAGGAACACTTAATGGTGTTTTGATTTCTTAGATTTATTAAGATAAAAAATAATTGCTACTAGAATTATTAATATAACAAACATGATAATTAAAGTTGTATCAAATTTACTTTCATTTTTAGAATTTGTTGTTTGAATTGTTGTTGGATCTATAACTTGAGATTTTTTAGGTAAAACATCGCTTAAGCTTTTACCTGGTTTTAAAAATGGAGCATTAAAAAATAAAACTATATTTCTTTTTTCTGAAGTATTTTCATAATGAGTTACTACTTGTTTTAAAATCATAAATGGCATAAATTTGTAAGTATAATTAATTTGATAATCCTTATTAGGAATTAAATTAACTTCTTGATAATTTTTTCCGTCAATTGAAAGTAATAATTTTGTAGCATCTGGTGTTATTTCTTTTACAATTAAACTATTTTTTATTATAGTTACTTCTGTATCTGGATCTACAATATTAAAATCAAGCTTTGTACCTTCAAATATTCTTAAATAAGACCTTGAAAACATTGGTAATGATGTTGTTGCATTTTGACCTTGAGGTATTGTTATTTCAGAAGTTGCTTGATTTATATTACTAGTAATATCAAACTCTTTTTTTGGTGTAGCAGCAAATGCTATATTTAAAACTAATAATAATATTAAAAATAAAATTATTTTTCTCATAAAATTAAAACTTTTTTTATTATTTATAAGTGTTGCTAAATATTCTTCTATTAAGGTTTTAAGCCTTTGTTTACTGCCTATTGTCACTTTAGATAAGTAAATTAAAAAGAAAAGCTTTATATATAAAAGTAGTTCATAATATATAAATATTTTTATAAATTTAAGAGGGGTATAAATATTAGGGAGAGCTATTTCAAAAAATGCCTGGCGAATATATAAAAAAATGTCCTGAATGTGGTGGGACTAATCTTCTAATACAAAAAGATAAAGGTGAAGCAATCTGTAGAGACTGTGGTCTTGTTATTGAAGAAAAAATGATTGACTTTGGTCAAGAATGGAGAGAGTTTTCTGATGAGCAAGCTTCTAAACGTAGAAGAACTGGTGCTCCTATGTCTTATACTAAATTTGATAGGGGTTTAGGAACTGATATTGGACAGAAAGGAGATATTTATCAATTAACTGCTAAAGGGAAAAATAAATTTTTTAGATTAAGAAAATGGCAACATAGAATTAGTACTGCTATTGAAAGAAATTTAAAATTAGCATTAGCTGAATTAAAAAGAGTAAGTTCTTATTTAAAATTACCAAAATCTGTTGAAGAAGAAGCAGCTAGAATTTATACTATGGCTGTACAAAGAGGTTTAGTAAGAGGAAGATCAATGGAAAGTGTTGTTGCTGGTTCATTATATGCTTCTTGTAGAAGACATGAAGTTCCTAGAACATTAGATGAATTAAGTGAAGCTTCTGGTATAGATAAAAAAGAAGTTGGAAGAACTTATAGATTTATTACAAGAGAATTAGGAATTAGAATTTTACCTAGTAATCCTGTTGACTACTTGCCAAGATTTGTTTCTGCTTTAAAATTAAGTGCTGAAACTCAAAGTAAAGCTGTTGATATTTTAAATAAAGCAAGAGATGCTGAGTTAACTTCTGGAAGAGGACCTACTGGTATTGCTGCTGCTTCATTATATGTTGCTGCTTTAATGAATAATGAAAAAAGAACTCAGAGGGAAGTTGCTGATGTTGCTGGTGTTACAGAAGTTACAATTAGAAATAGATATAAGGAATTACTTAAAGAATTAGATCTTAAAGATAAAGTTAAGAAGAAATTATTAAAAGAAGTTGAAGACGAAGAAAAGTAAAACTTATAAATTTTTTTCTTAAATTTTAAATATGGCTAATTATTATTTACCTTACTCTAGAAATTTAGTTAGAAGAATTGAAGATATGAATTCCAATCATGAAATTACTCGTAGATTTTTTAGATTAGGTTTTAAAGAATTTTATTTTGAAATGGGATTGGGAATTCCTATATCAGCTTCTTGCAGCGGTAGAATTATAGAAGCTAAAGAGAATAGAAGAATTAATGGTTCTGAGCATGAAAGAATTATTCATAATACCAATATTGTTAGAATACTTCATGATGATGGGAGTGTTGCAGATTATGTTCATTTGTATCCTGCTGTAAAAGTAAATCAATTAATTAGAGCTGGGGAAAAATTAGGATTTGTGGCTGTTAGTTCTTTAGATCCAAATCCGCATTTGCATTTGGAATTTTATACAGATAGATCAAGAAAACAAACAGTTGAAATATATGAATTAAAATTTCCTAGGAGATAAATAGATATACTAAATCTATTCATAAGATTTATGGGTGTTTTTAGAAAAATATTTTTTGCACTAGGTCTTTCTGCAGCTTCTGCTAACGTGCCAGTTTCAGGACAAGAAAATGTTGCTTATGCTCGAGAAAATTTTGATTTAAGAAGTATTAGAATGGAGATAATGGAATTTAAAGCAGAAGTTCAAAAAGAACAAGCTGATGTAGAAGATATAAATTTTAGGGTCAAAAATATTTTAAAAGAGAAAAATGTTGGAAGAAGAAAAATTATGCAAAAAAAATTAGATAAAGATAGACAAGCGGTAGCAAACCAATATAATATTCTTGTTAAAAAGGGAAACAATTTAAAGCAGGAATTATCAAAATTAAAATCTAAAATTGATGGTGATGAATTTAAAAACTTAAGGGAAATAGTTAATTTTTCAAATAGTTCGTTAATAAGAATGACTTTTGAAAATTATTAGTTTTCAACTAAAACACACAAAACTTTAAAAAGAAATTAATTTTCATATTACTATGACGTGTTTAGTAGCTTGTTTAAGTACTGGAAAAGGAACATGGGGGCATGTTTCTAGATTAATTGCAGATGGACAATGGGATAAAATATTTCTTATAACAAATGATTTTGGCAAAGAGAATTTTAATAATGAGAAACAAGCTGAGATGATTGTTGTTGATTCAAGAGTTGGATTAGAAGATTTAAGAGAAAAAATAAAGTTAGGATTACAAGGAAAATTAACTGGAACTGAAGTTGCTGTTAATTTAATATCTGGTGAAGGCAAGGAACATATGGCTATTTTATCTGCTATATTACAATTAGGTTTTGGAATGAGATTTATGGCATTAACTAAAGATGGCATAAAGGAAATTTAAAAAACTATATATATTAATTGTTATTAATTATTTTATGGGTTTTTTAGATAGTATCTTTGGCACAAGCGAAGAGAGGGAAAAAATTAATGCTATTAAAAAACTTTTAGCAGGTATTAAAAACGAAGTTAATTATGTTAAAAAAATATTCTCAATTTATCAATCAACAGGTGATCTTCAACGCCTTATGAATGAATATATGGTGTACAGAAATGCATTAATGGCAGCTCTTGATAGTGCTTTGATATGTATTAAAGATGGAAAGTATGTTAATGATATGGATTATGAATATAAAGAAACTTTAAATCGAACTCCATATTTACTTACAAAAATTGAAGCACAAAGTTATATTGGTATTTTAGAGAGATCTGTTACACAAAAATTTGATTTTTCAGAACTTCCTTCTTATTTTCGTATTATTTTATTTAGTGAACTTTCTGAAGAACAAGTAAATGGTTTTGTTAATCTTGCTATTTTAAATTTTAATTTAGGACAAGAATTAAGAAATGTTCTTGATCAAAGTAGAGATGCTGTATTAAAAGGAATAAAAGTATCTAAGAGAAAGGTTTCTGCTAGTTCTTCATCTTATACATCATCAGAAGAAGGTAGTGATGTTACTCCTTTAAGAAAAAAATTGAAGCAAAAACCTGACACTCGTATAAAAGAAGATAGAAAAGCTGCGTAAAAAGGTTTTTAAATTCTTTAAATTATTACTTTGTATGGGAGAATTGTTTGATAAGATATTAAAGTCAGATGAATCTATTTTCCTTAATCCTCAATTCTTAGATTATGATTATCAACCAAAATTAATTCCATTTAGAGAAACACAGCAGCAGCAGATAGCAACTTCTATTAAACCATTATTACAAAGAAGAAATGGTAAAAATGTTGTTGTTGTTGGAAAACCTGGAGTAGGTAAAACTGTTTCTTTAAAACATGTTTTAAATGAATTAAAAGATGATTATGGTGATGAAGTTTTTTGTTTATATGTTAACTGCTGGAAAAGAGATACTTCTTTTAAAATTATTTCTGATATATGCCAGCAAGTAAATTATAAATGGACTCATGGTAAAAATTTTGATGAATTATTAGAAGCTGCTGCTGAAATAATTAATGAAAAATCTATAGTTGTTGTTCTAGATGAAGCTGATAAATTACAAGATCATAATATTATTTATAATATATTAGAAGATTTTCATAGAAGGGGCATTATATTAATAACAAATGATAATGGTTTTCTTGCAAAAATTGATGCTAGAATAAGATCAAGATTAATTCCTGATATTTTAGAATTTAAACCTTATAATTTAGAACAAACTAGTTTTATATTAAAACAAAGAGCAGAATATGCTTTTGTTTCTGGTACTTTAGATGAAGATTCTTTAAATATTATAGTTAAAAAAACTTTTGAACTTGGAGATATAAGAGCAGGTTTATTTTTACTTAAACAATCTGGTGAAATTGCAGAAAATAAAAGTTCTAAAAAAATTACTATAGAATTTGTACAAGAAGCAATGATTTCTTTAATAGATTTAGACAAAGATTTAGACTTAGATTCTTTATTAGAAATAATTAAAGAAAATACTGGTAAAAATAAAAATGATTTATTTAAGATTTATGAAGAAAAATGCGGGAAGAGCATTAGAACTTTTCAAAGAAAAATAAATGAACTTGAAAAATTGGGAAGAATTAAACATGGTGAAGAAGTTGATGAATCTGGATTTAAACAAACTGTTATTCAATATTTAGATTAAATCTTTTAATTTTTGTTAATGAAAATTTATCTTATATTCTAGAAAATATACTTTATTATTCAAATGACGACGACACGACAAGGTGGACGCGCATAGGATATTTAAAGGAAAAATTCTAATATTATTTTATGAAAGGAGGTATTCAAAAATGCTGCCAATAGAATTTGAATTAGATAAAATATCTATTTTATTTAGTGATCAATTAAGGAGATTGCCTTTAATTGAAAGAAAAAGGAGGAATTAAAAATGGAAATACAAGAACTAGTTATAGATTATGAATATTTATTGGACAATGATGAGATAAGTCCAAAAGAAGCTGCTTTTATAGAAGGATACTTTGATGAATAATTATCTATAAGGTCCTAATGACTTATTTAATTTTCTTTCTTTTTTAAAATTAAAAAATTTTGCGCGACGCAACCCAAGCACATCATCCACGACGCCAGGCCCCCTGTCCAAATCCAAGCTCAACTCAGAGCCCCTGCCACGGATGGCGGCAATTTCATTATTTCTTGGATACCAATAATAATATTCTCCTTTTTCTTTTAATTTTTCAGGATAACCATATTCATTTATATCTTCTTTGTCAAACCGTCCATCTTGTTGTATTAAATTAATTTCTATTTCTTTATTATTTATTTTTAATGTATTTTTATTTATTATTTGATCTTCTAACCATTCTGCATATTTACTTTTCATTTCATTTAAAGTTTCTTGAGCTTCTGTATCTCCTTGAGATTCTTTTTCTTTTAACCAAGGAATAAAAACTAAGTACATTATACCTGCTGTTAATAATTTATAACCTTGATCTTTTACTAATTTTCTTCCATTTATTTGATTTATATTTCTTTTAAATATTTTCTTTTCTACTAATAAACCATCTGCTGAATCTAAATCCATATAATTTGCTTTTTTTAAAAAATTTCTATATTTTGGAGTTGTGTGACTAATAATATATTCTTTTGGAATTATATATAATTCTTCTTCTATTTCTTTAGTAAAGAAAAAATCTACATTATTAAATAATTCTTTTATTTTAGACAAATAAACTTTTACTGCTTCTTGTTGATTATTATTTAATTTAAAATATAATTCAAATTTAGGTTCATTGTATTCTAAATTTAGTATTTGTTTTACATATTCAAAATCTTTAATATCTATTGTTTTAGATTTTTCTATAATTTCTAAGGCCTTTTTTAAATCTTCTAAATAATTAACTTTGTATTCTTCTTTTACTTCTAAATTAGCTATGAAAATTATATATTCTTTTAATAATTTTTTTAAATTTCTATTAGCAGTAATGTCTTTTGTTAATATTTTTTTAAGTCTAGTAAGTATATCCATATATTTTTATTTAATATATACTACATAAATTTAACTAATTTATTTTATTGTCCTTTTAATAATAAAGCATTTAAACCTTCTATATTTTATTTTATTTATGAAATTACTAGCTTTTACAGATGTTCATGTTAGTAAAAAATCTCTTGAGTCAATTAAAGAAAAAGCTATTAAAGAAAAACCTGATTTATTGATATGTTGTGGTGATCTTTCTGTTTTTGGAAGCGGTCTTAAAGAAGCTGCAAAGTTCTTAAATGATTTAAAAATTCAAACTTTAATAATACCTGGAAATCATGAAATGGTAGAAGAGATAAAATATATTTGTTCTAAATATAAATATTTAATAAATTTACATTGTGGTGTTTTTGAATTTGGAAATTTTAATTTCTTTGGATGGGGTACTGGTGGATTTTCTTTTATAGAAGAAGAATTTGAAAGAGTTGCTAAAAAATTTATAAAGAGTTATGATAGAAATAAAAAATTAATATTTATAACACATGCACCAATTTATGGAACTAAATTAGATTATTTACCTATGGGGCATAGGGGATGTAAGAGTACTAGAAGATTTGTAGAAGAGGTTCAGCCATTATTAGTTTTATGTGGACATTTTCATGAAAATTTTAAAAAACAAGATAAGATTAAGAAAAGTTTAATTATAAATCCTGGAAAAGATGGAATGATTATAGAATTAAAAGAAAATAATAAATAAAATAAAGAAGAGAATTATCTCTTCTTCTTTTTAGCCTTTGATTTCTTTTTAGCTGCCATGATATCACCTCTTTTTCCCAGTTGAAGACTGGAAAGTTATATTTATATTTGCGTGATCGATACTTATATACTTTGCTATTTTTTATTTTTTTAGAAAAACTTTTTGATAATTTGAAAAAATAATTTTTTCTGCTTCATCTTCTGTAATATTTTTTATTTGAGAGATAATTTTTATTGTTTCTTTGATAAAACTTGGTTCATTTCTCTGATCTTTATATGGAGATAAGTATGGTGCATCTGTTTCTGTGAGTAAATTATTTAATGAAGTTCTCTGAATTACCTCTTGGAAATGTTTTAATCTTGTAACTACAGCTGGAATTGATAAATAGAAATTTAGATCTTCTGCTTTTTTTACTAATTTTAAATTTCCTGTAAAACAATGAAGAACTACTTTTTTTAACTTTGAAGATTCTAAAATTTCTAAACATTCTTTCTCTGCTTTTCTTGTATGAACTACTATTGGTTTATTTATTTTCTCTGCTAACCTTATACATTTCCAAAAAACTTCTTCTTGTTCTTTTAATTTGCAATCGCCTTCAGGAGATTTATCTAAACCAATTTCACCAATTGCTAAAATATTATCTTTATTTTTCTCTATGAATTTTAATTCTTCATCTACATTAAAAGGCCTATTTTCTCTTGGAACATCATCATAGTGTCCTAAGCCTACTGCATCTAAAGGATAAACTCCTAGTGAAGCTTTAATTATCTCATATTTTTTAGCTAGTTCTAGAACTTTAACATTACTTTCGTGATCTACTCCAGAACATAATATTGCAACTAATCTTGCTTCTTTTGCTCTTTTAATTACTTCATCTAGATCTTTTTCAAATTGAGGGAATGTTAAATGAGTATGAACATCGACTAGCATAGAAATTATAATTAATAAGTAATTTAAAAACTTTTATATAATAATTAATTATATATATTAGAAAAACCTTTTATTATTATGTTAACTTTATTTAAAAATTTAAGTATAAGAAAATTTACACTTGATGTTTATGATAAAAGAATTGGTAAAATCCTAAGTGAAAATGAAGGTTTAGAAGAATTTCTTATTGAAAAACAAATGAAAAATAAAATTGGATTAAATTATGCAGAAATGATTCAAAATCAATTAATAAGTTCTTCTTGGATAGATTTTATAGAGTGGCTTTCAGAAAATCTTCCTAATGGTTTAATATTTAGAGGTATTGAATGTAGAGATATTAATAAAATAAATTTTAAAGCAATTAGAAGTATTTTAAAATATGGAAATGATAGAATTAATCGGGGGTCAAGAACTTGGGGATTTGATTTTATAATAAAAGATTTAAGTGGTTTAGAATCTAAAGACTTTATTTGGGGGGCACCTAATTTTTATTTTTGGAGATTCATCTCTAGATATCTAAATTATAATAAAAAAGTTTTATTTACAATCTATGATTCAAAAAAACTTTGTGAGGAAAAACTTTCTGTTAGTTCTGTTTATACTCTTGCTCCTGGTGTTAATTCTTTTAATGATGCGCTATTAGCAGTTGTTTTAGTTAGAATAATTAATTAAATAAATGGAGAAAGTATAAACTTGAATAATCTAAGGAAAAATGGATACATATTTATTAAAATAAGAGCTAAAATTATTAATGAAACAGTAGTAAGTATTCTTAAAGATTTTTTTTCATCTTTTGTAAAATAAATTAATGCTGAATTAAACATTCTTCCTCCATCTACTGGACCAAGAGGAAGTAAATTAAATAATCCAACACCAACTGTGATGTTAAATAACCAAAATAATAACATTCCGAACCAAGAAAATATTTTATATAAAATAGAATAAGGTTTGAATTTTTCTTTTAATTCTATTTTATAATTACTAAAGGAAATTCCTAAAATAGCTTTTGTATTATTTTCTGGATTAGAAGACAAAGTTACATTATAATAAGAATCATTTGCTTTGAAATTTAATACTTCTCCTGGTTTTTTTGCTTCCAATATATTAGATAAGACAGATGATTCATTTATTTTATTTCCATTTACTTCTTGTAAGATCATTCCAGATTTTAAGCCTGAATTGTTTATTGGTAAAGAAGAATTAATTTCTCCTATTATAATTCCATTTACTTCTGTAACACTATTTGCAATAGGAGATAAAACTAAACCCATTACTAATAAAATAATAATTCCTAAAATAATATTTGAAAATGGTCCTGCAGAGAAAACAAATAATTGATCTTTTACAGGTTTTTTCTTTAATTGTTTTTCATCTGGTTCTACAAATGCTGCTAATATTGGACCTAGAAAAGCAAAACCTGAAGATTTAATTTTTATATTTCTTAATCTTGCAAATACTCCATGAGAAAATTCATGTATTGTTGCAACTATTAAAATTGCAATAATCCAATGCCAAAAAGATAAAATTGGAAGCTGATCACTAACTGAAATTCCAGGAAGCAATGGAGCTAAGGCTGCTTGTGTTTTTGGAACAAATAAAAATTTGTAAGTCATAAAAACTATGAATACTGTAGTTACTAACATTCCTAGAAAACCTATAGCAACGCTTATGTAACCTAAAATATTTAGAGATTTTGGAAATTTCTTTGCTATTTTATCCATTAATTTAATTCCAATTTTAGTTTTATATAGAACAAATACTTTTCCTTGAACTTCGAATTTCTTTCTGAAGATTTTAAATATTATTAATAAAAATATATAGAAAACAACTAGTAATAATAAATCATAATTCATAATCACTTCTTCCTTACTGGTCTAAGTGCTCTTGAAGTGCAATTTTTACACATTATTTTTCCTTTTCTAACTTTTGCAGGATCAGTTCTCATTTTTGTCTTGCACTTTCTACAAACAAAAACATTACCAAACAATCTTTTATTAGCTTCAGGGAATTTTACCATTTTATTTCACTTGCATTATAACTTTTTCATCCATAATTATCCAATAATTAACTACTGAACCTTCTTTAACTTGTCCTTTGAATTCATCTATTATCTTTATATCAAATGTTTCATAGCTATCATTGTCCATTACAGTAGCCATATCATCATGTACAGATAAAACTTGAGCATTCTTTTTTTCAATTATAGGAACTTGAACATTGTCTCCTGCGGGAGATAAGTGAATTTTTTTTTGATTGTTGATTAATCCAACAGCTTCAATTCTACATTTAGATGAACCATGTTTTCCTGTTTTAGAAGTTTGAATATCTTTTACTACACAAGCAATATTATCAAATATAACATAGCTTCCAATTTTTAGATCGCCAGCTTGTACTAATTTAGTTTCTGCCATAGACCTGTAGTAAATGAAGGATTTATAAAGGTTTTTGTTAAAATGAAATAAATAAACGAAAGTTTTAAAATCCATATTAAACTTTTTAATTTATGAACCCACATACTCATTTTCTATTTCCTTTTTTTATTGCTTTGGTATTGTATAAATTATCTATATTAAGTTTTAAATTTGCTATAATTTGCGGCCTTATTGGGATGTTAGTTGATCTAGATCACTATGTTGAACATATAATCCATAGTAAATCTAATAGATTTTCTTTATTATCAACTTGGACTAATTCAATTAAATTACATCGTTTTGTTCAGAGAAGTTTTATACATGAGGGAACAGGATTTACAATTTTAACAATTATTTTTATGGTTGTTTTTTTAATTGATTATAAAATTGCTTTGATTCTAGCTTTAGGTTATTACTCTCATATTTACTTAGATCATTTATGGGTAAATAAACCTCATTACTTTAGATTTAAAATTAGTAGGTTTTATTTTAAAGAATCTCATTTTGCGATTTTTTTAGATATTATATTAGTTATTTCTAGTTTGATTGTTTATTTTATCTGAGATTATTAATAATTTCATTATTTAATTTAAATAATAATTCTATAACTTTATTTTTATCTTGATTATTAAAATTTTCTAACCTTTTTTTTACTTTTTTATCTAAATTTAGAATAAATGCTTTTTCTTCTTTATTTAATGTTTTATTTAAAATTAAGTTCATATTTAAATCCCATAATAATTTCTTATTTTTGATATATGTTAATAATTGTAATTTCTTTCTTATTGATGGTAATGCCCATTTTATAGCTTCGAAACCATTTCTGCTTTTAAGAATTTTAATTTCATAATTTATTTTCTCTTCAGTATTTTTTTTTAATTCTGTTAGTGAAACTTTTACCAATTCATCTCTAAAATTTATATTTTTTAAAGTTTTTAGAAATTTAGAATAATCTTGATCCTCGTATAGTATCATTCCACTTGTTAATAATGTAATATAAATTGACCAATGACCTAATTTGACTTTTTTTATTAATCCTTCACAGTTATCATAATATTGTAAACTAATCTTTTTGAACTTCTTTTTTATTGGATTTTTACCTTTTGGAATATTGTCTCTGAAGATTATAATTACATCATAATCACTTTTATTTTTGTCAAAGTATCCCCAAGGATAAGAACCATATATTACTATTGCAACTAGGTCTTCTTTAAATTTCTTCTTACAATAATTAATAAATTCAATAAGATATTTATCTGGTTTAAGCATTAATAATTTATTAACTTTTCTCGCTTTTATTTCTATCTATTTATATTTTTTAAATCTCTTCCAATTTTTGAAGAGTGTTTTAAAATTTCATTTAATCTAATTTTTTCATATGACTGCTGTACTGGTTTTATATCTTTAAAATTTCCCATTTTGAATCCTTTTATACTTTCTATATCAATTATATCAACACCATAATGAGCATAAACTATACTATCTATATCTTGATTATTAAATTTGTGTTCAGGTACAATTATTAATTTCCCAACTTTGTAAGGTTGTAAATTAATCATGTTTTTATCTGTCAGGTATTTATAACCTATTTGTTCTGCTACTTCTAAAGTGTCTTGATTCCATAAGTGATTTGGAGGAGTATAAATTTCAGCTTCTCTTTTATAAATCTTAAATAATAATTCTTTACCCCTAATCATAAATTCTCTTTGTTTTTCTTTAGTTATTTTATTTCCAAATAAACAATAGTTTTCATGCCAAGGATCTACATATTTATGAAAGTTTTGGCATTTATGATTTAAACCTTGTTGTCCTAAAAAGCATTTTGGATTTTTTAGAGATTCTTTTATAACTTCCCTATCCTTAAATGGAATCCTAATTGAACCTTGAGGTATTAAAGAAAAGACTATTGGAAGTCCAAGAATCCACCCTATACTTCCTGCTTTATTTCTATCTTCATAATGCAAATCTAATATTACCATATAAATAAAATAATAACATAAAACTTAAAAACCTTGCATTTAATCAAAAATTAATGGTGAAAACAAAAGAAAAAGATTTTGTTGAGATTGATTATGTTGGAAAGATTAAAGATAATAATAAAATATTTGATTTAACAGATAAAGAAGTTGCTAAAAAAGAAGGACTTTATAATTCACATACTAAATATGGAAGTAAAATTATTTGCATAGGTGAAAATCAAATTCTAAAAATTATAGATGGTTTTTTAGTTGATAAAGAAATTGGGGAAAATTATTTATTAGATATAAAAGCTGGAGAGGCTTTTGGAAAAAAAGATCCAAGTTTAATAAAAATAATTTCTGCAGATATCTTAAAAAAACAAAAAATAAATCCTGTTCCTGGATTGCAGATAAATGCTTCTGGTTTATTAGGAACTATAAGGTCTGTTAATGGTGGAAGAATTAGTGTAGATTTTAATCATCCTTTATCTGGAAAAAATTTAATTTATGATATAAAAATTAATAGAATTGTTGAAAATGATGAAGAAAAATTAAAATCTTTAGTTGAAAACATGTTAGGTTTATCAAAACAAGAATATAGCTTAGAAATTAAAGAAAGTAAAGCTCAAATTAAAATTAAACCTATAATTCCTAGTAAAGCTAAAGATGAAGTGAAAAATAAGGCTAAAAACCTAATTCCTGGCTTAGAAGTCACATTTAACTAAAAAGCTATTATCTATCATAATTAAATTTAAATATTAGTTTTCTAATTTATTTTGATGGATAATTTATTAAGACAAGTTAGTCAAAGAGTTGCTTCTGCTGGATTAAAACAGGTTCCTAGAAAGACAACTGCTGTTGATGAAGAACTTGAAGCTTTAGTTGCAAAACAAAAAGCAAAAATTAAAGTTATTGGATGTGGTGGTGGAGGAAATAATACTATTAATCGTATGTCTGAAGTAGGAATTAGTGGAACAGAAACTATTGCTATTAATACTGATGCTCAAGATTTACTTTATACAAATGCTAATGTAAAAATTCTAATTGGAAAAGAACTAACTGGTGGATTAGGTGCAGGTTCTATTCCTAAAGTTGGGGAAGATTCAGCAAAAGAAAGTGAAAAAGAAATTAAAGATTCAATTCAAGGTTCTGATATTATTTTTATCACATGTGGTTTAGGTGGTGGTACTGGTACTGGAGCTGCTCCTGTTGTTGCTGAAGTAGCTAAAAAATTAGGAATTTTAACAATTGCTATTGTTACTTTACCTTTTGCAATGGAAGGACAAAGAAGATATGCAAATGCAATTTCTGGTTTAGAAAGATTAGAAAGTACTGTTGATACTTTAATTGTAATACCTAATGATAAATTATTAGAATTGTGTCCTGGTTTGCCTTTACATACTGCATTTAAAGTTGCAGATGAAATATTAACTAATTCTGTTAAGGGAATTGCTGAATTAGTTACTAAACCTGGATTAGTTAATTTAGATTTTGCTGATATTAAAACTGTAATGGGTAAAGGTGGAGTTGCAATGATTGGTGTTGGTGAAAGTGATGGAGAAAATAGAGCTATAGAATCTGTAGAAAAAGCAATACAAAATCCATTACTTGATGTTGATATTACTGGTGCAAATGGTGCATTGATTAATATTTCTGGTGGACCAAATTTAACTTTAGATGAAGCAAGAAGAATTGTTGAAACTATAACTGAAAGATTAGATGAAGATGCAAGAACAATTTGGGGTGCACAAATTTCTGAAGATTTAGATAATACAATTAGAACTTTATTAATTGTTACTGGTGTTCATAGTCCACAAATATTTGGTGCTAAGAAAAATAATCCTAAAGTTGTAAGGAAAAAGGGTATGGAAGAAGAATTAGGAATAGATTTTGTAAATTAATTCTTTTAAATTATTTAATATAATTATATAATAAAAAAATTGAAGTTGCTAGTGCTGTTGTTCCAGATATTATTCCTATATGTGAATATAATAATAAATTTAATTTATCTGAAGCTTGTTCATTATCTTTATGCCTTTTATCATACAGATATAAACCTATGAGTGGGATATAATCAATTATTCTAGGATTAATATTTGAATCATGTATTATTTTATCTAAGCCCATAAAATTTTAACTTTACAATAAGATTTAAATACCTTTTCTATCACCAAAACATATGAATGAAGTTGCTAAGCCTTCTCTTATACAACGTTTTAAATCTTTTATTATAGAGTGTAGAAGGGTTTGGCAAGTAACTAAAAAGCCAACAAAAGAGGAGTTAAAAGTAATAGTTAAAATTACTGGAATAGGTATATTAGTAATAGGATTTATTGGTTTTATTATTAATATGCTATGGCAGTTATTTTTGCAATAAAGAAAAATGGAAAATCAAGTATTCGCAGTAAGAACAACAGCAAATAGAGAAGAACAAGTAATGGACTTTATGGATACAAACATAAAGAAAAAAAACTTAGAAGTTTATAGTATAATTAATGCTCATGGAATGAGGGGTTATATTTTTGTTGAAGCAAAAACAAGAGAAGATGCTGAACAAGCATGCTTTGGAATTCCTTATGCAAGAGGTTTGCTTCCTAAATTAGTTAATTTTTCTGAAATTGAACCAATGTTGGAACAAATTAAAGCTCCAATGAATATACAAGAAAAAGATATTGTGGAAATTATTCATGGTCCATTTAAGAAAGAAAAAGCTAAAGTTAAGAGAATAGATGAAACTAAAGAAGAAGTTGTAGTTGAATTATTAGAAGCTGCAATTCCTATTCCTATAACTGTAAAAATGGATTGGGTAAAAGTTATTAGAAGAGAATCTAGTGAAGGCTCAGAAGCTATTGGTGAAGAATATTAAATTGTTATTTCTTTAATTTTTTTTGATAAATTAATTAAATGTTCTAAAAATGGTTTATTATTTACAGGAGCCATTGGTTTTATGGTTTCAATTTTATCCAGTATACTCTTTAATCTAGTTCCAAACCCTCCTGCTAAAATAACTGCTTGCATGATTTTTTAAATAAAAGATCCCATTTAAAACATTAGGTTGTAAGTCAGATTAATGATATGCCTAAAGATTTCAAAGGTATGAAAGTTCCTGTTAAAATTATATTATGGATAAAATTAAAGTTTAATTTTTTAATTAGAAATGTTTATTAAGATTATTATATTTATTTCATTTATGGTATTAAGAACAACTAAATTAAAATGTCCTATTGATAGAACTTATTTAAGCGAAAATTATGGAGAATATGGGGGGTCTGAAATTAATTGTATTAAATGTGGGGCTAATTATAGCTGGGATGTATTAAAAAATTCTGAATTACTTATTAGACAAGCTAAGTTATATATTGATAATTTATCTTGGTGTTTTGAATTAAGTAAACTCCCTGGATATTATAAAGGTGGTATGAAAGATTTAAGAGAAGTTCTAGAATTCGCTCAAAGAAATATTAAAAGCTTAAGGCTTAGTAGAAGAGAGAGATTAAATCTTGAAAAATTATTGAGTTAAAACTTTTCCAAAAACCTTATAAATTGTTTTTTAATCCTAAGTCTACTAAAATGGGAAAGAAACAAACAGTTGATGCTTTAGTTGATGGTGGAAAAGCTAGTGCAGGCCCACCAATTGGAAGTTCACTTGGACCTTTAAAAGTTAATATAGGTCAAGTTGTAAGTCAGATTAATGATATGACTAAAGATTTCAAAGGTATGAAAGTTCCTGTTAAAATTATTGTTGATACTGAAGACAAATCATTTACAATTACAATAGGTACTCCTCCTGCTACTCAATTACTTATGAAAGAAATTGGGATAGAGAAAGGTTCTGGTGAACCACATATAAATAAATCTGGAGTTATTTCTTTTGAGCAAGTAATAAAAGTTGCTAAGATGAAATCTTCTTCTTTAATTGTTAATAATTTAAAATCTGCAGTAAAAACAATTGTTGGAAGTTGTCAATCTGCTGGAGTATTAATTGATGGAAAAGATGCAAGAGATATTTTAAAAGAAATTAATCAAGGAAAATATGATGCTTTAATAAAATCAGAAAAGACAGAAACTGATCCTGAAAAGATGAAAGAGCTTGAAGCTATGGGTAAAGAATTAGAATCTAAGAAAAAACAAGTTGAAAAACAAAAAGCAGAAGTTAAAGCAGCAAAAGAAGCTGAGACGGCAGCAAAAGCAGCAGCTAATGCACCTGCGGCAGGAACAGCACCAGCAACTGGAACTGCGCCTCCAAAGAAAGAACCTGCTAAGAAGTAAATTTAAATAGTTATTATTTCTCTTGATTATTTATGGTCTTTGATTGGTTTAGAGGATTATTTAGTTCAGGAACATTAGTAGATAAATATTATTTTGGTTCTTTAAGAGTTAATGATGAAGAAGTTAGAATTATGGGTGAGTTTTATAAAGTTAATATTGAAATTGCGCTTGATACTTTTAGAAAAGATTTAAAAGAAGAGACTGATTTAAGTTATAATTATGGTGATATTGATAAAAAAATTAGACGTATAATAAGTTTTGAAGAGCAGAGTGCTAAACTTGAAGCTGGTCTAAGAGTAAAAGCAAAAAGAGGGAGAAAAGATTATGGTGAGAATCTTGCGCAAGGACAAGCAATAATAGAAGCAATGAAAGAAGATTCAGGATTAGCTGATGCTAAAATTAATGATTTAGAAAAAGAGAAAAAATTAGTTGGGATAAGATTAAAACAAAAATATGATTCTCTTTTAATTCTTGCTGAAAAATTAACTTATGATGTAAAAGATTCAAAATTAGGACCTAGACTTAAATCACTAATTCTTGATTGGCCAAGCCGCTATGGTGAAGTGAAAAATTTAGCTAATCTTAGAACTGTAAAATAATTAATTTAATTCTATCTTTAAATTTTCTGCTGCTTCTTTAAGTTCTTGTTCAGAATATTCTAAATATCTAAATCTATTAAGATGAAATGCTTTCTCAGAACTTAATATTCACATTGATAAAATTTGTGATAGATCTGACATAGATTTACTGATTAATTCTCTTGATTTTTTATCATATTTTTTATACTCTTTAGATAAAGAAAAATGTTCATAATAATATTTTAATAATTCTCTTAATCTTATTTCTATTTCTAATTCTTGATTAACTAAAGTTGAATCTTTTATAGCGACTTTTACTGATTTGAAAAATCTCCAAAGTTCTTGCATGTATTTATTATTTATTTTAAGTATTTATATTTTTTGTTAAGTAAAATTCATTTATATTCTAGAAAATATACTTTATTATTCAAATGATGACGACACGACAAGGAAGTTGCGCGTAGAATTTATAAAGGAAAATTCTAATAATATTTTATTGAAAAGGTACACTATTACGCAAGAATTTAGGAATTGTATAAGATCAAACAATTATAGTATGGATCAATTATTAAATTTAACAGGCATTCAAGTACGTAATATACTTTATAAGAATAAAAGTATTAATGAAAAACATTTAAAATTATTATCAAAATTTTTGAAAATAAAAAATATTAAACTGAAAGAAATAGAATTTGACAATACTAAAAATTTAGGAAAATATGCTTACACAGAACCTATAATTTTAACAAGAAATAAGAAAATTTTATCTGAATTTATAGGCATAATGTTAGGTGACGGAAATATTTATAAGAATACAACAAATATTGCTTTTGATAAAAGAAATAAAAGTTATATTAAATATACTAAAATATTAGCTAGGAATTGTTTTGGTGTAAATTTTAAATTTAAAGAATTAAAGAAAAATAATGGAGCATATATCTATTTCTATAATAAATATCTTACTCAAAATTTATTAGATTTAGGATTAAAAAGGGGGAATAAAATAAAAAACCAGTTAGGAATACCTAAATGGATAATAAAAAACCAAAAGTATTCTAAAATGTGCCTTAGGGGGCTCATAGATACAGACGGAAGTATCTTTTTTGCTAAGAGAGACAATGCTTTATATATAGATTTTACAAATCATAACCAAAAACTCATGAAAGATTTTAAATTTATTACTAAAAATTTAGGATATCCTTTTGTGAAATGTAAAGAAACTAATGTATGTTTATATCAGAAAAAAGAAGTCGTAAGATTTATTAACGATATTAGACCACTAAAAGGAATTAATGGGGCTATAATCTAACTTGGAATGATCAAAAGTCATGAGTAATTAGGATACGACCCTTGGGAGGTTGAAGTTCCGGTTCAAATCCGGGTAGCCCCATCCAATATATTTATTTAAATTCAACTTCAAAAATCAATATTCTTAAAAAAATATTTATGAATAACCTTAAATGGTTTTTTTCTTTTTCAGTAAAAATTCAAAATAATCTTTACCCCATGCTAAAATTTTACCTTTCTTCTTCAGTAGCTTTTGAGATTTATTTTTAAATTTTACATAATCTTTAAGAAATTTAATATCTATATCTGGCCAAATATCACCAATTATACAATCAAATTTTTGACTTTCTGGTAGATCATAAAAATTAGATATTATAATTTTACCATTTATCTTTTCAGATTTTTTCATCTTTTCAATTATTTCTTTGTATTTTTCTGCTATTGTGACTGATTTTACTTTAGGATTTTTAATTAAAAATTTAGGAAGAATTCCAAGACCATAACCAGCAACCAAAACATCTCCAAAAGCTTTTTTTGCTAGATCTTCTTGAAGTTTAATTTCTTGAGGAGTGTCCCACATCCACAAATATCCATCAATGAACATAAATCTATGATTTTTGTGATGTAAAATCTCTATTTTAGGCATATAAATTATTCTTATAATATAATGTAAATAAATCTATGTATTTTAAAATGTAACATAAATTAATGATTAAATTGATTAATTCTACTATCCAATATATTTATAAATATTACAATTTCACCATACAAACAGGATTTTTTAGGAAAATGACATCAACAAAGAAAGTTGGATCAACAGGACGTTTTGGGGTTCGTTATGGTTTAACAATAAGGCAAAAAGTTTTGGCTGTTGAAAAAAAACAAAAAGCAAAAACTGAATGTTCTAAATGTTCTAAAAAAGCTGTAAGAAGAGTTAGTAAAGGCGTATGGTTATGCAGTAAATGCGGTCATAAATTTGCAGGTAGAGCATTTTACCTAGGAGAATAAAAAAATGACAAGTTATATGTGTTTAGATTGTCAGAAAGAAATTAAATTTGAATTAGTAAAAAAAAGAGTTAGATGTCCTTATTGCGGATCTAAAATTTTATACAAACCAAGAGTAACTAGTGCAGTAGTAGAAGCGGTATAAAATGGAATCTGCTAAAGATACAGATAGTAAAATTGCACAGTTACAGATGTTAGAACAAAATATACAAAATTTTCTAATGCAGAAACAAACATTTCAAACTCAATTAATTGAAGTTGATGGTGCTATAGAAGAATTAAATAAAACTAAAGGTAAGACTTACAAAGTAATAGGAGCAATAATGGTTTCTATGGAAAAAGAGGATTTAATAAAAGATCTTGATAATAAAAAAGAAGTTTTAAATTTAAGAGTAAGAAGTATAGAGAAACAAGAAAATCAATTAAAAGAAAAAGCATCTAATTTACAATCTGAAGTTTTAAAACAAATAAAAGATAAGGATAAATAAAAATGTTTGATACAATAAATTTTGAAGATATTATGGAAGGATTAATAGCTATAGAAAGAGATACAACAATTCCTAAAAATGTTAGAGTAAAAATTAAAAATGCTATAGAAATTTTAACTGGTAGTGAAAATGATAGTATGGATTTAAAGATTGACAGATCTTTACAACAATTAGGAGATGTTGCAGAAGACCCAAATATACCACAACACGCAAGAATGCAAATTTGGAGTGTTGTTTCTAGGTTAGAAAGTAAGTAAACCAAAGGTTATTTTAAAATAATTATAAACGAATTTCTAATTCTTTAATAGTGAAAGAGAGAAGGGAAATATTTATATATTGGTTGAGTATTATTAGTATAAAATGGCAGGTGTAATTGGAAAATTATTTTCTGGAAAACAACAATCAGACGAATTTACAGATGATTATGTAGAAATTAGTGCAAGACCAGTGGATAGGTCTGGTAAAGCAAAAGTAACTGTGAGACCTTTTATAGTTGAAGATTTTGCTGATATTAAACCAGCGCTTGATGCCTTAAGAGAGGGTTATACTGTTGCTTTAGTAAATATTAAACCTTTGAAAGATAAAGATTTAGTAGAACTAAAGAGAGCAGTAAGCAAATTGAAAAAAACTGTTGAAGCAATTGAAGGGGATATTGCTGGTTTTGGAGAAGATTGGATTGTTGCTACTCCAAGTTTTGGTCAAGTTTATAGAGGAATGGGCGAAGATATGCCTCCTTCTGAATAAATTTATTTTTTCTTTTTAATTAAATATAAACTCCTTTTATAATTTCTAAATAGTATTTATTCCTAATTCTTCATATCTATTTAAAATTTCACTTGATTTAACAACTTCATATTTCATTTTATCCCAATTTGGAGTTGGGCTAAAACGATAATTTTGATATATTAAATATTTAATACCATCTGAAAGTTTAACATTTAAAATACAAGAATTATTAGATGTTATCTCTTCTACATTAATGTCTGTTTCTCTTTTTGTTTTAAATCTATAACCTATTTTATCTAAATGATGATCTGGGCCTATAACCCATTCTTGATTATTATAAGATATAAAAATTCTTCTAGAGCTAGGCATTATTATTAAATTTACTTTTATTAGTTTCTCTAATGGTTCAATAAGTGTTGGCATTTTATTTATCACAATTTAAAATATCTTTATCTGGAATTTCTTGATATTGTATTAATTTTGTGCCTTGATATCTTGGCATTCTTCCGCCATCATCATAAAAGTGATATGTTGTTCCATCTAAAAGTTCAATTTCAATATGAAGAAATGGAAGTCCTGAAGGATTAATTTTTTTTATTGGGTTTTCTATTGGACCATTCCTATAAAACATCCAATCTAAATAACCCTTTCTTGGGCCAACAATATAAAAATTGTTTTTTTCGTCATGGTAAAATAAAAGTTTAGAATCTTTTTGCATATTAACAAATCGAAACTCTGAACCAAGTAATCTTTCTAATGATTTTGGTATTGACATAATCATTCTACTTTATTTTT
This sequence comes from archaeon, assembly GCA_023245565.1. GTDB lineage: Archaea > Nanobdellota > Nanobdellia > SCGC-AAA011-G17 > GW2011-AR18 > JACPCE01. Next base: position 22,432 of record JAHFKB010000005.1, read on the forward strand.
ATTTATAAGTATTGTCTTAGTTTAATATAATTAACAGGAAAGAGATATTTCAAATATATATTAATAAATATTTTCAGAATTTTTGAAATATTTACGGAAAATTCGAGATTAAGTTTATGAATAATAAATTCTAATATTATTTTGAGGTGATTTAAATGACACTTGAAAAAATTTTAGGAAGTTTTGTTTTAATTTTTGGATTAGGTGGATGTGTAATAAGTATTAAATATCCATTAATTGATTATGCAAGAAGGGGTTTTAGTAATAGGTATTATTGTAATAATAAAACTTTAGATGATGTTGAATGTGGAAAATATAGAGTTTATCCTTTAGTTGTTGTTGATATTAAATAGACTCTATTATTTTATATAATTTATTTATTTCTTTTTCTGTATAACCTATTAATGGTCTTAAAATTAATCTATTATCTTGTTTTATTTCTAAATTTTCAAAAGTTTCATCTGTAGCTAAGATATCATTTTCTTTTTCTTCTCTTTGTCTAATATTAAAACCTGATTCAAATTTATGTAATAATTTTAAGTCTTTTGATAATGATATTATAGAACCCCTTTTCATTAATAGAAAACCTGCGACTGTAGAATTTATTTCATCATTAACTCTTAATTGTACAAAACCATTTGTTCCTAAAGGTAAACCACCAAAACATTTTACTATGTCTGAAGCTTTGTATAAATAAGCTTTATTATTTATTTCTTCAACTCTTATATCAATTTCTGGATTTTCTAATTTTACTTTTATATTTGGTTTATTATCAACTATGTAAGAACCTATTTCTTGATTTAATATTTGTGAATCTTTTTTTAATGTTATAGATTTTTTTGCAGTTATTCTAAAAGTCTTTTCTTCATTTATTAAAGATAGAGCTGATTTATTTATTTCTTCTAATTTTGATTCAATAATTTTTGTATAAAATATAATTCCAAAAACTTTTCTTATGTCTTTAGGTTCTTGATCTAATTTTATTAAATATCTATTTCTAAATCTAAGTAATTCATTTGGATTTATTTTTAACATAGATCTAATATTTCTCATTAATCTTCTTTCAAAGTTTATTCTATTTTTACCTTTAAGAAAGATCTCTCCAATTGCTACTAAGTACATAAAGTGTTTATTAAAAGAAATATTAATAAAACTAACTAATAAGGAATATAAATTTATTTAAACTAATTATTAGGTTATTAATTATGCTACCGATCCATGATAATTTATCTAGGCAATCTATACTTGAACTTTTAATTAATAGAAAATTAAATTATTTAGATGATGTTTTATTAACTCATTTATTGAATGTTGTGACTAATGGACTTACTTGTAGTTATTATGGTAGATTTTATGATGAACTTTCTACTTTTCCAAATAGATGTTTAGCATCTGAATTAAGAAATGGAAAGGTTGTTTGTCCTTTTTATAATGAGAATGCTTTGGATAAATGTAATTATAATAATAAAAATTTAGATAGAAAATAATCTAACGATAGATATTTAAGCTTATTTCTGAGTTTAAACTTTATGAAAGAATTAGAGAAACTTAATATTGCTAAGAAGAATATATTAAGATTACCTAAGAAAAAAATAGATGAAACTATTAAAATTAAAGGATATGATTTTAATCAAAAACTAGATTATAGTAAATTAATTGATAGTTTTTCTAGTACAGGATATCAAGCTACACATTTAATTGAAGCAATTAAGATTATTAAAAAAATGAGAGAAGATAAGTGTACGATATTTTTAGGTTATACTTCTAATATGGTTAGTTCTGGTTTAAGAGATGTTTTTAGGTATTTAGCTGAACATAAATTAGTAGACTTAATAGTTACAACTGCTGGTGGTGTTGAAGAAGATCTAATTAAATGTATTAAACCCTTTTTATTAGGTAATTTTACAGATTCTGGAAAAGAACTTAGAGAAGCAGGTGTGAATAGAATTGGTAATGTTCTAGTTCCTAATGATAGATATGTTGAATTTGAAAAATTCTTTGTTCCTTTAGTTGATAAATTATCTAAAATTAAAGAAGCTTATACTCCTAGTGAATTAATTAATATTTTAGGTAAAGAAATTAATAATAAAGAAAGTATTTATTATTGGTGTCATAAAAATTCTATTCCTGTATTTTGTCCTGCTTTTACTGATGGTTCAATGGGAGATATGGTTTATTTTTACAAATATCAAAATGATAAATTTAAGATTGATGTTGCTGATGATATTAAAAAAATAAATGATATTGCTATTACTGCTAAGAAAACTGGTTTGATTATTCTTGGTAGTGGTGTTGTTAAACATCATATTTGTAATGCAAATATGTTTAGAAATGGTGCTGACTATGCTGTTTATATAAATAATGCACAAGAATTTGATGGTAGTGATGCTGGTGCTAGGCCTGATGAAGCTGTTTCTTGGGGAAAAATATTACCAGAAGCTAAAACTGTGAAAGTTTTTGGTGATGCTACTATTTTATTTCCATTAATTGTTGCTAAAGCTTTTGTTGAAAAATGAATTTATTCTTTACTAGATAACCACAACCTGTTAAATATTTGTCTGTAAGAATTTGCAACATGTTCATTATTAATTATTGTTGTGGTTGGTTTTTCTGTCCAGACTACAAAAGCAACTTTATTCCCATAAATGACAGTTTCAGTTAATGGTTCAAAATCTTCATCTAAAAATTTAAGTTCAATAAATTTCTCAGGTACAATATTTTTCCAACGTCTTAATGATTTATGAAATATCATTTTTGCTTTTATCTTATATTCTTTTTGTTTTACATGTAAATTTTGCCAATAAAAATCTTCAATAATTACTTCTGATTCTTTTGGAGAACCAAATACTAAATAATCTAATTTTTCATTTATTATTTCTGAATAAATTTGTTTTACTCCAGAAATACCCCTAAATACCATTGCTGTTTCTTTAATATGAATATGTTTCTTAACTAATTGAACTTCTCTTGCTAATTGTTTTGCAATATTTTCTTGTTGTTGTAATTCTTCTTTCTTTTTTTCGACATAGTCTATTAGCGCTTCTGGTTTTTGTAACTGATATATACGTTTATTTCCTTCAATAATTTTAGAGATAATTCCTTTTTCACAAAGCCTTTCTAAAGCATCATAAGTATTTCCTTTGTAAAATCCAGTTTCTTCTATTAGCTTTTGTACTTCAGAAGCACCAATTCTTAATAATGCAAGGTATAAGGTGGCTTCAGCTTGAGATAGTCCTAATTTTTTTAGATCTTCTACTTTCATAGTAGTACTTTCTAAATACTACTTAAATAAATATACTTCTGACTACTTCTTAGTAGTATGGTATTAACAATGGGGAACTATGATGAATTTGCACTGGAATATGCAGATAAAACTGCATCTATGGAACAAGAACTTAGAAAACATTTCTATTCTTTACTTCCAGATCTAAAGGGTAAAACTTTACTTGATGTGGGTTGTGGTTCTGGACATGATGCAGAATATTATGTAAATAAAGGTGCAAAAGTTTCAGGAATAGACATATCAGAAAATGAAATTGAATTAGCAAAGAAAAAAACAAATGGTAATTTTATTGTTGGAAATATGAATAATTTGCATTATGAAAATAATTCATTTGATGTGGTTACTAGTTTTTATGCATTACAAACTTCAGATGATGTTCCTAAAGCACTTAGTGAAATGATAAGAGTTGCAAAGCCTAATGCAAGAATTGTTATAGTTACAAAACACCCTACTAGGAACTTATTGGAAAGTTATGTAAATGATAAAAATTTAGATTACTATGCAAAAAGAAAAGTTACTTCTTATATTTTTAATAAAAGTATAAAACTTTCTGAACCTGGACATACAATGATGGATTACTTATCTGCTTCTGTTTTAGATAAATCTAAACTTGAAGTTTTTGAAGAACATACAGATTTTCCTGCAAGTGAACAAGTTGTTCCTGGATTAATTTATCCAACTTTAATGATTTTAAAATATAGAAAACAATAGGAGGAATAAAATGCCACCGTCAGGATTTAGTCAAAAAGCAATAAATGGATTATTAATGTTTATTGGAGCTTTTTATGAAGATCTTCTTAAAGAAATTAAAGAAGAAAAACATAAAGAATCTTAAGCTATTGCAAAAGAATTGAAAAATATAAATGATTACTTAAAAAATTTTAAGTTGTGATTATTTAAATGCAACTTCAATATTTGATTTAATCATAGATTTAGGTCTTGCACCTGTTACTCTAGCAATTTCTTTTCCATCTTTAAACATAATAAAAGTTGGAATTCCTAAAACACTTAATCTTTGAGCTATGTTTTGATTGTCGTCAACATTTAATTTTGCAAATTTAACTTCTTTCATTTCTTTACTTAATTCTTCAAATATTGGAGACATAGCTTTACAAGGGCCGCAATTATGAGCTAAAAATCCATTTGCTATAAAATTATGATTATTTTCCATAGATATTTTCTGAACTGATTTTAGATAAATTTCTTTAGTTTCCTTAATATTCTCCCAAGCAAGGCCTTTTGGAAGATCTTTTTCTATTTTTTCCCATTTATCTTTATCAAATTCCAGCATAACTGCGACTTTTTCATTTTTTTTTAATTCTTCAGCCTTTTTCCAACCTTTTGGCGTGAGAAATTCATGTTCATCTGTGACTTTTATTTTCCTTTCGCTCTCTGTAATAATTTCTTTACAATGTCCTAAAATATTTGATGTAAAAGATTTTTTAACTTTATCAGGAGTAATTTCTTTTCCATTATATGTTAATAATATATCTGTATTATTTATTTCTTTAGCTAATTTAGGAATATTATCTGAAGTTAAAATTTGTGTTGATTCTTCAATACACCACTCTGCCCAAAGATCTATAACTAAAAGTTTATTTTCTTTTATTTCTTTATTAAAATTATCTGAATTTAGTTCTAACATTTTCTAATTGAAAATTTATTTCTTTATTAATCTTTTGTTTAATTTTATGGAAATATTTATTTTCTGAAAATTTTTGCAGGACGTACACCTAAATTCTTATTTGTGAAAAGCGGATCACTGCCGTAGCCTAGGTCCATACAACCACCATAAAAATCAGCCCTGAACCTAGAGAAATCTCTATTTCTTGGAGGAAAATAATAAATTTCATGATTTTTTGATTCTTTTATAGGCAAACCTTGTGAATTACAATTTTCTAAATTAATATAACAATCTTTCATTAAACAATTATTCAATTCGGATTTGATTTCTGATATATTTGAACTTTCTTCAGGTTTAAATTTAGTAATTAAAAAAAATTTATTATTTATTTCTTCAAATCTTGCATTTAACCATTCTCCCCTAGATGGTTTTCTTTTTCCTAAAATTTCATCTAAAATAGTGTCAACTTCTTCTCTAGGAATTATATCACCATTTCCATCTAATACTTTTTCACCTGATTTTAATAATAAAACAAAATCTATAAATCTTCTTATATCTAACATAAAGCAATCTTCTTTATTTAATAATTCTTGGCATTCATTCCAAGTTTTTCCTTTATGTTTAACTTCTTTGCTAATTAATAAACCATTGTTAGAAAAACCTCCATGTATTGCTTTAGATAAAAATATATAATTACTCAAAGATTTCTTATGTATTCTATAAATTAATTTTACTCTTTCTATAGGAATTATAAATTCAATTGATAATGTTTTTTTTAAATTTTCAATTTCTTTTTCAGCATAATCCCTTATTAAATCAATACCATAATCTTCTGCATAATTTTCATTAATATCTTTAACATCTATTGTAATATTATCTATAAAAATAGTATTATGTTCCCTCCTATAAATCTCTATAAATTTACAATCTAAATTTATTTCAATATTAACTAGGTCTTTTTTAGGAATGAAGAATGATTCAGAAACTTTTATGAATATTATTTTTTTAATTTGATATTTTGCACCCAATTCTTGAGGAATAATTAATTGAGAAGATATATGAAATTTATAGTCTCTTGGATGGAAAATATTATTTGCTTTTTTCAAATAATCAATTAATGGCTGAGTTAATGCGTTTAATTTTAAAGGTATTTCTTTTAACGTATCCATAATAATCTAAGAAATTAATAATATAAAAAATTAACTACATTCAGAATGTCCGCAGTCTAGACATGTTGGAGAAGAACAACCATTTATGTATTCAACATTTGGAGAATAACATTTTGGACAGTGTTGTTGTTTTACTTCTATTTTTAAATCTGTTAATCTTATTTGTTCTTTATCTCCAACTTTTCCATTTTTTTCTAAGTGTCTTTTAAGAGCTAATGCAATTGCATGTGGTATTGATTCAATTCTATTAGGACCAAATCCTAGAGGACGATCTCCTTTAATTGAATTAAGATGTTTAATTGCATTCTTTGGATCATATCCTGCTTGTATTGCTTTAGATAAAAATATTCCTAAAACAGAAGTTAAACCTGATAATTCTGTTCCTATAGGAGAGATTGAAGTAAATATTTTTGATGGGCCTTCTTTATCATGAACAATATTTATATGTAAAGGACCATTTCCTGTTTCAATCTCATAATAATCTGAAGAAACTCCTTTAGTAAAGTCTATGTCTTTTTTCTTAACTTCTTCTTTTTTTATTTGTACTGTTTTAGAAGAAGTAGACTGACTTAAATTTAAAACTTGAACTTCTTTACAACCATCTCTGTAAACAGTTACACCTTTACATCCTGCTTTGTAAGCATATAAATATGCTTCTTTAATATCTTCTACACTTACATTTTTAGACATGTTAATTGTTTTTGAAACAGCATTGTCTGTATTTCTTTGGAATCCTGCTTGATGATCAATATGTGTTCTCCAAGGAGTATCGTGAGATGATGTAAATATTCTTTGTATGTTTGTTGGAATTTCTTTTATTCCACGTACAGAGGAATGATTATCTGCAATTTTTTTTAGTAAAGTATTTTTATCTAATCCAAACCAATTATATTGTTCTGCTGTTTCTAAAAATGCAGGAACAACTTCATAATAAACATATTTTGGATCTGGTTCTTTTCCTTCTTTTAATGAATCAACTGCTTCTGCTTGAAAACGTTTGTATGCAATTGCAAAGAAAGGCTCAATACCAGAACCTTGTAGGCCTGCTGTTATTGCAATAGTTCCAGTAGGAGCAATTGTTGTTCTTGCACAATTTCTTGGACGTGCTACTTGTCCTCTAAAATATTCTCCTTTTTCATCATAAATACTATCTTTGAAATTATAGAAAACTCCTCTTTTTTCAGCTAGTTCTTCAGATGATTCTAGAGATTTAAGATTTATAAAACTCATAATTTCTTCTGCTAAAGTTATTGCTTCTTCTGAATCATAAGGTATTTCTAATTTAATTAACATCTCTGCCCAACCCATGACTCCTAAACCTATACGTCTATTTCCTTTTGACATTTGTTCAATTTCTGGAAGAACATACATACTCATGTCAATTACATTATCTAAAAAATGTGTTGCTAATTTTGCTGTATATTCTAATTTTTGATAATCAACAACATATTTTGCATCTAATTTTTTTACATGATTAGAAAGATTAATACTTCCTAAAGTGCATGGTTCCCATGGAAGTAATGGTTGTTCACCGCAAGGATTTGTACTTTCTATTTGTCCTAATTTTGGTGTTGGGTTTGAATGTGTATTATTTATTCTATCAATAACAACAAAACCTGGATCTCCTGTTTCCCAAGCGCATTTTGCCATTAAATCAAACATTTCTTTTGCTTTTTCTCTACCTACAATTTTTTTTGATTTTGGACTTACTAATTCTATTTCAGAATCATTTTCAACTGCTTTGAAAAATTCTTCATCTAGAGCAACTGAAATATTAAAGTTTTGTAAAAAACCTCTGTCTTTTGATTTAGATGTTATAAATTTTTTTATATCTGGGTGTTTGTAATACATAATACCCATATTTGCTCCTCTTCTTGTTCCACCTTGTCTTACAACATCAGTAGATGTGTCAAAAATTCTAATAAAAGACATAGGACCTGAAGCTACTCCTTTTGTAGACTGTACTGGATCTCCTTCTGGTCTTACTTTAGAAAATGAGAAACCTGTTCCTCCACCAAATTGATGAATCATTGCCATTGCTGTTAGTGCATAATAAATTTCTTCAATAGAATCTCCTACTGGAAGAACAAAACAAGCATGCAGGCCTTGTAGATCTCTACCTGCGTTCATTAAACAAGGAGAGTTTGGTAAAAAATCAAAATTAGATAACATATTGTAAATTTTTTCTTCTGTTTCCATTAATAATTTTGTAGCTCTTGAGTTTGTTTCAGCTAATTTTAACAAGTTTTGTTCAAATTTTTTAAAATTTGAAATTCTTTCATTTCTTTGCAAACTTTTTAATTGAAATGATAATATGTGTGATTTTCTATCATCTTCAGAATTTAAAACTTCATATTTTATTCCATCTAAAAGTTGTTCTCTAGGAATTATTTCTTCATAATATAAATCAGCTAATGAAATATTTCTTGCAATTCTTCTTAACCATAATTCAACAGAATCTCCTCTTAAGTATTTATTTGCCATTACTTTAAGTTGATTTTCTGTAACTTTTACTTTTGGACCTTCTGAAGCTAATTCTTCAATTGATTTTAAAACTTCAAATGTAGAAACATGATCTTCTTTTTTTCTCTCAATTTGCATTCTTTCTCACCTATCCTTTTTTAATAATCCTTGAATTTCTTTTTTGAAATCTTCTATATCTGCAAATTCTCTGTAGACAGAAGCAAATCTTATGTATGCAACTTTATCAAGCTGCTTTAATTGTTTTGCAACTTCTTCACCAAGATCTTTGCTTTGGATTTCATTATCTTCTGATGTTCTTAATTTTGATTCAATTTTATTTACTATGTTGTTTATTTTTTCTAAAGGTATTGGTAATTTTTCACATGCTCTTGAAATGCCTTTTTTAAGTTTTTCTTTACTAAATAATTCACGTCTGCCATCTTTTTTTATAATATATATTTGCAATGATTCTGCGTTTTCGTATGTTGTGAATCTTTTTTCACATTTTAGGCATTCTCTACGCCTTCTTGTTACATCTTCACTTTCCCTAGAGTCTATAACTTTAGTTTCTGAGTGGCCACAAAATATACATTTCATTTGGTTTTGTTACCTTTGAGTAAACACCATATATTGTGTTTTTATTAGTGAAAACCACAAAATATAGTATATATCTAAATGTGGTTTATATAGTTTTCTTAATTTGAGAATATGTTTCTATAAGTTTATACTATTATAGATAGAATTGTAGTTAAAAGTTTTAATTACTTCTTTAAATAAGTTAAAAAAGAATATGGAATGTCTTGTTCTAAATGCTCTTCTTTATCAACTAAATTCCATTTAGTCAAATCTAATTCTGGAAAAAAAGTATCTCCATCATAATTTTTATGAACTCTTGTAAGTTCAATTATATTTGCTTTTGGTAAAAATAATTCATAAACTGCTCTGCCGCCTGCAACATATGTATCTTGATCTTCTGCTAATTTTAATGCTTCTTCAATATTTCTTGCAACATATATTCCATCACTTGGTTGCATGGTGTTAGAGAGAATAATATTTTTTCTTTTTGGTAATGGTCTAAACTTTTCAGGAATTGATTCATAAGTTTTTCTTCCCATTATTACTGGATGATTTAATGTTAATTCTTTAAATCTTTTAAGATCTTGTGAAATACGCCAAGGAATTTGATTATTATTTCCAATAACATTATTCTCTGAAACAGCAACAATTATTGTTAAATCCATTTTCTAAACCGCCATTTTTCTTTTTATTTGTGGATCATGATCATAATCTTCTAGAATAAAATCATCAATAGTTAATTTATCAAATGGTTTATCTGCAATCTCTAATCTTGGTAATTGTTTTGGAGTTCTTGATAATTGTTCGATAATTGCAGTAACATGATCATATCCTTCTTCTCCTATTGCTTCTGGAGGCAATAATTTATTTAAATCTTCTAAAACATTTAAATAATCTTGAAGTTCTTTTACACTTGAAACCATATCTTGGAATTTATTTAAATTTTCTTTATACCATATTCCTCTTTTTCCAGTGCCACAGTAAAAATGTGAATCTCCAAAAGTATGTATTAATCTTCTTGGTTCAAGTTTTGTTTCCTGAGCAATAATTTGTGTAAGCATCGCATAACTTGCAATATTAAGTGGAACTCCTAAAAATTGGTCGCAACTTCTTTGATACATTTGTAAATCTAGAATATTTGAATCTGAATTAACTTGAAAAAACATATGGCATGGTTCAAGAGCCATTCTTGATAAATCTCCTGGATTCCAAGCAGTTAGAACATTTTTTTTGCTGGTTGGTTTATTTTTTAAAATTTCTATAAGTTTACTAAGCTGATCTACTTTAACAACTTCTCCATCTTTACCAACTGATTTCCAATTTCTCCATTGTGCTCCATAAACAGGACCTAAATCTCCATATTTTTGTGCAAATTCAGAATCTTCTCTAATTCTTTGTTCATAATCTGCAACTGCTTTTTCCCAATCTGGAGAATATTTAACTAGTCCATCAGAAAAAATTCCTTCTCTTACTAAATTTTTATAATTGTGATTAAAACCATCTCTAGTCCATAGGGGAACTTTATTATCAACAAGATATTTTATGTTTGTTTCTCCTCTCATAAACCAAATAAGTTCATGAGTGATAGATTTTATAGCCATTTTTTTTGTTGTTAACAATGGAAATCCTTCTCTTAAATCATATTCATTTTGATAACCAAATAAAGAAACAAGAGGAACTTCTTTACTTCCTCCTTTTACTAAAGTATATGGAGATGTTAAAATTGCTTTGCAATGATCTAGATATTGTTGCACCATTTTCTAAAAAGCAATCTATTACTTTATAAAGATAATTATATAGTAAAATATATTCTATTGTAATATTTTAACTAAACCGAAAAATCCTTCTAATTTTTTCATTTCTTTTAATGTTTCATAAATGTCTTTTCTAAATACTTTATTATTTTCTGGATTAATAATTTCTAATATTGGATCATTAAAATTTTTTAAAAGATAAATATGTGACTTTATTCCAATAATTCCTTCATATTTATTCATATCTCTTAATAATTCGTCTGGTTCATTAAATGGTGTTTCATTATACCAATAAAAAAAATATTCAAATCCCCTAGATCTTAAAAAATTTTTAATAGTGTCATCATGAGGAAGAAAGCCTTTGTCTGAGGGTGTTAAATTATCTGCAATTTCTTTTTGAGATAAATTAATTTTATTATTATTAAAAATTGCTTGTAAAACAGAACAAATACAATAATTATTTCTTTCTTGTGGGATTAAATTATAAGATTTCATTTAATTTTGAACTTCTTTTTTTCCATCACTTGTAACTCTTCCACCTTGATGCTGACCTGAATAAGCTCTTTTAATATCACCAATTACTGGCTCATATTCAATATTAAACATTCTTGAACCTAATTCAAATTTAAAATCTTCTGTGCCTAAATTTTTTATTCCGAAAGCTAATTTTCCTTTATATCCTGGATCTGTTTTTGTTGCATGAAAACTAACTGCTCCTCTTTGAAGAGAACTTCTTGGCCATATTTTAGGAATTAAAAATCCTTCAGGAAATGAATCATCATATTTTATTTTTTCAGCAGGAGCATGTATTGTTTCCATAGTTGTTACAAGAAAATAATCTCCAGGCTTCATTGTTATTAATTTATTACCTTCTTTTTCTATATCTCCAACTAATTCTATTTTAGGAGAATATCTTTCTCTACTACTATTATCTGCTGCAAGAAAACTATCACCAATTATTTTATGTACTGCTCCAACTCTTAAATCAATTCCAGAACCTTCTGGATTTTCTAATTCTCTCTGAGCTAGGTCTTTTATAAGTTCATATTTTGTATTTAATTCTAATATTTTTAATGCTGAAATTTTCATTTTTTCTCCTTTAATCTTTTTTAAATATACTTGGTAATATTGATCTTAAGTTATTGAAACTTGTGCTTTTAGTATCTTCGTATCTTCCTTGTGGTTCAGCCCACATCTTATATAAATTAAACCTAGCTAGGGGCTGGCCATCTTGGATTATTATTGGTACTTCTCTTGCTCTTATTTCAAAAACAATATGTGACTGCACATTTAAATCACTAAGATTATATCCATGTGTAGCATTAATTAATCCTGCATAATGAGTTTTCATATCTCCTAATTCTGGAGAATATTCATCAATTTCTGCAGCAACTATTGGAGGTAATTTTATATTTTCTTTAGAGTTAATCAAAACAAAATCTCCTGGATGTATTAATAAAGTTCCTTTACCTTCTACCATTCTAAGTTCTTCTTGATAAAATTCTTCAGGATTGTAATAATCTTTTTTAGATAAATCAAGAGTTCTTCTATCTCTCTTTGCTACATAAGCTATTAATCCATTTTTTGGAATATTTGCTGTGAAAGTTAATTTTCCTGTTCTAACCATATAATCTCTTTCTTTTTCATCATATGATGGTCTTCCATTATCATCTGTTAATATTGGGTGTGTTTTTAATAATAATTCTAGTTCTGATCCTGACATTGGTTGTGGATTGCCTTCATAAAACCTTATTTGTGGAATTGCTGTCTTTCCTGAATCAATTACTAATGGGAAACTTGTAGCGCAAATTTCTACATACATATTTCCAATATATCCATTATTTATATTATCAAAGTTTAATGTGCTATCTGTCAAACCTCTTAATGAAACTCCAATTCTTCCTCTGCCTGATTTATTAAATATTCTAGCACTTATACTTTTAGGTAAATTTAAAGATTCTACTAATTTAGTTGCATATTGCTGAAAACATTCTACATAAAATCTATCTTTTTTAGAATCACTATCAACAAAATCTCTTGAACTTAAAGCATCTTCAATTTTTTGTCCAGCAAGAGGAAGAAAACTTCCAAGTAATTTCCATTTTTCAAGACCAATTCTTAAATCTAAACTACTAGTATTAACAAGTCCTTTATCAGCACCAATTATAACACTTTGATCAATTAATTCTTTTATTCTCCAGTCAGGTAATACACCACTTCTCATAAAAAATAAAATCTGTTTAATCTTTTAAAGAATTATTGTTCTTTAATATGTATTTACTGATATTGTGCTTAATTCTAGAATTATATTTTATTATTTAAGACATATAATAATGTTTTCTTTTTAATCTCTTAAAGAATTATTGTAATTAAATATGTATTATCTAAAATTCCATTTTTAATAGTAATATTATTTAGAATTTCTCATTGTTTGTAAAGAAATTAATAATTCATTTGGTTGAATATTTGCAAAACCAGTAACTTCTGAATAAGTTCTTAGAGAATCTCCTGGTAAAACATATTCTGTTAATGAAAAATGTGGTTTGTAACTTATCTTTCTTTCTGTTGCTGCAATTTTTTCATTTAGTGAATCTAAATCAATTTCTGTTGTTGTTGTTGTTCTTGGAAAATATTTTATTAATTTTGTTTTTGCTTCTTTTCCTGTTAGATCTTTTATTATATCTCTATATGAAATAAGTTTAGAATATAATAAAAAATTAGCTAAATCTGGGCTTGTTTGAGCAAATCTATTATCTGGATCTATAACTACTTGTAAAAAAGGTGTTTCTAATCTAAAAGCTAAAGTTGGATCATCATCAAATGTTAAATCTAAATAATACATATCCCATAAATATAAATTTCCTTTTACTTTTTCTCTAGTTCTTAATCTATTTCCATTCATATCTTCTGTATAAACTCTTGCTGTTTGTTTTATTGAATTAGAATTATGAAAAGAAAAACAAGCTTGCTCTAAAGTATCAAATAAAACTACTTTTCTAGGTTCAGCAGGGATTTCAGTTATTCCAAACATAATTATCCATCACTGTATAGTTATAAAGATATATAAGCTTTTTTAATCTAAATTAGAAAGTGCAGGCTTTAATTCAGACAAGTTTTCAACCACTATATTTTTAGTATTTTCATGTTGAGTAGCTATGAATCTTAATACTTCTAATTCTTGGTCATAAGTTTTTGTTTTAATTAATCCATCAACTGAATTTTTTAGTAATTTTAATTCTTTTAATACATCTTTTAATTCAAATGGGTCTTCTTGTAATTCTTCTAAATTTGAGATTATTTTTCCAACTGATAGTTTTAATGAATCTTTTAATCCTTGTCTGCTAAATAATGATTCTTTTTTTGGTGCAACTAATGGCATACCTTTTCTTATAAAAATCAAAGCATCTTCATCTTGTGAATCTTTTCTTAATATTTCTTTTGCTTCATTAAATCTTTTTTGTCTTTCCATTACATAAGGTCTTAGAAATTTTTTATAGAGATCTTCTAAATCTTTTTGTGCTTTTTCTAAACCATTAATTAAATTTCTATAATAATTTATTTGTCTTTCTTCTTCTGGTCTTTGTACCATATAATCTTTATATTTTTTTAGTATATAAAGTTTATGTGTAATAATGTTTTCCTTTTGATCTTTGTTCTTGATCTAGTTGAGAACCTGGTTTATTTATTCTAGGTCTTCCTGTTAATTTGTCTCTTCTGTAAGTTATATCTAAATTTTTTAAAACTTTATTCATTCCTTCAACTTTTGGAACTGGACCAAAAACATGTCCTTCTTTAGCAGGAATTCCTTCAAATACTAACATTGAATCTGATAAATAATCAATAAATTGAATATCATGATCAACTATAATTGCTGCTATTTCTTTTTTTATAACAAGATCTTTAATAATTTCTGCAATGTTTAGACGATCTTCAACATCAACAAAGGCAGAGGGTTCATCCATAGCAATTAAATCTATGTTTGGTTTTGTTAAGCAAGCTGTTATGTAAACTTTTTGTAATTCTCCACCAGATAATTCTGAAATTTTATTATTTAGAATTGCATTAATATTTAATTTTTCTAAAATATTTGTTTTATACCATCCAGAATCAAATTCTGAATTTGCTATACTTCTAAGATATTCTTGAACAGTTCCTTGAATATTTTGATCTAAATATTGTGGTTTGTAACTTATTTTTATTTTTTCTAGATTTCCTTTATCTGGAACTTCTATGCCTGCTATTAATTTTAAGAATGTTGTTTTACCTAAACCATTTGATCCCATAATTGCTAGAACTTCCCCTTTATGAATATTTCCTGAAGAAGTTTTTAATTTAAATGTTGAATATGTTTTTTCTAATTCTGGAAAAACAATAAAAGCTTCTTTAGATACAAAACGTTCCATTGGTCTTTCTGAAAATCTTATTGGATATGGTCTAAATCTTATATTTTCATCTGGAAGCATTCCTTCCATATAATCATTAATTCCTCTTCTTACAGCTTTACTTTGAGAAAATATACCATAACAAGCAGGTTCTCCATAAACAATTTGTATTTCATCTGAAATATAATCTAAAGTTGCAAGATCATGTTCAACTACAATTACTGATGCTTTTTCTGAAAGTGTTCTAATTAATTTTGCAGCTTTTATTCTATGTGTTATATCTAAGAATGAAGATGGTTCATCAAAATAATAAACATCAGCATTTCTAGCTGCTGTAGCAACAATTGCAACTCTTTGTAATTCTCCACCAGATAATTCTTCAATATTTCTTTCTGCAATATTAGATATATCTAATTCATTTAATAATTCATCAACTATGTTTCTTTCATCAATTTTTTTTAATAGATCTTTTACTTTTTGATTTTTATAAATTTGTATTAATAATTCTACTCTTTGCGGTTTGTAACTTATTTTTAATTCTTTTTTTAATAATTTTCTAAAATAATCAGCTATCCAAGTTGTTGAATATTTTTCTATTATTGCTTTTTCTGGAACTTCTTGATCATATTTTCCTAAGTTTGGTTTTACAGAACCAGTTAAAATTTGCAATGAACTAGATTTACCAATTCCATTTCTTCCTATAATTCCAACTATAGTGTTTGGTTTAATTATTGGTAATTCAAATAACTCAAAAGAATTTTTTCCATATTTATGTATTGGTTCTTCATTTAATTTTTCTGGTAAATTAATAATATGAATTGCTTGAAATGGACATTTTTTAGCTGAAATTTTATGCATTTCTAAAACTACTTCTTCTGAAATTTCAGATTTTCCACTAATTCCAATATGAAATCCTTCTCCTCCAGACTTATTTATAGGATCATATTTAATACATTCATGCTGACATTTATCTGGAAAGCATTTTGATTTTTCTATTATGGCTATTACTCTTCTCATATTTGCTTAAATTATCAGACAGTTTAAAAGGTTTCCCAAATTATATTTTCTCCAAGATAAAAATTTATAAACAATCTTTTTATTTTTTGTAAAGGTGAAAAAGTGAATTTAATTCCATACACTCAAGGCAGGCTTACATTAATAATTGGTCCTGTTAGATCTGGTAAAACTACTAGATTAGAAGGAATTCTAGATTCTGCAGTAGATAGTGGTTTAATGAATGATTCTAATATAATAATTGTTAAACATCCTGAAGATGATAGGGGTTCTAATAATATAGGAAAACATCATTGTAATATAAGCAGCCATCCTAATAATATTGTAAATTTAGTTAAACCAAAAACTAGAACTATTATTATTCCTGGAATTGGACATCATGAATCTCTAGATATAGTGCCTTTGGTTGATGGGTTACTTAGAAGTGATAGGAATGTAATTGCAACTTCTCTTAATTTAGATTCAAATGGAAAACCATATGGTCATTTACCAGAATTAATGGCTTTAGCTGATGAAGTTATTATTGAAAA
The DNA here is from genome assembly GCA_023245565.1 of archaeon. GTDB lineage: Archaea > Nanobdellota > Nanobdellia > SCGC-AAA011-G17 > GW2011-AR18 > JACPCE01. The sequence continues at coordinate 39,227 of JAHFKB010000005.1, forward strand.
AGCAATTTGCTCAAAATCTGAATGTAAAAGTCATGCTACAAGAAGCATGTTGATACAGAATACTTTTGAACCTAGATGTACACATCATTATCATTTTGAAGAAAGTCCTGCAAGAGGAGTTGATGGAGGTCTTAAATTATTTTTAGGTCCAATGTATTCTAGTAAATCTCTTAATTGGTATAAACATATAAAAAGTCTTGAGATGGCAGAAGAAAAATTTTTAACTTTTAAATGGATAGGAGATAAAAGAGGAGATGAAAGAGAAATTGTGAAAAAATTTGATACTGGTTATGTTGTTCTAAAAAGTGGGAAGAAAATTCCTGCTACTTTAATAGAAAATACAGAAGATATTTATGATTATTTAAAACAAAAACCTGGAATTAAAAACCTTTTTATTGATGAATATGAATTTATTGCTGAAAGTTATGAATTTACTTTTGATATGCTAAAAAAAGGATATAATATATATGGAACAGGATTACCAAGAGCATTTAATAGAAAAGGATTTGGGGATGTTCCTAAATTAATGTGTTTAGCTGATAGAATAGAAATGCTAAATTCTTATTGTTTTATTTGTCATCACCCTGCTTCAGAGAATCAAAGATTTAAGAAAGAAGGTGATAATTATATTACTGCACATATTAATGATCCTTTAGTAATTGTTGATGATAATAGAACTAATGATAAATATGAACCTGTATGTTTAAGACATTGGAAATTAAGAGGTGAACCTGATTTAAAATATGA
>JAHFKB010000036.1 GCA_023245565.1 archaeon
GGAAGAAAAAAAGTTTAAAGTTGTATTAGATACAAATATTTTCGTATCTTCCACTTTCTGGCAAGGAGATCCTCATAAAATTTTAAAATTAGCAATAGATAAAATCATAGAAATTTATATTTCTCCAGAAATATTAAATGAATTAGAAAAAGTATTAAAAAGGGATTTCAAAGAAGATAAAGAATTTATTGATAGACAAACTGCATTAATATTAGAATATGGAAATCTAGTAAGGCCAATTAACAAATTAAATATTGTTAAAGAAGATCCTGATGATAATAAAATTATAGAATGTGCCTTTACTGCAAAAGCAGATTTTATAATAACAAATGATAATCATTTACTAAAATTAAAAGAAGCATTAGAAATAAAAATAATAAAACCAAAAGAGTTCTTAGAATTATTAAATTAAGAATTTTTTACAATAATAAAATTTCCTGAATTTTCCATTATAAAACTAGGATTTTTATTTTTAGTATCTAAACAAACAACTCCTTCTGTTGTTAATTTTTTTATTAATGCATGATCTGATTTACAAGATGCACCTTGCATAGTTGAAAAAAATAAATTTCTGTTTGCATTACTTCCTAATAAAGGAATTAATTCTTTTAAATCAGCAAAAATTATTTTATTTTTATCATAACTTTTTTTTGTATCAACAAAACAAATTCCTTTAACATTATCAGGCAAAACCAATTCACATTTATTTTCAGTTTGTCCACTAGCTCTTACAATAGAACATTCAAAACTAGAACCATAAGATAAAGAATATAATTCATTAACTTTAGCTTGAACATCAGAAACAAAATCTAAAGTTTCAACCTGGCAGCTAGTATTAAGAATTTTCCCTGCATATTTAAATCCAAAAATTAAAAGTAATCCTATTACAACAATTGCAAATATATAAAAAAATGGTTGAGAAAGTAATTGACCTTTTTTCATTTTAAACTTGTGCAATCTGCACAGTTGCAGCACTCATTGTATTATTAAATTGATCTCTACAAACTAGATAATATAAATTTGAATCTGTAACTGTACTGCTAAATACTTTATTTCCAGTTCCGATTGAATTCATTAAATTTCCTCCTAAAGAAAAATCAAATGTATCTTGAATACTATCTTTACATTCTCCAGCTTCATTTATCTCAACTATAAATTGTGGAGGTTGGAAACTTTGATCTCTATAAACTTTAGTAATAAATGGAGCAGAAACATCTTTTTCAACAGTAAAATTTAATGAAGTATATTTTCTATTTCCTGCTTTATCATAACATCCAATATAAAATGCTTGTTGTCCACTGCTTGGTTGCCATGGTTGGGTATGCGTACTAGATCCTGTATTTAAAAATTCAGTCATACTAGCTAAATTCTCAGCATTATTTTTATCTGTAGTGTATTTACATATAGATTTTCCATTTAATTCTGCTCCTCCAATAGTTGAAACTTGTAAAGTTACATCAATTAAATTATTACTAGTTTTTATTAATCCACTTGGAGAAGTTCCAGCAATATCTAAATTATCACTTCCTCTTAAAATAATTGTATATGGTTCTTTATTAAAATTTCTTGCACCAGTATATCCTGCTTCAGGATGATCTCTACATTTAAAATAAATATATTGCACCATTCCTGATTTTGAAGTAAATCCACTTGGTGCAGGACCAATTCCAGCTAAAGAATTAACTCCCCTGATAAATTTACAAGCATAATATGGGGGAGCATCTGGTAAATTAGATATACTCTTACAAGAATTTGTTGCATTCATAAAACTAAAGTCTAATGGAACATAACTATATCTACATTCACTAGGTTCATTAACAAATAAAGTAATATCTGTATAATTTGCTCCATTCATTAAATAAACTTCTTTTGTTAAAGATTCATTTCTTCCTAATCCTGGAATTTCAGGAGGTGAAATACTACTGCCAACAATATTTGGTGCAGTTAAATCAGGTTCATCACTAACATCAAATTCAATAGAATAATCATTTTCATTTGCATTTCCAGATGCATCAAGACATCTCATGTATAATTTATAATGTCCTCCGCCCTTCAAAGTACTAACAGTTGTTCCATTCACAGTACTATTAGCTTTACTTGCAGGATAAATCATTGTATTTAAGTGGAAATAATTAAATAAATTTCCTCCAAAGAAATTATTCTCCATATCTGCATATCTCTTGCTATGATCAAAACTCATTTTACATTGAGAAGGTTCATCTGTTTTAATTCCCATTGAAAAAGGAGCATAGATTGGGATTTTTTTCTTAACAATAAATCCATTTTGATTTACTTGAACATCTTTACCAGTAATATTTAATGTAAATACATCAAACCAAGGTTCTATTTTTGGAGCATTAACATCTAATTTACTTATAGAAACACAATTTTCTTCTGTTGTTCCTTTATTTATTAATTCACAACTTTGTCCTAAACTTTTACATCTATATTCAGAACATTTTTTAAATGCTCTTACATCTTTAGGAGTTTTATCAGCATTAACATATCCATTTTCTTTTCCAGGATTATATTGTGGATTACATTTTTGACAAGGATCTTCTGCTTCATTTGCTTTATATGATGGAGCTTGCCATGCTTGACAAGTTGTACTAATTGTAACTTGTTGTGTGCCTTCTAATAAAACATCTCCTAATTGATAAGCTGTGTAAACCCACATTGCAGCACTAACTCCAGTCATAACTTGTGAAAAAGTACTTGCTTGTTTTGTAACTTGTTCCTTAGCTGTATCCCCAGTTTTTTTAGTAAGTTGATCTCTAGTTTGATCAAAAGCTTTATTTGCTTCGCCTTTAAATTGTTCTGCGCCCTCTTTCTTTGTTTTTTCAATTATTACATCTTTAGCTTTATCTGTAGCAGCATTAGAGACTTTTTCTATAGTTGCTTCTTGAAGAGATTCATCAGTACCAGTCTGAGCTAATTTATCTAATGCTTGTTTACTTGCTTTATTAATTTCATCTTTACCAGCATCAAGGGCCCTATCAATGGCCTTTTTTTCTACTTCAATATATTTACTTGTACTTGCATCAATTGCTTTTTTACGAATTTCTGCAGATGCTGCATCTGTAGCTTTTTCTCCAGCTTTTTTTCCAACCTCTTCAGCAAATGTTTTCTCTCCAAGTTTAAATCCTAATTTACTAGCAGTTTCACCAGGAATAAAACTAACAAGTTTAGAAACTAAAAATCCAAGAGGTGAAGAACTAAATCCAGTACCAAATCCAGCAGCTCCAGCACCAGCTCCAGAAAACATTGCTCCACCAACTATTCCTCCAAGAACAGAAGTTATTACACCAAGACCTGCAGGTCCTGAGAAAAATCCTCCAGCTGAAATTTCTAAATCATAAGGACTTCCAAATAAAGCTCTAACAAATTGATTAGATAATTCTTTTTTCTCTAAATTAAAATTATAAAAATCTCCACCTTTAGTCCAATCAGGATCATTGATTAATTTTCCAGGGACCCCCTCACTTTTTACAAAATCAATTTCAATATTTTTTCTATCTGGATTTGATTTACGTTGTTTTATTAATTCTTGATTTTTCATAGCATAATCTTCTAATTCTTTATTTCCTAAACCAGAAGTACTAAATCCAGAAGTACCTAAAGTAAATTTCTTATCTATACCCCCATAACTATTCAAATAATTAAAATCAGCTCCACAATCTCCTAATGATCTACAATAATTATTAGATGCTTGTAAATAATCTTGACTTAAACATTCTCCACCACTAACAATTTGCCACCCAGCTTTATCATCAGTCTGAGAAGCTCCAATTAAAATAAGTGAACCCCCTCCACCAATAATCATAGGAATAGCAGCAACACCTCCAGTTAAAAACCATGCAACAGCAACTCCTGCAACTCCAGCTAAAATAGTAACTCCAGCTTTACCTCCAGCTTTTTTTTCCTCACTGCAAGCGCCTAACAATTTATTCCATCCACCACATCTAAATAACATATTACATTGAGTGTTTGCTTTAGCACAAATATTAGCTCCTTCAGCTTCCCAAAATTTAAATCCAGGACTTACAGCAGGAACACATTTATTTCCAGACCAATAACAATCTCTATTAGCACCTAAACAACAAGCTTGATCTTTTTTCAAAGCTTCAGGATATGTGTATTGATCCATTGTTGCTGGATTAGCAGTATTACATTGATCAACACAAGGTTTCCAATTGTTTGTAACACATCTTGATTCAGTATATTTTTTAGTAATACTAGAACTAACATCAATATTTCCAGAAACAGCATAACAATATTCTTCTCTAAGATCTTTACATGGTTCAACTATTTCTTGTCCATTAATACATAAATGTCTATAATATCTGCTACCTATAGGATCTTTACCCTCTCTATCTGCAGTACTTGCTCCATTAAATTTTTGAATTTGGTCTGGACTATCATATTCACACCAACCTTCACCATTTAAAACTCCATCAGTACTTACATCTTTAGCATCAGTACCTTTACCATTATAATTTAACATACGAATTGATAATTTACCATTTTCTTTTCCTTTAGTATTTTCACAATCTAAACTTTCACAAACATTAATTCCATCTTTATTAGAATCTCCGCACAAATTTCCTTGATTAAAATCACAATTTCCATCAGGTTTAGCTCCGCCATATCTTGTTAAATCAATTCCAGAAACTATGCCCTCAGGATTTCCACAACTATCTTTCCAATAAACTTTATCATCATTAGATAAACACATAGTTGCTCTTGGATTACTTTTATCTGCAGACGCACAATCACAATTATTTTTTAAACTTCCGCAAAAAGTATCTTTATAAAAACCAGTTCCATTTATAATATTTTGAACATTACATTCAGATTTAGCTCCATATTTACATTTTTTATCGTCAGTAACACAGCATCCTTTCTCAGTATTCTTAGCTAAATTCAAACACTCTTGTTCACTATTTACATTATCTTTAAAATCAACTTCTAAATCAGGATATTTACTAGTCTCTTCTATACATCTTCCTCTAGTTAAATAAGCAGCTTGAGTTCCAATAATGCAACATCCTAATTTACATTCATTTACATTTCCACAATTTGGTTCACTAGTAAAACTTCCCCCATATTTTTTTTCACACATTGCTTTAGGATAATTATTATAACAAAAACCATTTACTCCAGCACAGCATCCAGCTTTACAAAAACTTGTTTGATCACAACTAGTTGCAGCCTTTAATACACCAGCACCAGTACATTCACTACTAGGAACATAATTACAGAAATTTCCACCATTGTCTTTTTCACAGCAAACTTGTTGTTCATCTGCATTTACAATAGAAGAATTAAAACTAAGAATAAATACAAAACTTAAACTAATAACTAAAAAAATCTGTACAAAACTTAAAACTTTTTTAGTATTCATAAGTTTCTCTCACCTTCAATAGCAAACCAAAATTCAAAGTTACTATTTTTTTTATTAATTTTATAAACTTTATCAGGATAAGGTTTATCCAAATTAACAACATATTGTCCTTTTTTATTTAACATATATAATAATTGTTCAAAAAACCCAACTCTTGCTTCTGAATTAACAATATCAACAGCAACAGCATAAATTTCTTCTATGGGTGCATCATAATTTACAACAACATCTTTAATTCCATATTGATTTCCATCTTTAAAAATTTTAACATCATAATGTACTTTAACTGCTAAATTAGAAGAAGAAGTTAATAATTCAGTGTTTAATTTACCTGCTTCTATTTTATATCCAAAACCACTTTTAATTAAATCTCTATCTAAACAATCATTTAAATCAAAATCAATTTTATTTTTTAAATTATTTTTAATTTCATCAAAACTAGGCATAACATTTAAACATGTTTCAGTATTGGGAAGATTTTTACAATAAAATTTTACAGATTTACTTTGATAAAATAAATATTCATTAGGAAAAAAGTCTCCGCCTTGTTTTCCAAATTCTTCTAAATTATTTTTAAGACTTTGATCAGCACAAGTTTTAAGATTATCTTCAATTGGTTTTGCTTTATCACTCAAAAAAGAAGTTGGAGATACAAAAAAACCATATTCATTTCTTAAAAAAAATAATAATGCAACAATTATAAGAATTACTATACCAACTATAGCAAATACACTAACCTGGCCCCTTTTCTGCATATGTTTTAACCATTTTAATTCTATTTAAATGTTTTCGTTCAATTAAATAATAATTAAAGAAAACTATATTTTAATGCCATAAACTATTTCATCAATATTTTTACTAATCTTTAATTTTTTCTTAGATTTTGATAATTATTTAATCCATTTAATTAAATCTTTAAAATTATAACTTTTAATAATTAGATTTTTATTTTACATTTTAATTTGCAATTAATATATATTATCATGATGATCATAATCTAAAAGTTTTACTATTTTATTAATTTCATCAATTTCATAAATAAGAACAAAAGACTTGTCTATATGAACTCTTCTTGAACCATACATATCTCCTCTTAAAGGTTTAAAATGATAAGGGTTTTCTAAGATTTGTTGAACTTTTTTATTTATTATTTCAAGTTGTTTTTTATTTTTCTTACTAAGTTTATCAAATTTTTTATTTAATTCTTCAGAAATACACAAATTATAGTTCATTATTCTAAACCATATTTTTCAGTAAAATTCTTCACAATAATAAATCTACCTTTTCTAATATTATTCAATTTCTCTAAATATGTTCTTTTTACTTCAGGTTCATTTTCTATTTGCGATTCCATAAATAATTCTATTTGTTTACTCATACTAATACCATGACCCTTACAAAAAGCTGAAAATTTACCATAAACTTCCTGATTAAGATTAAAAGTTTTTAAAGTCATTTTATTCCTTATTTAATATTAAATAACATTATTTAAGTTATTTATAAATCTTTCCAAAATTTTTCAATAAAATTTACAAATAATTAATAATAAGAATTACATTAAATCTAAGCTGATTTTTATTGCTTCATCTATCTTTATTAAATTATCTTGATGAAGTTTATCTAATTTCTTAATTAATCTTATTTTATCTATGGCCCTTATTTGATTTAATAAAACTTTTGATTCTTTTTTCAAACCTTTTACATTACCTAATAAAACTTCAATAGGAGATACTCTATTAATATTCTGAGAAGTAATAGGAGCAATTATTGTAATTGGACTATACTTGTTACCTATATCATTTTGAATAATAACTCCAGGTCTTGGTTTTTTTATTTCATGACCTACAGTTGGATCTAAATTAACTAACCAAATTTCCCCTCTTTTCACATCAATCATTATAGCTCCTTAGAAGCTGTTTCCCATTCATTCAAAATTTCAAGATCCTTTTTACCCATATTTTTATAAGCTTCTATTAAATTTTTAGTTAAATTTTTATTTTTAATTTTTTCAATTATTTTTATAATTGCTTTATCATAACTTTCATTTTCATTCCTAAATTCATCTAATATAAATTTAGTCGTTTTATGAATTTTTATAGTAGTAGTTTCCACGGTATACTTTTAGTATACTTTAGAATTTATAAATCTTTCTTAGAAATTATAGTAAATTTTACCAATTATTAGAAAATTCTTATTTACCTTTAAATAGATCAAAATTATTCACATGATTAAATCTATCACTGCATTTTACATTTAAATAATTTGAATTTCCAATATTAGCACTATGTTTAATTCCATCTGTATTTTCAAATTTAATCATATCATTAAATAATAAACTACTACTATTTCCATATTTACAAATAGCAAATTCATTAGTTAAAATATTTAGATTAGCTCCTTCTAAACCTAATTTTAAAACTTTAGGAGGATCTTCATCACTTATCATTAAAAAACTTACATTTCCTTTAACTTCATTTCCAACACTATCTTCGCATTTAATAAATTCAGTATAATTTCCAGTAACTCTAGGTCCAATTTTCTGTGTGCTTACACTAGAATTAGTATTAAAGAATTCATAAAATAATCCATTAGTGCTTGTAGCAGAGCAAACAGCTTTTCCATTTTCTGCACCACTACTTGTAACAACTTCTAAAGTAAAATTACTATCATAAATAGTTCCACAATTATTATCAAAAGCATTTTTACATTTTATACTATCAATAACTAAAGGTTTACTTCTAATTAATTTATATCCGTTATTATTTGGAATTGAATCTACATTTATATTTCCATCTTTATCTTTGCATCTAATGTAAAAAGTATTTTCTCCTTCTTTTATATCTGTTAATATAATTGAACACCCACTAGTTCCACAATCAAAAGTAGGACTCTTCATAACATCATAAGGATCATTATTCATACTATATTTACATTGAGCTTTTTCATTTAGTTTTAATGTTGGTGAAGTAGAATTTAAAAATAAATTTGATTTTAATGAAGCTCCATCTTTAGGATCTATAGAAACAAAAGCAGGAGCTCCTAAATCTTTCATCTTAGCAACTTCTATATCAATAGTATAAATTGATTGATAACTTATTGGATTTTGACATATATCTTTACATACAACATTAATAGTTTTTTTCTCTCCATCTAATAAATCTCTTCCAGCTTCTAATTTAATAGTGTGTACTTTTGAAGGTTCTACTTGATCAAATGTTTTTGAATAATCTTCATATTTAGTTTTCTTTTCTAAATCCCATTTACATACAGCAAGTTCATCTGTATTTATTCCAATTTTAATATTTGTATTTGGTTTTACAAATGCAATTTTATATCCACCATGTCCTGTATCTGGAACAACACTATCTGCAACTGGAGTACAAGGAAGATCTTGACCATTACCTTCAATATTACTAACACAAGAATTTGGATTTTCTTTACCTAAATCTGCAAGTGGAGATCTTTTTGGTGCATTTGCATCTTTACTACAATCAGTAGGTAAACATTTTGGTCCTTCATTAGATTCAGTATATTTACAACCTTTTCCTAAACTCCAACATAAATAAGGAGTACATTGATGTAATCCTCCAGCTGTAAAATCAACTTTTTCAGTTTTCAAATTTCCATCAACTAAATATTTTCTTTCTCCAGCTTCATGACATAAATTACAATTTTTACTTCCTTCTGGAGGAGTCCAAGGTTTACAAGTAATTTCTACTTTTGATTCATCATTAACTTTCATAGTTGTTGAAAAAACAACTGCAATTATTATAAGAACAGCAGCAACAATTAAACCATAAACAGTAGATGCACTAGCAGCAGCAGCAGAAGTCAACCCAGTAGTAACACCAGCAGTAGCACCGGTAGTGGCTGCTGTTATAGCTGCAGTTGTAGCAACAGCAGTAGTTCCTGATGCAGCAGCAGTTAAACCAACAGACAACACAGTAAGTGTAGAAACACCAACAACACTAGCAATTGCAAATGCACCTATAACTGCAGAACCAGCAATTATTCCACCAATTGCATAAAGTGCTTTAACACTATTTTGCATAAATTCAGGAACATCTCTAAATAATTCAGGCGGTGCAGTAATTTTTAAAACTCCAGAATAT
>JAHFKB010000037.1 GCA_023245565.1 archaeon
ATGCTTGATCATAAAGATAAAGGGTGGGAGCAGAGATTAAGAATTGCTGAAGAACTAACATTTTATCAAATAGCTTATGATATGCTTGCTCAGAATCATGTCACTAATAAAATTACAAACAAAATAAATGATTTAGATTGTTTATTTGAATTTCCTTTAATTGAAAAAGAATCTGATCCATTAAGAGCATTACATCCATTTTTAGTTAATGCTGCACATTTTTATGTTGGACAAAAAATAATAATTTATGATTCTGATCATAAAAAAGATAGTAAGTATGATATTTTAGTCTATAAAGAAATTAAATTTGCTAGGGGTCATGGTGGTAAAAGAAGGGAATTTACTATCTGGGTTGATTTATCTGGATCTCTTCGTGGTAATATATTTAATGATGGTTTTAGTTTTATTGAAGATGATTTATCTTATTTTAGAAATTATAAACATGTTAAAAATGTTGGATTGTCTTGTAAGTTGGTTTTTCCAAGTAATCCTAAAAAAGTTTTTGGTATAAGTTTGCATAAAGAAAATGAAATTGATGCAGAATATAAAATACAAACTGATAATAAAGATCCAATAACTAAAAAATATTTTAAAGATGATTGGCATGAATACTTAGATAATTGTTTAAAAGTTTTCTTTTTTGGTAATAAAGGTCAAAGAAAAACTAAAAATGTTAGTGATAAAACTTTAGTTGTTGAATCTAGTGAAAGAGATTTAGATTCATTGGTTAAAGAATATAAAGAAAAACATAAAGCTTCTTCTAGAATTGAAGATCCATTAATATATTTAAGAGAATTTTTTGAAACTTTTAAAGATTATTGTAAATCTCAAAGTTGTACTGGACATACAGATAATAATGTTGGTCTTAATGGACAACATACTTCATGGAAAATATTAAGTTATAAAATTGCAGATAGAGAAGGCAAAAGAGAACTTGATATAACAATAAGTAAATTAGGTGCTAGAAGTGAAGATGAATTAAAAGATTATAATCCAGCAACAGGAAAACTTGGAGGAAAATTATTAGAATTAACATTTAATCCATTAGATTATTTTCCAAGAGACGAATATTCATTAGATATAGAAAAAAGAGACAATAAATATGTTATAAGTGGAATAAATCATTCTACAGAAGAGGATTCAAGAATTGATATAAATAATTGGAAATGTTGGATTGATGATTTTATAGATTATTTTTTAACTGGTGGGAAAGAAAATAAAATTGATGAATTGGATGAATTGGTAAAAGAAACTGCTAAAGAATTATTTACTCCTAGTGAATATAGAAAATTAGAACCTAAAATTGAAGAAGCAAGATTTAATCTTGGAAAATTACAATCTATTCCTAGACTAAACTTAGGTCCTATTAGATTACCTACACCAGGAGAAAAAAATTATAATCCTTTAATTGATAATGCACCAGTTTTAATTGAATATTTAGCTTATAGTTTAGGTGCAGAAGAAGCTCATAGAGTTGTACTTACAAATTTAATTAATAGAATTACTCATGGTCAATTTCAAACTGATGTAAATAAAGCTAGAGAAATAGTTAGTAAACTTAGAGGAAATTTAGATGAGTAAAATAAAATATAATTTTGTGATTGGTGATGAATGGGTAGAAATTCCTCAAGTTGGATTAATTTCTAGTGGTCCTTTATCTTATCCAAGTAAGGGACCTGATAAAACATTTTATACTGGAAATCCTTTAGATGCTAATTATTCTCTATTTAGAGATAATTTTCATGAAAGATTACCTAATGGAACTAGAATTCCAAATTTAAGAGAACTTTTACAAACTTATAATTTTATTATGCAATTACCTTCTTATGATGATGCAACTAAAAATCTTAGAAATTCTTTATTAAACGAATCTGATGAATATTATTATATTTTAACTGGAACTCAAATAGATGTTGGTTATGATGGTTATTCAGTTTATGATAATAATATAAAAATAAAAACTGTAAAAAAACCTATTTTATTAAATGGTTATGTTGAAGAGTTAGATGTTTCTACTGGTTTACCAAATAAAATTTCAAAAAAACCAACACATAAAACTATTTTAGAATATTGGGGTTTTGGATCTAGAATATATCCTCAGAGTGGAGGAATAAAAACTGGACTAAAAAATTTAGTTTTGGAATATTTTGAAAAAGAACTTAGTTTACTAGCAATTTATAAAACACATACTAAAGAGAGAAGAATTCATTTAGTTAAAGAAAAAGAAAATAAATTAATAAGTATTCCTAAAATTATAGGTCTTGGTGAGGGAGAAAATTTAGAAACTAAAGTTACTAGATTTGGAGATCCTTTAAAATTTGTACAAAAAATTAGTGATGATTTATTAAAACTTAATAATCGTTCAACAATAGGAACCTATTTTCAAATAGATAAAGTATATGAAAAAGAAAATATAGAGAAAGGGGATTTATTTTTAGTTTTGCAATTAGGAACCAATACAAGTGATAAATCTGGTGTATTGCAAATATTTTTTAGATATAAGACAGATGATGATACAGATCATGAAAGATTTTTAAAATATTTAGAAGGGAAAAATTTTAATGCTAAACCAATTAAAGATATTAATTTTTATCAAGATAATATTTATGCTTTTGGAGAATTTAGTAGTAAAATTACTGTAGGTTTTGATTATGTTAAAGAAAGAATTCAAGATGAACAGCATAAAGATGATAAATATTTAGATTTAACAATAGAACAAGATGATTCTGGAGAATTTAGAGTTAAGGAAAAACATTACACTTATGTTAGGGGTAAAGATTTAGATTATGGTAGAATTGATGTTGATATAGCAAGAAAAAATCTTAAAATTTCTCAATTAGAGAAATATTCTTTAGAAGGAGATTTTAGACCTTGGGTTCATAGACAGCTAGAATCTTTTGCTGAAATTGATGAAGATAAATGGCATGATCCAAGAATTTATAATCCAAGAAGTAAGGTTGCAAGAAATTTAATTGAAGCTGTTAGAGAATATAAACCAGAAGATTTAGAAGATAATTATGGAGATCCTTTAGAACATATGCAAAAAGTTGCTGATAGTATAAAATTAATTTTAAATTTTGATATGGATAAATATAGTATTGGGGAATTTAAAGAAAGTGGTTTATTTTTTTATATGGGTGCACTTTATGCTAATAAAAAAGTTATTAAACCACAATCAAAACAATTTACTATTTGGTTTGGATATAAACCTTTAGAAGAAACTAAAAAACATTTTGATGAAGTTGTTCCAAAAGATTTCCTTGAATTTTTATATAAGAGAGATCCTAGAAAATTAATAGATTTAAAAAAAGGTAGAATGTCTGATATGGATCCTTATACTAAAGATATTTTTCTTAGTGTTTCTTATTATGATCCTGTTTCCTTAGGAGTTGCTAATAATGAAACTGTAATGTTTGATATTTCAATGGAAAACAATCAATTTGTTATGGGACCAGTACAATATGATATTGAAGACTTAAATGGTCCTCTTAAAAAAAGTTTTAATGATGTTGAAAGAAGTAAAAGAGAAGGAGATTTTAGACCATTTATTCATAGAATGTTAGAATTATATAAAGGTATAAGAGAACAAGAATGGCATAACCCAGAAATTTATTTACCAAAGAAAATAGATATAGAAAAAATAGCTAGAGAAACTTTAGAATTATTAGTTCAAGGTCCTGATAGAGAAGTATTAGAAAAAAGAATTAGTGAATCTAAATTAAAAATTGGAAGACAATGGGCTTCAATACCAAGATTAAATTTAGGTCCAATTAAATTACCAACCCCAGGAGAAAAAAGTGAAATTCAATTATGTTCTTCAATACCATTAACATTAGAATATTTAGATTCATTAGGAGTTATGAATAGAGAAGAAGGAATTAGATATTTTACTAATTTATTAACAAATAGAATTGTACATGGTGGTTTTCAAACTAATAGAGAATTAGCAGGAAAAATTCTAGCACAAATGAGAAATTTAGAACAAAGTTCAGTTTTAGAGGTTGCAGATGTTAGATAAATAATTATTTAAGCAACCACTTTTGAATGGTTACATTACGAAAGTTTAATAAATTCTATTTATTTTTAAATTTTATGACATTATCTAAAAGATTAAGAGATGGTTTATCATCTATTATTTTTGAAGGATTAAGAGCAGAAAATTCAGCTTTATTAAAGGATTCAAATCTTTTAAAAAATTCTGGATTAGTTTTAGCTAGAAAAGGAGATAGTTATTTACTTATTTTACCTGTATATAATTCTGATAATGAATATGGTAAAAATATAGCTGGAGAAATTACTAAAAGATTAAAAAAATATAGTCCTGTTGAGACAAATTTTAATGGTTTTCTTGCATATGAATTAAAATTGGGTATTAAGGAAAGATTTCCAAGATTATTAGAAATTGAAGTTCCTGCAACAATTGCTTTAAATTTTAAAGTTGAAAGAGTTGATTATGATTTAATAAATGGTATAAGTATTAGACAAAGAAAACTTAGAAGTGCTACTGAACCATTAGAAGAATTAGCTGAATATTATATACCTAATATTGAAGTTGGAGAAAAATTAGATATAAGTTTACATAATCCAACTTGTTTTAAATATAATCTAATACCTGTAAGAAAAGAACATAATGAAAAATTTCCAGGTTATCAAGTTTCATTTAGGATATTATATGGGAATGATTTAAGTATAGAAACTTATAGAACAAGCAGAAAACCAGATACTAAGATAGGAGAAAATAAAGGTAATTTCATAACTAAAAATATAAAAATGATTTATACTAATTTACTTAATATTAAAGAACAACAAAGAATAACTTTAGAATTAAAAGAAAAAGGAAATCAAGGTAGAAACTTAGTTTATAGAGTAATTGAATCAAAATCGTAATCTATATAAATAAGATGTTGATATGTATAATATAATGAATTCTAGGTGATTCATATGGACGAAAATAAATTATTAAAAACAGGAACAACTAATGTTGGAATTGTATGTAGGGATGGAATAGTTTTAGGAGCAGATAG
The DNA here is from genome assembly GCA_023245565.1 of archaeon. Classification (GTDB taxonomy): domain Archaea; phylum Nanobdellota; class Nanobdellia; order SCGC-AAA011-G17; family GW2011-AR18; genus JACPCE01. The sequence continues at coordinate 5,025 of JAHFKB010000037.1, forward strand.
AAAAGTTACATTAGGCGGATCTATTGTTTCTAGTAAAAAATTTGAAAAAGTTATTATAATAAATGAAGATATTGCTGTTACTGTTGCAGGTTTAGTTTCTGATATTCAATTATTAACAAAATTAATTAGAGCACAAATAAAAATTGATGAATTAAGAAAAAATAGAAAATTAAAAGTTAAAGAAGTTGCAAATTTATTAGCAAACTTAGTTTATCAAAATGTTAGAAAATATTCTACTATAGAAGGAATTACTGCTTTCTTATTAGGTGGAAGAGATAAGGAAGGAACTTATTTATATCAAATAGGAATGGATGGTTCATGTAGTAAATATGATGATTATACATCAGAAGGTTCTGGTATGTTGTTTGCTATTGGAGTATTAGAAGCTAATTATAAAGAAAATCTAAATGTTGAAGATGGAGTTAAATTAGTAGTAAGCGCTTTAAATGCATCAATGCAAAGAGATGCTGCAAGCGGTGCTGGTTGTGATGTTATAACTATAACAAAAGATGGAACTAAGAAAGTATTTAGTAAACAATTAGATACTAGAGTATCAGCTTAAAAATTTGTTATAGTTTTTCTTATATTAAAGAAAATGGTAAAAATAATAGATGAAGTAATGAAAGACTTGCCTACAGGTGCAGGTATAAGTGAAGCAGTATTTGAAGGTTCTAATATTGTATTGTATACAAAGAATAAAGAATTTTTATTAGATAATAAGGGAGTAATTAAACAAATAGTTGATAATATAAAAAAAAGAGTTGAAGTAAGAGCTGATCCTACTGTAGTTTTAGATTTAGAAGATACAAAGAAATATATTGAAAAATTATTAGATGAAGATAAAAATAAATTAAATATTATATTTGATACTCAAAGAAGCAGAGTAATTATAGAATCTGAAAAACCTGGAACTGCTATAGGAAAGGGCGGAGATATTTTAAAAGAAATTAAAAAAGAAACTTTATGGACCCCAATAGTTAGAAGAATTCCACCAATGAGATCAAAATTAATAGAAAATATAAGACAAGTTCTTTATGATTATTCAGATTATAGAAAAAAATTCTTACATAAAATTGGAAAAAGAATTTATGAAGGCTGGACTAAATCAAGAAGAGATGAATGGGTTAGATTAACTTGTTTAGGAAGTGCAAGAGAAGTAGGAAGAAGTTGTTTTTTATTACAAACTCCTGAGAGCAAAGTTTTACTTGACTGTGGTTTTAATGTTGCTGCACCAAGAGAATATGCTTTTCCTTATTTAGATGCACCAGAATTTAATATTCAAGAATTAGATGCTATTGTTTTATGTCATTCACATATTGATCACTGTGGTACTGTTCCATTTTTATACAAAATGGGATTTAGAGGACCAACATATGCTACAGCTCCTTGCAGAGATGTAACTGCTTTAATGTGTTTAGATCTTATAGAGATTGCACAAAAAGAAGGTAATGATGCTCCTTATACTGTAAATGATGTAAAAGAATTTGTTAAACACTCTGTTTGTTTAGAATATGAAGAAGTAAGTGATATTACTCCAGATATGAGATTAACTTTGTATAATGCTGGACATACTTTAGGAAGTGCAATTGCACATTTACATATTGGTAATGGGTTACATAATTTCTTGTATTCTTTAGATGCTAGTACAAAAGTTACTGTTATAGACGGAGAAGATAATGTCAAATTTGAAGAAATTGGCAAATTTATTGATGAAGAATTTGAAAATGGTGAAGGATTTATAATTAATAATGGCAATGCTCAAGAAAAACTAAATACTAAAAAATATGCTACAATTGCTTTTAATCCTAAAACATTAAAGAGCGAAATAGTCCCTATTACAAGTTTTGTAAGACATACAATTAAAGAAGATTTGTTTGAAATAAAAACAGATAGTGGAAGAGAAATTAAAGTTACAGCAGGACATAGCATTTTTAGTGGTGAAAATGGAAATATTATTTCTAAAAAAGTTAGTGAATTAAAAGAAGGAGATTTTATAATTGGAGCTAAAAATCTTCCAAGCCTAAATAAAGAACCTATAATTGATCTTCTTCCCTATTTAGGAGAGTTAAGAATAAGTATAGAAGATAAAAATTTAATTAATTCTTTGATAGAAAAACACAGTGAAAATTTTTCTAAACTTGAGGCTAATGATAAAAAAGAAATAATAACTTGGTTATTTGATTATTATAAAGGAACATTTAAAAGAGATATTGCAAAAAAATATAAAATTCATACAAGAAGAGTTGCTAGAGCCTTTAAGATTTTAAAATTAAAATATCAACCTAGAGTATTTCACCCATTACCTAATAAATTAAAGATTAATAGAGATTTTGCTAGGTTTTTAGGATATTATATAGCTGAAGGAAATCCAAGTAAAAATTCTCAAACAGTTCAAATTGTTAATTATAATAATGAAATTTTAAATGATTGTTATAACATAATAAAAAATCAATTTGGTATTATAGGAGATGTTAGATATAAAGATCATTGTGTGCTTTTTAACTCAAAACAATTAAAAAAACTTTTATCAGTGATATTAAAATGCGGAAAAAACGCATATGATAAAAGAACACCGAAAGAATTATTATTAGCAAATAAGGAAATTTTATCTGATTTCTTATATGGTTATTTTTCAGGTGATGGCGGAATAACTATAAAAAAAGAAGGACGTAAAATCTATTATACAAGTAAAAGTAAGGGTTTAATTGATGATGTAACTTTTATTTTATTACAATTTGGTTTGGTTGCTAGATTAAATTATAATAAATATAATGGAATGTACTCTGGAAGTATATATAATGCTGAGAAAATACAAGAATTTTTAGAAGAGATTGGAATAAATAATTCTCAAGTTGAAGATCTTAAGGAAAGTCTAAATTTAAAATGGAATAAGGCGAGTTTTGATCTTAGAATTCCATTATTGGCTTTATCAAAGAAAGCTCAAGCTAGTTTATCTGTAACCCCATGGCAAAATGCTCAATCTTGCGGAATAACAAAACTTAATGAGTTTGACATTGATGAATGTGATTTAAGTTTAATTGGATCTGATTTATTATTTGATAAAATAAAAAGTATTAAGAAAATAAAACCTAGTGGTAAATATGTTTATGACTTTAGAGTTCAAGGTTATGAGAATTTCTTAGGCGGGGAAGGTTTTGTCTTTATGCATAATACTTCAGATTTTAATTATGAGATGAGTAATTTATTAGGTGCTGCAATAACTAGATATCCTAGAGTTGAAAGTGTAATGATGGAAAGTACTTATGGTACTAAAAGTGATACTAGTCCTGATAGAAAAGAAAGTGAAGAAGAATTAATTAAATTAATAAATGAAGTTGTAGAAGAAAAAGGAAAAATTTTAATGCCAGTTTTAGGTGTAGGAAGATCTCAAGAAATAATGTTAATACTTGAGAGAGCTATGAGAGAAAAGAAAATTCCTGAAATGCTGGTTTATGTTCAAGGTATGATCTGGGATGTTACTGCAATTCATACAGCTTACCCTGATTATTTAAGTCCTAGAGTTAAAAGAGAATTATTCCAAAAAGATCATAATCCATTTTTAAGCCCAATATTTAAAAAAATTACTTCACAAAAAGAAATGCAAGAAGTAAAAGATGGAAAAGGGCCTTATATTATTATGGCAACTTCTGGTATGCTTCAAGGCGGGCCAGCTTTAGAATATTTTAAACACTTTGCTGAAAATCCTAAGAATCTTTTAATATTTACTTGTTATCAAGGTGTAGGAAGTATTGGTAGAAGAATGGAAGAAGGTGAAAGAGAATTAACTTTTGTATCTGGAGGAAGTAAAAAACCAGAAACAACTAAAGTTTTAATGAAAATTTATACTATTAAAGGATTTAGTGGACATAGTAATTTTAAACAATTAGTAAGCTGGGTTGGAAATCTAGAACCTAAACCTAAGAAAATTATTACAATACATGGTGATTATAGCAGATGCATAGAA
>JAHFKB010000006.1:0-17102 GCA_023245565.1 archaeon
GAAGGTGCTATGAATATGTATAAAATTGCTGCAAGAGCTGGAGTAAATAATTTTGTTGTTCCTGGGAATAAACCAGATGTAATAGAACAAATAAAAGCAATTATAGAAGAAGAAGGAATTACTCCAACATTTTATGCACCAGGATTTGTAGCTCAAGGTGGTAAAATTTCTGATGCGACTAAAGTTGCTGGTAATTCTTGGAGTGCAATAGTTGGCAGAGGAATTTATGGTGTAAAAGATAGAAGAGCAGCAGCTTTAGAACATGTTAGTCAATTATAAAATATTAATCTTAATAAATTTTTTTAAATTCCCCATGTAGGATTTACTTTTCTTTTTATTTCAGCAATTTCTTTTAGAATTTCAACTTCTTCATCTGTAATTAATTTTTTAAACTTTTTATAACTTCTAAACTCTTCTTCACTTATATCAGAATAAAGAATATCATTTTCTTTTATTTGTCTTCCAATTGTTACTCCTGGAAGAGATATTGCAAGCTGATCTCCTCTTTTAGCTTGAGTTAATTTCTTACCTTCATGCTGTATTTCTTTAACTTCTGTTATTGAATTAAAGTCTTTCATTAAGCTTGTTCCTGATTTTAATAATCCAGCTATAACTTCTGCTCCGCATACAACAGGATTAGATTGTCTGAAAATATATCCTTCTAAAATTTTAATCTTGCAAGGTTTTGGTAGAGAACTAATTAATTTATCTTCTATTTTTTGTTTTTCTTCATTATGCCATGAGATAAAACTATCAACTAAAGAATAAATTATATTATGAGTTAAAATTTTTATTTCATTTGTTTCTATAGTTTTAACATTAAAACCAAGTATTACTTTATGCAATGAACTTGTGCCAGATAATGCTTCAGCAAGGTCTTTTTTAGAAATATCACCTATAGAAGCTCTTTTTATTTTAATTCCTTTTTCTCTTAACATATTAATTAAAGCTTCTAGACTTCCTAGAGAATCTGATTTTATTACAATTCCTTCATTGTCTAATTCTAAAGTTATTTCTTCAATTTGTTTTTTTATTTCTATTTTTGTTTTTTCTGTTTCTTTATTTGCAACTCTTAATGGCATTCCTGGAATTACTGAACTAATATTTTGAGCAGAAATTTTTACACCAATAGCTGCTTCTGCTTCTTTTAATGTTTTTAATTGGTTTTTTTCTACTAAGAATAATGCTTTAACTTTTGTTGCAATTGGTTCATTTAAAGTTCCAATAACTATTGTATCATTAAGTTTTATTTTTCCTTTGTAAACTATTGTATCCATGCATAGGCCTAGACCTTTTTCTTCTGTAATTTCTAAAACAGTTCCTTCGGCTGGAGTATTTGCATCATAACTTAATTGAGATTCTAAGAATTTCTGAGCTAAACCTGTAATAATCATTAATAATTCTGGAATCCCTTCAGAAGTTTTTGCTGACATAGGAATCATTACTATTTGTTTTGTAAAGTCTTCTACTCTATCAAATCTTTCTGTATTTAATGCATGGTAATAAAAACTAGCTACTAGATTGTAAACTTTATCATCTAATAATTTTTGGACTGATGGAGACTGTAAATTAATACTTTTAACTAAAGGAACTTCTAAATTACTATGCCAGCCATTTAATAAATCAATCTTATTTAAAGCAATTACAAAGGGGGTTTTATTTTGTTTTAATATTTCTAAAGCTTCTATTGTTTGAGGTTTAATTCCTTCATTAACATCAACTACTAAAACTGCTATATCTGCTAAAGATCCTCCTCTTTTTCTTAAATTTGAGAATGCTGCATGGCCTGGAGTATCAATAAATAATAATCCAGGAACTTTTATTCTTGAAATATCTAATAGATCTTTGCATACATCTTTAATTGCTTCTAAAGAAATTGAATATGCTTTTATTGACTGAGTAATTTTACCTGGTTCTGAGGATACAATGGAAGTCTTTTTTATACAATCAATAGTCTGGGATTTACCAGAATCTACATTTCCCATTATTGTAACTATAACTTGTCTTAGCATTTTAATTTAAATTTACTTCAATTTTAAATAGCTTTTGTATGTTATTTTAGTTGATAAAAAGGCTTTATTATTTATCAAAAAGGTTTTTAGTCTTTAATTATTTTAAAATAAGTTATTATGGGGTTTGTTTGTAATTTTTATATGGTATATATTTTGTATATAGATCAATTATATATAATATCTGAACTACACATTCTTAAGGGGGAAAATAATATGATAAGAACAAAATTTATGACAAACCTTTATAGAGGAGAAGACGGAGTAAAACAAACAGACTTAATTAATGAAGAACTAGAAGACGATGAACTAGATTTAAATGAGTGGGCTTTTTTAATGGGTTATTCAGAAGACACTTAATTTTTATTTTGAGCCTTTTATTTTTCTAAATTCTTGTGTCCATTTAATCTTTCTAGGAATTCTTTTTAATTTTAATTGGTTTTTTTCACATTTGTTTGAACAAAAGTAAAAGATAGTTGAATCATTTTTAGCAAAAATTTTACCAGTTCCAGGTTCTATATTATTTCCACAAAATGAACATTTGACCATTTTTATTTCCTACCTTGTGTTAGTTTTCTAGCTTCAATTTCTGTTTCTCTTAACATCAAGATGTCACCAATCCTAATTGGACCTTTAACATTACGTCTTAAAATTCTTTTAACATCTCTTCCTTCTAAAACTTTACATCTAACTTGAATTGCTTCTCCTCTAGTTCCTGTTCTACCAACTATTTCTTCTACTTGTGCAGGTACTGCAGGAGTAAATAATGAAGAAGCTTTTTCTTGTTTTTTATCTTGAACTTTTTGCTGTTCTTTTTGTTTATTATCAGCTATAGGTGCAACTTTATCTGGTTGCTTACTTTCTTGTTTTTTCTTATCTTTTTCAGCCATTTTAATTAAGCTTTTAATTTAGAAGTTAATTCTTTTATAGCTTGTTTAGCATCGCCTTCTTGAATAACTGCGATTGAAGCTGTTGGAATAGTTAATCCTGCTGCTTCTCCTAGGTCTTCTTTCTTAGGAAGAGCAACTAAAGGTATTCCTTTTTCTTCACATAGAGCAGGAAGATGCATAATTATTTCTTTAGGATTTGTGTCTTGAGCTACTACCACTAATTTAGCAGTTCCTCTTTCTATAGCTTTAGTGACCTCATTAGTGCCTTTTTTTATTTTTCCAGACTTTTTTACTAAGTCTAATACTTCATAAGTCTTGTCTAAAATTTCTTTTGATACGTTAGTGTTCAGATCCATTTTAACCTCCAAATGTCATAGGTTATTTGGATGGGACTTAAAAGGCTTTAAATAGTTTTCTACAGAAAATTAGTAATATTATTGAAGAAAAAATAAAAATAAATTTATTTCTTTTTTACTAGTTTTTCAATTAAGTGTTCAGCTTTAAGATCTAAAGCAACTAGTCTTGCTTCTAAAACATAAATTTTTCTTAAACTCCAAACTATTCCTATAATTGCGCCTAGAATAACATAAAGTAAAATTAGTTGTGTATCCATTATTTTTTTCACCTCAATTTTTAATAATTATTTTTAATTAAAAGAAGTATAAAAGGTTTACTCTTTCCTAAGCTGTTAAGTTAACGTCAGGTAATTAGCTGTTAGATAATGAGTTTTTCGTTTTTAGAAATGTACTAGAAATTACCTTCTGATTGATATGTGGCTAGATTTCCAATAAACAGTGCTACAAGTGCTCCTACATGCGAATAGGAACCAAAAATAAACAAAGGTGAAATGCTAAGACCTGACTTCAGATTTTCAGTTATTATTTTGTTTAACTATAATTGAAGGTATTTTGTTATTAGACATCCCACTCAAAACCTTGATTTTTCCAATAAGGGCATATATCCTTATAACTACACCAGTTACACAAGGTAGACGGATTAGCAGGAAATTTTTTTTGGTTTTTTATATTTTCAATCTTTTTTTCAACAATTTTTTTCGTATTCATCAATCTTTTATCTGTAAGATTAGAAATCATCACAGTATTATGTGATAGATAAAACCAGACTAATTTAATATCCATTGCATCCGGATATCTTTTCTTGACCCAAAGTGCATACATCGGAAGTTGAAGGTCCTGATCTAATTCGGATTGAGTAAAGTGTTTGTTACCTGTCTTATAATCGCAGACAAAGTATGTACCTTTCTCATCTTTAGTTAGTAAATCTATTTTAATATAATATGAATCGTCATTAGATAATTTAATTGTATCCAATACCTCAACATCAATAATTTCATGATGTAAAAAAGGTTTGAATCGATCAAAATATTCCCATAGAAATTTAATGCCTTTAGACCTATAATCAGAAGCACTTAAATCTTTCTTTACAATCAATATTTTATCATTAAAACCCTTATCCCAATAAGAATTGTAATAATTAATTATATCTTGTTTATCTCTTTTAATATTCAACTGAAAATCTCTATAAAATTGTTCCAAAGCATAGTGAACAGCTTGTCCCATGAATACTTCAATTCCAGAAAAATCCGATTTTAACTTATCTATATACCTTAACTTATACCTATATGAACAATCTTCAAAAGTTGTTATTCTTAAATTTGAAAAATAATCATTCTTCTTCTCTAATTGGTCCATTTTCTTTTGTTCTTCTTTGAATAAAGCAAGCCTTTTTCTTTTATCTAAGTCTATAATTAATTTATTTAATTCGTCTTTATTTTTATGCCAACCCCTATTAAAGTTCTTTTAAATAAATTTGATGTAAATAAACCCATAAATTAACATAATAATAAAATATTTATAAATGTTTCCAATAATTATTTTTAAAAATTAAAATCTTTTTATTAATTTCAATTTCCTATAAATCTTGTTAAGAATTATTCTATATAAATATTTACTCTTCTCTTAATACTCTTACTATAGCACCAAATGCTGGTCTTGTTATTAAAACTCCAATTGTAACTCCAACTATTGTAACTATTGCAAATCCAGTTAGTAAACCAGCGCCTGCTCTTAATAATGGAAGCATTGCTGCAACTGTTGCTGCATAAGCTGCTAAAATAACAAAGAATGCTTTTTTAATTTGCTGTTTTAGAGCACCAGAAGTACCATATAAAATTTCATCTGTAATAACAATTTGATCATCAACACCAGTACCTACTGCTGCTAAAATTGCTGCAATTGCAACTAGATCTAGATTTTGTTTAAATAAAGCAGCAAATCCTAAAATAATATAAATTTCACATAGAACAGTAATCATAACTGGAATTGTAATTTTTAAACTTCTATATCTTATGTAAATAACTAGGCCTACTAAAATAGTTGCTATTAAACCAATTAATAATGCATTGTTAATAAATGCAGATCCTAATGAAGGAGAAATTGTATCTACTTTTACTATTTCTAATTTTGTAGGTAATGAACCTGTGATTAAAATTGTTTGTAATTTATTTCTATTATTTATTGCATCTTGTATTGCTTCATTTTGAGTTACACCTTTTCCTGAACCAGAAATTGTGATACGAGTAGCTTTTTGACCTTTTAAACTTGCATCAATTTGAAGCTGATCAACTTTTTGACCATCTAGATAAAAATCTATAGTTTCATTTAATGATTTTTGGCCAGAACCTAAACTTACAATAGATAATTTATCTGTTATTCTTGCATGTCTTTCTGCAGCTTCAGCACTTAGAGAAATTTCAAATTCAAATCTACAATAATAACCTTCTGCAGAAGCTTGACAAGCTTGTATTCTAGAACAAGTTCCATCAGTTCTACATACAAATGTAATATCTTTTTTTCCACCTTCAAATGCTGTTGCATTTCCAATTTTAGCTTCGAATTTTCCTTGATTTGCTATAATATTTTTTATTTCTTCTTTTGTTGTACCTGCAATTTCAACAACTATAAATTTGTTACCTTCTAGATCAGATGCAGACTTTATTGTTACATCTGCAAGGCCATAAACATTTAATCTACTTTCCATAGTATCTATAATATCTTTAATGTCTTGGTCTGTTACTTTTCCTTCTGGTTTTAGAAGAACTCTTGTTCCACCTTGTAGGTCTAAACCTTTTCTTAAATTAGAAGATGGTGCTTCTGTTACTACAATGCCTAGATCTGCTTTATCTTTTAAGAAAGTATATTCTGATTTTGTTGTTTTTATTTTTGCTGTACTATTTATAAAAATTATTTTCTCTGCTTCAAAAAATTCTGACACTGAGTTAACTTTTTGATTATTAATTTCCAAGATTTTTTCTCTTGCTGTTGGAGTTAATTCTGGACTTGGAGTTCTTAATCCTGCATCATAAGCAGCACCATTAAATTCAATAGAAGAAACTGATACTCCTTGTTTTGAAAATTGATGATTTATTGAAAAGAAAGATATTAGTAAGAAAATTATTAAAATTATTACTCTTGGTTGTTTTAATATTTTTGTAAATTTCATTGTATGTTTTTCTTTTTACAGTACATCCATAATATTCCTGCATTTGTAAGATAAGTTGTTATAACATCTACTATTAGAGCTATAAAAATTATAAGGAACATTTCTTTAATCACAAATGAATTTGATAAAAATAAACCTGTTAACATAACTACTGCTGCACATGCAGTCATAGTTAATCCTGTTTTCATTGAATGAAACATTCTATCAAATAATTTTCCGTCTTTCTTTTTAATAGAATAATTTGTTAATAAAATATCTGTATCTACACTATAACCTATTATTAATAAAAAAGCAACCACTCCTGCTGTTGACATTGGTAAATTTAAAAGATCTATTACTGCTAAAGTTATTGTTATATCCATAAATGCTGCTGCAATAACTGCAATACTTGGAATTGGAGTTCTAAATGCTATAAATACTGATAATCCCATTAATATAAAAGCAAATATTATAGCATACATTAATTGTTTGAAAAAAGCTTGTGATAATTTAGGTGTTGTTACTTCTATACTAAAATTTTTATTATCAATGTCTATGTTTAATTTATTTTTTATTATATCTCTTAATTGATTTTCTGTTAGATCTGAAACTTCTATTATAAAACCCAATTGTTTACTTGTTGTTACATCTCCTAATTTTTTTATTGTTGCTTCTACACCTAAAGCAGATTTAATTTGATCTTCGCTAAATTCTTTATCTGTATAGATTGTAGCTGCAATCCCTCCTCTTAATGTAACATCTTTATTAAATGGTGCTCCTGTTTTAACTAATTTTGTACCTATAATACCTAAAGAAATTACTAATAATAATACTGGTATAAACATTATAAATTTATAATTCTTTGACCAAAAAGTCTCTATTTTATCTTTGAACATTGATTATTGTGACTAAATTTGAGTTTAAAAAGATTATTATTAGAAACTTTTATAACTAAGTTATTTTTGCATTTAATTTATGGAACTTACTAATGTTGTTGTTGAATCAGATTTTCGTTGTAGTGCTGTAGCTTTAACTGAAATATTGAAAGTAACACCAATTCAAATTTCTGGAGATTTTGAGAATTTAAAAATAAGAATGGGTTTAGGAAGGATTGTTTATATCTTGCCAATTAATGGCAGTATTAATAAAATTGATTATGGTCAAGATGTTAAATATAATTTATTAAATAATCCTAGTGGTATTGCAAGATTTAGTTATAAAAATAATAATTTTTCTGTTTTTTATAATTCTTCTAGATAATTATAAAATTAGTGTTTAGTTAAAAGTCCATTAAACTTTTTTGTTTTTTAGATTTTTTACCTTCTGAATATTCTTGATATGAAGACCATGAATGCCTAAATATTTCTGGGTACTTACTCCAATTTTCTTTTAAAAATCTTTTAGTTAATGGATCAGAAGGATAACCAGAACCAAATTCTTTACCGATATGTTTTTTTATTAATTCTATTTCTAAGTCTCTTGTAACTTTTGCTAAAATTGAAGCTGCCCCAACAATTTCATGATTTAAATCTGCTTTGTGTTCACATTTTAAATTTGTTTTTACATTTAATTTATTTTCAATATATGCTGAGAATGCTTTTATATTATTACTTGGACAATCTATTATTGCTTTACTTGGTTTTAAAGCATTTATTATTTCTGACATTTTATCTGCTTCTAACCAATTTAAATTTGTATTTGGAGATAAAACATATTTATCAATATCTTCTGGATTTGTTTTAATTATTTTATAAGTTTTAAAAGTTTTAATTAATTTTGAATAAATTTGCTCTCTTTGTTGTGGTGTTAATAACTTAGAGTCTTTCACCCCTAATTCTTTTAATTTGTGTAGGTCTTTCTCTTCAATCACAATTCCAGCTATTACCATTGGACCTATTACTGGTCCACGACCTGCATCATCTATACCGCATATTGTTACCATGTTTTTATTTAATTTTATGTTTTTATAAATTGTTTGATTGGAAAATAATTTAATTTATGTCTTTTAGTTATTTGTAATATATCATAATCTAATATTTGGTTTGGAAATTCATTTCTTATTTTTCTTAATAATTCTGCTAATTGGTTTTGAGATTCTAATTCTGCTTCTATTTCAAATTGCCATTCACCTAAAACTTCTATTAGATAAGTTATAAAATTATATTGATAACAGAATGAATATATTTTTCTTTCTTCTTCTTTTGTTGGATTATTAAGCCTTATAATTGCTTTACAATATATTATATTTGTTTTATTTAAATTTATTTCTGCTACATATTGTTGTATAATTTTTTTGTTTTCTAATTTTTTTAATCTTTCTTTAATTGTATGATAATTTACTTTTAATTTTTTCCCTATTTCTTGATTAGATTGTCTACAATTGTTAGCTATTTCTGAAAGTATTTTAATATCTAATTCATCTAATTCTTCTTTCTTTGGTTCTAGGCCGTAGTAAACATGGGAGAATAATTCTCTTTTTTTATTTATTAAATAATCCCTATTAAAATGATAATTAACTATAGATGTAGATGTATTATATTTTGAGAAATATTGACCATAATCTTCTTTTATTTTTTTAAATATATTATTAAATTGTATTGGGTTTTCTGCTATAAATAAAACTTCTAAGTCCCATGAACCAGATGTACTAACAAACCAAACAATATGATCATTGTTTTTTAAATAATTTATAAATTCTTTTTCTTTATCTTCTGTAATGTTTCTATAACGAAAATAAATCCTATATCCTATATATCCTAATTTATGAAAATTAATAAGTGTTGTAAAACCTAATAAATAATTATCTTGAATTAATTTTTTTAATCTATAATTTATATTTTGTTTTGATAATCCAACTAATTTTGCTAATTCTGATAATGGAATTCTTGCTTTATGATCTAATATCCATAATATTTTTAAGCCTATTTTATCTAATGCCATTTTTTACAATTAGCTAATTAAATATATAAATATTTCTATTTGTAAAAATTTTTCGTATTATTATTTTATATATTAAAATATCTTTTACTAATATAGATTAGGAGGCTAAAATGGAAAAAGAAATTAAAATTCATAATATAAGCAAAAATCTGTATAACAACTTAAGTAAACTAAAAAATTGGGAAGAGACTAAGATAATAAAAAACCAGGCCGTGAAAGCACATAAACATAAATTTGATGCTATGTACTTTACTAAAGGAATAAAAACATTGTATAGTAATGGGAAAAAAATTAAATTACCTGACTTTGCCGCAGTTTATATTCCAATTGGACAAGAACATGGTTGGAGCGGTACCAATAAAGAATTAGGAATTGTTGGTCATTTCCATTCTGGGCATGGTATTCATAAAATAATTTCAGAATATTAATTTTTTTGTTTTTAAAATGTTTAATCAAATTTCTATAATTGGCGATTTATGGATTACAGAAGAATGTAAGAAAAAATTGATAGAATTTTCTATTAAAAAAATTATTATTTATAAAGATGACCTGAAGTATGAAAAATTAATAATAAATAATTCTGATTGTATATTAATTAATATTAAGGCTAAAATTACCAAGGAAATTTTAGAGAATTACCCTAAATTAAAGTTTATTTGTGTGTGTGGCACTAATTTAAATAATATTGATTTAGAGGAAACTAATAAAAGAAATATTAATGTTTTAAATGTTACAGATTACTGCAATGAATCTACTTCTGAGTATATTTTTTCTCAGATTTTATATTTAGCTAAGGGTTTTGGCTTATATAAATGGAAATCTGAACCTATTGAACTTAAAGATAAAACTATAGGTATAATTGGTTTGGGTTCTGTAGGCAAATCTCTAGCTAAAATTGCTTTGGGTTTTAGCATGAAAATTATTTATTATAGTAAAAGTAGGAATTATGATTTTGAAGAACTTGGACTTAAATTTACTGATTTAAATTTTTTATTAAGTAATAGTGATATAATCTCTATAAATGTTCCTGAAAATAGTTTAACTTTAAGTAATAAAGAATTAAATATAATTAAAGAAAAAACTATTTTGATTAATACTTGTTTAGGGAAAGTTTTTGATGAAAGTATTATTGATTTTACAAAAAAAGGTCAAAATTTTTTAATATTTGATTCAATATACTATGAATTATATAAAGAATTAAAAAATTTTAAGAATTTCATATGTTTTGATAAAATTGCTGCTTTAACAAAAGAATCAAGAGAAAAGCTAAGTGCTAAAGTTATTGAAAATTTAGTTATTTTTAAAAATTAAATCTAAAGAGGATTTTTTATTAATTAGAAGTTGATTTATTTTTATTAAGTTTATGTTTTATATATTCTATTACTAATGGAGTTAGAGATATAATAACTATTCCAATTATTACTAAGGAGAAATTTTCTTTTACAAAGGGAATGTTTCCAAAGAAGTATCCTCCAAATAAAAATAAACTTACCCAAGCTAATCCACCAATTATATTGTACAATATAAATTGATAATATTTCATACTACCTACACCAGCCATAAATGGTGCAACAGTTCTTATTATTGGAATAAATCTAGATAACATAATTGTTTTATTTCCATATTTATCATAAAATCTTTGAGTTTTTTCTATATATTCTTCTTTTAAAAATGGAATTTTCTTTTTCTTAATTACTCTTGGGCCTATTAAATTACCTATCCAATAATTTAATGTGTCTCCTAATATTGCTGCAATTCCAAGTAGAACAAATAAAACTTTCAAATTTAAAGAATCTACTGCTGCTAGTGCTCCAAGTGTAAATAATAAAGAATCTCCCGGTAAAAAAGGAGCTATTACTAAACCTGTTTCACAAAAAATTATTATAAAAACAATTAAGTAAATCCATAAACCATAGTTTTGAGTTAACCAAATTAAATGCTGATCTAGATGAAGAATTAAATTAATAATAGTAATTATAAATTCCATATTGCCTCTTTCTAAGAATTGTTCAGTTTAGGTGTTTTTAATCTTTGTGAATCTTTACTCATTTGAAGGATAAATTAATTTTTTATTATATGTTCCACCTTTAACTTCTGGTTTTTCTTTAACTTCTTTATTATTAATTAAATTAGAACATTCTGGAGTTATTGGCGCTGCTTTAATATTATTTTCTTTTATTATGGGATTTGCTTGATTTTCACAATTAATACTTAATTGCGCATCGTGAATATTATTATTTTGGATTAGGTTTTGACCTTGAGTTTTAATTCCAATAGCCTGGTGCCAACAATGATAGATTTCATTATTTTCAATTAAGTTATTTTTAGAAAATATATCAATACAACTCCATAATGAATCATGAATTTTACTATTTTTTATTATTATATTATTTCCATCCAAATTTAAACCATTATGTGTATAAGAAATTTCTACATATTCTAAATGACTATTACTTGCTAATACTAATTGATCCCAATCTGCATATTCTTGATCTTCTTGATTTGAAGTAAATATAATTGGATTTTCTTTAGTTCCAATTGCATTAATTTTTGCATAAATATCAAAATGAGATTTTTGATATCCTTCTTTACCTGTTGGATCATTGTGTTTTATTATAAAATCATCTGCATATTTAGTCCATTTAGTATTTTCTATATCTTGTTTTTTATTAAATAATATTTTAGTTCCTGGTTTTATTGTTAAGGTTGTCCATGGTAAAAATAATACATCTTCAGAAATTATGATTTTATTTGCCCATATTTGAGAATTAAATTGAACTCCAGATACTTCTTTATTTAAAATTGTTTTTGGATATAAAGAAAATATTAATAAACCTAAAATTAATATAACTAAAATTATTATTGGATAATAGAATTTCTTCATATTTTATTATAAATCTGATTGTTTTAATATTTTACTAATATATTTTTTTGTATTTAAAAATTAAATAATTAGCGGGAAGAGGATTTGAACCTCTGACCTTCGGGTATCTCAAATTAAAACTTATGAGCCCGACGGACACTCCTGGCTGTCCTATCCCGCTGAGGTAAATGATAATAAAAGTTATTATAAAGCTTTTGTCTAATTATAATATTATAGCAATCACAGTCTAATAAAATTTAATAAGTACTTTTATATTCACAATTATATGCAAGAACAAATTATGATACCTTTACATAATCAAAATGGAAGTATTGTAGGATATAAAGATATTAAAGACGTTAATTATAAAATAGACATTCTTAAAGTTGTTAATATTATATTAGTTGATGAATCAAATAAAGTTTTTATTAGTAAAGTAAGAGATGATGTATGGAAAGATGGCTGGGGAAGTTCTGCTGTGGGTTTAGTTAGAAAAGATGAATCCTCTATTGATGCTGCAAGAAGAATTTTAAAATCTTATTTTCATATTTCAGCTGAAGATTTAATGTTTATTGAAGAAAGTTATTATGATTTAAATGGGATAAAAAGAGTAAATTCAATATTTTATGCAAGAACAAACACTGAACCCATATTAAATCCCAATTATATCTTAGATGGGACTTGGGTTGATTTAGAAGAAATTAAAATAATGATGAAAAAAGACATGTTTAATCCTCAATTTTTAGTTGCTTTTCATTCTATAAAAAGCATTATTTATTTCTTGTAAGTCTATATTTTCTAAAATAACTAATATATTATATGGTTTGGATAGCTTTAAAAGTTTTTTCTATAAATTTAATACTATGAAAAATGGTGTTGATTTTAAAGAATTGAAAGAAATAGAAAAGGGGATACTAAAAGGAATTAGTCTTAGTGATAACTTTTCTAATGTAAAGACTATTGCTGCTTTTGATATTGCTTATATAAATAAAAAATATAATTGTGTTGGTGTTGTTTTAAATCTAGAAACTAAAGAAGAAATAGAGAGAAAAATAGTTAGTGGAGAAGAATTTATTCCTTATTCTCCTCATTTAGTTGCTTTTAGAGATGGTCCTGTGGTTGTTGATGCTTATAGATCTTTAGAAAACAAACCTGATATTTTAATTGTAAAGGGTGAAGGTTTAATCAAGAAAACTGTTTTAGGTTTAGCTAGTTATGTTGGTGTTGTTTTAAATAAGCCTTGTATTGGGGTTTCTAAAGAATTAATTCATGGAAAATTAGATGAAGATAAAATTACTTATGATGATGAATTAAGAGGATATGCTATAAAAACTAAAGAGTTTGCTAATCCTGTATATGTAACTCCTGGACATGGAATTATTATTGAGAGTGCTACTAAAATAATTAAAGGATTAAGTATTGAACCTTTTAAATTACCTTTACCTTTACATTTAGCTCATAAATATGCGAATAAATTAAAGAAAGAACCTGATAAGGCTCTTGAGGAAAATTAATTCAATAATTATTTAAACTTTTCAAATATTGTTTAATTTATGAAAAAGAGTTATTATGTTTATGAGCCTGGAAATATTTATAGAATTAATAAGTTCTTATCAACTTCAAATAAAGAATTAAAAGATTTAGGTAAAGCTTGGTTAGCAATATCGCTTGCTTTTGGAATTGTTTTAGGAGGATTAAATATTAAATTTCTTACAAGTTTTTTAATTGCAGCTGTTGCTGTTGGCTTAGGATTTTTATTACATGAATTAAGTCATAAATATTTTGCCCAGAGATATGGATATAAGGCAGAATTTAGAAGTTTTGATGAAATGTTATTCTTAGCTGTGATAATGAGTTTTTTTGGATTTGTTTTTGCTGCACCAGGAGCAGTTATGATATTTAGTAATGTTATTGATAAAAGAAAAAATGGAATTATTTCTGTTGCTGGTCCTTTAATGAATATATTTCTAGCTTTACTTTGTTTAGGATTATTAATTTTAATTAATGGATTTAGTGGAGCATTAGATATTTTAAATTTAGGAATAAGTGGATTATTAAATGCTAAAATTATTTATGCAATATTAGCTATAGGATTTTTAGTTAATAGTTGGTTAGCTTTATTTAATATGATTCCATTTTGGTTGTTTGATGGTGCTAAAGTATTTAAATGGAATAAGATAATTTATTTTATTGTATTAATAATAAGTTTAGCTTTAGTATTTTTAATTTAATCAAATATCAATTTATTACAAGGAAAAATTATATCTTGACTCATTGTTGCTGTTTCAACTTTTCTTATAACTTTTGAGAAATTTTCAGTTAATTCACCAATAGTATTGTTATATTCTTGGAAGCTTTTTACAAAAATTATAAATTCAAAGTCCCATGGAGCAACTTGCTTTACAATATTTATTATTTTATCACTTTTTTCTACATATTTTAGAATTTTATTAATTATCTCTTCATCATAAGCTTTAAGATAAATAAATGATTTATAAAACTCATATCCAATTTTTTGATAATCTATTAATGTTGTATATTTAATTATTATTCCATTGTTTTCTAATTTCTTCATTCTATTTTTTACTATGTCAACTGTTGTTTTACATTTGCTAGCTAAATGAGCAATATTTATCTTTGAATTATTATATAATTCTTTTAGAATATTCTTACTTATTTGATCAAGTTCATTTTTTCCTGTTTCTTCAGTAAAAGTTATAAAAGAAGATTTTCCTTTTGTTAAGAAAGTTTTTTCATGGACACTTACACTAACTAAAGAAGCAGTTTTAGTTTCTATTATTAGATCTTCATATTTTGATAGTAAACTATTTTTTATTTTAAATAATTCTTCATTTGATTTAATGAAATATGAAACCCCCATATTCCATACTCCTTCTGCTACTCCCAACCAATAAACTCTTTGATCTTTTTTTATTTCATTAATTAATTCTTCTTTTCTGTTTGGAATATTTAGTAACGTTAAGTATAATGTTGCAGTCCTATAACCTAATTTAGAAATATCAACCCAAGTTTTATATCCTTTGATTATTTCTTGTTCTTCTAATTTTTTAATACGATAACGGACTGCATCTTTACTTTTTTTAATTATTTTTGCTAATTTAACATCTGAAATTCTTGAATTTCTTTCTAATTCAAATAAAATCATTTTATAAATATTATCAATATCTATTACCATATTAATAATAAAATGTATATATTTATAATATTTTCCATTTTTTGATTAAAAATTTAAAGAAACTTTCTTATAATTTAATTGCATTCATTTTAAAACTATGGCAAGAATTGGAGTAAAACGAAAGGAAAGTACAAAGTCTCTTTATATGAACGAAGCTTTACTAAGAGATTTGGAATCTTTAATTGGTAAAATAGATTTTGAGGATGGGAAACATCAAGTTGTAGAACCATATTGGACTACAGAAGATAGATCTCAATTACTTGCTGATGGTGAAGTTTATCTTAATGATTATTACATTTTAGCATATCATTTAGGATTAAAAACAATAAAAGAATCTGGAATTAAGGCTAAATTTGATGGAAACTGGACTAGTCAAGAACCTGTATATTTTTGGTTGCCTGATTTGAAATATGCTAAATGGGAATATCATAACTTAAAATTCATGCCAATAAAAGAAGATCTGCCGAACATTAAACTAGTTTATGAAAGAATTCTTTCTCTTAATTTTGATAATACTTTTAAATATCAAAGAGATTTAGTTGCAAGCTTATGTCAAATCAGTGAAGAAAATTCTTCTGAAATTTCATTTGAGCCGGTTGAATTTCTTAATAGTTGTGGTGTATCATTAAATTGGAAATCTGGATTAAATATGAGGAACTATAAACAAAGAGCTAAAATGTTAAAAGAATTAGAGAGTTGTTTAAAAGAATATAAACCAAGAAGAAAATAATTATGAAAGATTTTCGGAAAATTCTACTAAATTATTATAAAGAATAAAAATCTAATAATACAAATGTTTAATAATATAAAAGACTTAACTAGTTATATGAAAAAATATTTTTTGGACATAGTTGTAAATAAAGAAAAATTATCAGATGGTAATTTGGTTTTTGTTTCTAATTGTCCAAGTTTAGGTATAACTAGTCAAGGCAAAAGTATAGATGAGGCTATAAAAAATATAAAAGAAGCTGCAGATTTATATCTTGAAGAGCAGCCAGAAAAATTTGATGAATTATCTTCTGAACAATTGCCTACTTTCTCAGTAATTGAGGTGACTAAAGATGCCAAAACTTCCAATAGTTTCGGGTAAAGATATTGTAAAAGTTTTAACTAAGATTGGTTATTCTCATATTAGAACTCATGGAAGTCATACCATACTAAATAAACAGACTCAAAATGGAAAAATTACAATTCCAGTACCTTTACATGATGAACTTGCAAAGGGCACTTTGAAAAGTATAATGAGACAAGCAAATTTAAAATTAGAAGATTTGATTAAATTATTATAGTTAGTTTTATATTGGTATTAATTCTTAATAATATGAGGTGAAAAATGGTTGTAAATAAAGAACAAAGAATTGGTGTTTTTGTTGATGTTCAAAATATGTATTATAGTGCAAGAGCATTATATAACAGTAAAGTAAATTTTAAAGAAATTCTTAAAGATTCAGTTAATGGAAGAAAATTAGTTAGAGCTTTAGCTTATGGTGTTAGAGCTGGAGAAAAAGAAGAAGAAAATTTCTTTAAAGCTTTAGATGGAATTGGTTTTGAAGTTAAATTAAAAGACTTACAAGTTTTTTATGGTGGAAATAAAAAAGCTGATTGGGATGTTGGCTTAGCTATTGATGCAATTGAGTTAGCTCCTAAATTAGATGTTGTTGTTTTAGTTTCTGGTGATGGAGATTATATTCCTTTAGTAGAAT
>JAHFKB010000006.1:17112-36456 GCA_023245565.1 archaeon
AAAAGCGCTTTAGGATGTAAAGTTGAAGTTTTAGCTTTCGGAAGAAGTTGCAGTGGAAAATTAAAAGAAGCTTGTGATGAATTTGTAGATTTAGATCAAGGTAAGAAATTTATTTTAAATAGATAATGATAAGAATTAGAAAACACACAAGAGAAGATATTTTTTATAAATTAAAATGGTTAAGTGATCCTTATGTTAGATATTTGATTGGTGAAAAACCAAATAAAAAAGCAAATTTGAAAGATGAGGTATATTTTAATGGTCGTTATTATAATCTTATAACTATGGCTAAATTTAATAAATAATTTTCAAAAAAATTATAGGAAGAAATATAAAGTTATAGAATAATAAAATATTATGGTAAATATAGAATCTGATATATCACACATGCATAAAGATATTGAAATTTTAAAGAATGATTTAGCAGTAATAAAACATATATTATCTGAAGAGGGAAAACTTAATGATGAAACTAAAAAAAGATTAGCTAAAGCACGTGCAACTCCTGATTCTGAATATATAGAATTATAAAAATGTGGAAAGTATTATTATCTCCAGATGTTAATGATTTTCTAAATAAGCAAGATAAAAATATACAAGAAAGATTGAAAAAATCATTAGAGAAACTTAAAACAGATAAACCCTTTCGTTACTTAGAGCATTTTGAAAGTGAAAGCCTATATAAATATAGAATTGGAGATTATAGGGCTTTAATAGATATAGATTTTAGCAATAAAATATTAAGAATTAGGATTTTAGATAAGAGAGGAAGAATCTATAAATAAAATGCCGAAAGAAACATCATATGGTTCTGTCATATTTAGGAGAGAAGGTAAAGAAATTTTTTATTTATTATTATATAGAAAAGCAAAAGAACATTATAAAGAAAGTTGGGATTTTCCTAAAGGTTTAATTGAGAAGGGTGAAAGTCCTGAAGAAGATGTAATTAGAGAAGTTAAAGAAGAAACTGGAATTGAAGATATTAAATTTATTAAAGGTTTTAAAGAAAATGTTAAATGGTTTTATAAAAGAGATGGACTGAATATTTTCAAAGAAGCAACTTATTATTTAGCTGAGACAAAAACTATAGATGTCAAAATTAGTTTTGAACATGATGGATTTAGATGGTGTAAATTTGAAGAAGCTTTGAAATTAATTAAGTTTACAAATACTAAAGGCATTTTAAAGAAAGCTAATGAAGTTTTAAATGGTGGATTAAATAAGTTTATTAATTAAAATTATTATATCTTATTATGAAAAGAGTTTTTATAATTCATGGATGGGGTGGTTATCCTGAAGAAGGATGGTTGCCTTGGCTAAAGAAAGAACTTGAAAATAAAGGGTTCAAAGTTTTTGTTCCTGAAATGCCTAATACTGATGAACCTAAAATTGAAACTTGGGTAAATTTTCTAAGTAAATTAGTTAAGACTGCAGATAAAGATACTTATTTTGTTGGGCATAGTGTTGGTTGTCAAACAATTTTAAGATATTTAGAAAAAATAAATTTAAAAGTTGGAGGAGCTATACTGGTTGCTCCTTGGATGCATTTAGATGAAAAAACTATAGAAGAAGAAGGTGAAGAGGTTAAGGAAATAGCAAAACCATGGATGGAAATTTCAATTAATTTTAATAAAGTGAAAAATAATTGTAATAAGTTTGTTTGCATATTCTCTAATGATGATTGTTATGTTCCAATTTCAGATTCTAAAATCTTTAAGAAAGAGCTTGATGCTGAAATTATTGTTGAAAATAAAAAGGGACATTTTACTGAAGATGATGGAATTAAAGAATTACAAATTGCTTTATATAAATTATTAGAAATATCTAAATCTTAGAACATGAAATTAAGTTATTTTCAATATTAAATTTAACATCTAAAAACTTTTCTATAACTTGAATATTTGTTTTCATGTGATCTGTAAATTGAGAAACTTTTATTTTACCTTCGCCTTTAATTCCAATATAAATTAATAATTGATCTGCTGTAAAATGGTCTGTTGTTGCTCCAGTTTTCATTTCATCTAATAATTTTAGTGCGCATTCTTTTCCTAAGTCTTCAGATTTAATTGATTTATCTCCTAAAATACTCATTCCAATCTTATGATCATTATAATGATAATTAGAATGTAAATAACATCCAGGACTTAAAGTATTAACATATATTTCTTCACATTCAATTTTATAATTAATTGGGAAATTTAATTTAAAATTTTTAATTAATTTTTTTGCAATTCCTTTATTTTCTAAATATTTAGATATTACTGTTATTAATTTTGTTTCTTCATAATGTCCTTTGTTTGGTTCTGGAAGTTTAATTGTTTTTATTTCTTTACATGGGTTTATTTCTACATTTATTTTTCCACCGCCTTTTGGATAGAACCCTTCTTTTATAATTTCTAGATTTATTTCTATTCCTAATTGTTTTAAATGCCATAGAAAAACTTCTTTAATTTCTAAAGCAGGCGGTGCTAAAGGATTAGCTGTTCCTCCAATAATTTCAATTTTTGATTTTTTATTAGAAAATATTAATGCTGGAAGTAAAGTTTGTAATACTAAAGTTGTTGAGCCTGCTGTACCTATATCAAAATTATAATTGCCTGGAATAATTTCTGAAGGAATAAATTCTAGTTCTTTTGAATTTAATTCATTGCCTTTTAATTTTGCATTACATATTTTTGCTATTGCATTTACTGCAGTTAGGTGTTGATTTCTTAGACCTGCATTTTCTCTTTTTCCCCTAATATTAAATATTTTAAAAGGTTTTTTTGTTAATGCAGATAGACTTAAAGAAGTACGAAGAATTTGCCCACCACCTATTGAACCATCTATTAAAATAATATTTTCCATATAATGTTATCTTTAGTTAGGTTTATAAAGTTTATAATTTTTATATGGTAATGAGTAATGAAGAAAAAGTAGGATTTCATAAAGGCTGTTTAACTACTTTAGCAAAAGAGAGAGAAGAATTACTTAAAATTGTAAATATTACAGAACAATTAATGAGTTTACATGTTAAATCTTTAAAAGAATTAGGTGTAGATTTAGAAAAAGAAAATCAACAAATAAAAAAATGATAGATATAATATATAATAAATGGTTTTTATTGGGAACATTTGCACTTTTATCTTTAATTTTGTATAAAATATTTTTCTTAAAAAGTAAAGCTGAAATTATATTAGAGAGAGAAATATTAAATATACTTAATTCTGAAGAATATAAAGTTAAAGGCCAATATGATTAAATTACGAAAGCTTTAAAAATATTCTTTATTATCAAAACCTATGATAATTCCAATATGTTGTTTTTCTTGTGGAAAGCCTGTAGCTCATTTATGGGAAGATTATAAAGAAAGAACTTCTAAAGGTGAACATCCTAAGAAAATTATGGATGAATTAGGTTTAGACAGGTATTGCTGCAGAGCATTATTTATGGGTCATGTTGATTTATTAGATACAGTTGCTAAATTTAAGAAAGCTTAATTAATTTCTTTATTTGTTTAGATTTATGTCAAATGTTATAAATTTAAATTTTAGTAGATTGGATAGACCTTTAATAGAAAATCCTGGAATTATTTGTATAGGTGGTTTTCAGAGAGGATTTACTATTGAATTGCCAAAAACTTTAGTTAGTGCATTATTTGTTCCAGAATATTTAACGCTTGAACAAATTACACTTTTAGATAAATCTGAAGTTGCAAGAGGTGTCTTATCTTTATTACAAAATTCAAGAAGATATAATAATGATTATTCTTTGGAATATATTTATTTAAAACTAAAAAATATTTTTTCTAAATATGACAAAAGATCTTCTATTTGTGATATTAAAAATCTAAATTTTTATGGTTTTGTTACTAATTATACCCCTATGAATACTAGAAGACATTGGAATTCAAAAAGGAAAGAAAGATTAAAATTAAATGAAAATTTTTATTTAGGAACTCAACCTGGTGATGAAGTTGATAAACTAATAAAAATTTATTCTAAGTAAAGTTAATAAATAATTATATTTTTATTAAAATATGAGAGATGATGAATTTTTGAAGAAGAAATTAGAAGAAATTTGGAACACTTCTTTTTATGATGTTGAAAGAAAAAATAATATAAAAATAAGGTTTAAAGGAAATTGGAAAAATAAATTTGGACATATTAAGAAATTAAAAACTGGTGAAAGTGAAATTGTTGTTAATGGTTATTTTAAAAATGAAAATATTCCAGAATTTATTATTAATCTAACAATAGCACATGAATTAGTACATTATAGTCATGGTTTTAGTAGTCCTTTACCTAGATTATACAAACATCCACATAAAGGTGGTATTGTAAATAAAGATCTTAAAAAAAGAGGATTTAAAGATTTTTTAAAAATGGAAAGACATTGGTTAAAAAATGATTGGAGAAAAATTGCAAGAGAAGAATTTACTCAAAAAAAAGAAAGAATTGGTTTATTTAAGTGGTTTTAATTGTTATAATTATAACCTTGCATAAACCCTGCTTCTTCATTATTTATTTCATCTTCTTCTAATAAATCATATAAATAATCTGTGTCATATATTGTTTTACTTGTTTTTTTGTTTATGTTTTTTTTAATGATAATGCATCACCTCCTTTAATTTTTTATTAACACTTGGAGTATAATTGGAGAGACTGAGGCGGTCTCTTCCATTTATTTTTAATATCTTTTCACCTTTGTGAATACTATTACTTAGATAGGGATTAATAAATACATTATGAAGACTTAATCAGGAAATTGGATTCACAAGACTTATAAATCAAATTTCTAAGAATTACTTATGGCTATAAATGAGATTTTATTAACACCTTCTTGGTTTATTAGCCTTGAATCATTGTTTTATATTATTTCAATGATTGTAACTTTTGCTATATCTTTTTATAGTTATAAAGTTTATAAATTATCTGAAAATAGAAGTTATAAATATTTATTTGTAAGTTTTTTTGCTATATCTTTTGGTTTTTTATTTAAAATTTTAAGTAATTTAATGGTTTTATATTATGATAAATTAAGTCCTTACCACATATTTAATTATTTAAAACTAAGTTATATTTATACGGGAAGTTTAGTGCTTTATGCATTTTTAATTCTTGGTGGTTATATCATACTTGCTTGTTTAGCTTCAAAAGTTAGTAATAGAAAAGTTATATTTTCTTTATTGTTAATATCATTATTATGTGCGGTACTTGTAGATAAAGCAAGATCTTTCACATTCTTTTATTTCTTTTCATTTGTATTATTAGTTGTTTATATAATACCTTATATGTATGAGAACTATCAAAAGAAAAAAATTAGATCTTCATATTTAGTTTTTTCCTCTTTCTTACTTTTGGGCATAGCTAATTTTTCATTTATTATAAGAACAGTTTACCCATATCTAAGGTTTTATGCTTTGGGTCAATTTATAAGTTTAATAGCATTTATAATTTTATTGATAAGTTTTATATTAGTGCTAAAAAAATAATGGAAAGGCGAGATAAATTAAAAATCATACATGATATGTTGGTGGCAATGCAAGATAAGGGTGGAAAGATAAAACCAACTCACTTGCTTTATAAGTCCAACCTATCTCATTCTAAAATGCAGCTTTATTTAGAAGAATTATTTGGTAAAGGTTTAGTCAAAGAGGAACATAAAGATACAAATAAATTTTATGTTATTACACAAGAAGGAATTAAATTTTTAGAAAATTATAGAAAGATAAAAGAATTTACAGACTCTTTTGGATTTTAAATTTCATATATTTTTTACAATTTAAACAATAATAAACTATCATTTTATTTCTAGTTCTTACTCTATAATTTCCTAATATAAAATAATTATTACAATGTTTACAATATTTTCTTTTATATTCTTTAGGTATAGAAAGATTAACTTTCATTCCTATTTTTCTTGCTAATTCAACATATCTGTTAGCTTTTTCAGGATTTAATTTTGCTTCTCTAAATAAAATTTTAATTCTTTCTAGAGCTATTTCTTTTAATTTATTTTTATTAATTTTCTGCATATATTAATTAATTCATATGATTTATATAATACTTACTTTTTAATATTTTATGTCATTTGCATTTGGACATTTAGTTTTTTCTTGGTTAATTGGTAAAAGTAAAGAGAAAATCAGTAAAACTAAATTATTAAGAGTTGAATGGTTTTTATTATTATTTGGAGCAGTATTTCCAGATGGAGATTATTTAATAGATTGGATTTTTGGAATTAATTTTCATAGAACAATCACTCATAGTTTTTTAATGGTATTATTAAGCTTTTTAGTTATTTATTTTGTATGTTATTTTTTTGATAAAAAATTAAATGGTAAAAGATTGGGTTTATTTTTTGCTATAGGTATACTATCTCACTTAATTGCAGATTTTATTATGGGGTCTCCTGGAGTGCCTTTATTATGGCCTTTAGAATATAGGTTTTGGTTATGGGGTTTTTCTTATCACTATATTCATTTAACATTAGAACAGATTCCTAAAGAAGAATTAGTTATGCATCTTAGGTGGGCTATATTTGATATGGGCCTTGGTGTTTTGTGGTTAGGGTATTTATTTTTCAAAAATAAAATTAAAGAATTTTAATAAAAATAAGGTGGGCAGCTAACCGCAGTTCCCGCGCTGAGCGCAGTACAATACGGAACGTCGGCCTGCTTAACTTCTCAGTTCGAAATGGGATGAGGTGGAACCAAGCCACTATGACCGCCCATTGTACTGCAATAAACTATCTTTTATAAAGATTTCTATAATAATTTGTTAATTTACATCATATCTAGATAAATGTGAGCCATATAAATTTATAAAATATTTTTGAGTTTTTTTAGGTTCTCTTAAATTATTAATATATCCTAAATCTGCATCAGCACATAAAAATTCTAGGAAATATAAAATTGGTTCTCTTGGTTTTTCTGATTTTGGAACTTTATTTTCAATATTTTTATATCCTTCAATAATTCTTCTAAAATTCTTTTCATCATTTACATCTGCTAATTTTCTTAAAGAAAAAACTAATTCTAATGGGTGAATTGATTTATAATTTTTTGCAGATTCTATTTTTTCTATAAATTTAACTGCTTTTTCTAATGAATATTTATTATATTTCATATTTTTATTCTTAGCTTTTAATTTTTAAAATCTAGTAGTTATTAACATCACCACAATATTAATTATTATTAATTAATTCTTTAACAATATAAGCATATGATTTTTTAGATTTACCTTTTAATTTTAAATATAATTTTTTAGTGAATTTTACTGATTTTCCTACTTCTCTATATGTAGAATCTGAAACTATAATTTCATTTGCTGAAGCATTACCACATAATCTAGAGGCAACATTAACTGTATCTCCAATTACTGTGTAATCAGTTCTTTTAGATGAACCAATATTACCAATAATAACTTCACCTGTATTTATTCCTACTCCAATATTAACTTTAATTCCTTGTTTTTCTAAATTTTTAGATAAGTTTTTTTGTGCTTCTTGCATTTCAATAGCAACTTTAATAGCTCTTAATGCGTGAGATTCATAATAAATTGGAGCACCAAATATGGCCATTATTCCATCTCCAATAAATTTGTCTATTGTTCCTTTATGTTTTAGTATAATGTTTGTCATTGTTTCAAAATGTTCATTTAAAATTTCTACTATTTTTTCAGCAGGTAATTTTTCAGATAATGCTGTGAATCCTCTTAAATCTGAGAATAAAACTGTAATTTCTTTTTTCTGTGTTTTCATATAATCTTTATCTGAGTCTTTTAACATTGTTTCTATAACTTCTGGAGCAACATATCTTTCAAATGTTCTTTTTAATTCTGTTTTTTCAAGATCTTCAAATACTGCATACCCTATTTGTCTTGAAATTGTGTTTAATAAAGTTGTATCTGATTTAGTGTAACCTTCTTTATTTTTAGAATTTAATAAACAAAACACTCCTAGATCTTTTTCTGTTAATAAAAAAGGAGCACATAAGGCATTTTTTATATCTGAATTTAAATTAGAAAATTTTGTTATCTCTGCTTTATTTATTGTATGAGAAACTATTTTATCTATAATTTGAATATTATCTCTTATAAACTGTGATTTTGGATGCTTTCCTGCAACTCTTAAATGGTTTTCAGATTTATTCCCTCTATTCATTATGAATATAACAGCTTCTGAAGGAATTGTTTTTATTAAATCATTAATTATTGTTTCAATTATAATGTCAAGATTTTTTATTGTAGATTTTATTTTATTAATATGGTCTATTATATCTAATTCTTTTTGTTTTAAAATTAATTCTTGTTTTAAATCAATAAATGGTATTTGGTTTTGAATAGATTTAATTGTTAATGATAATAAAAAACAATCAAAATTATTAAATGGCCTTGGCTTATTTGCAAGAATTATTACATATTGATCTTTTATATCAGCAAATGCTAATAAGTTTTTTATTTTTTGTTTTCTTAATTTTTTATGCATAAAAGTATCATTAATTATAGTTGGCTTTGCTGAGTTTAGAGAATCATTCCCAATTTTAAGTAATAATTCAATATCTTGAAAATCTATTTCTGATATAATTCTTTGCTCATTTGGAAAAACTATGAAGCATGAGTGGCTTTTTGTTAAGTTTTGTAATTGTTTTGCTATTTCTTTGAAAAATTCTTTTTTAGTATCAGAACCTTGTTTAGCCTTTTCCACACTATCTACAACCTTTAAATGGGTGTCTCTTACTTTTATTTCTTTAAATATATTATTTGTTTCTATATTGAACATTGTTGTTATTTATTAGTAATAACATTATTTATAAATGTTTTGAATTGTATTAATTTAAAATTTAATAGTTTTAGAAGTCTTATACATAAATGTTATAAATTAATGATTTTTGAGAAAGATATGCATTTAGATGGTCAAAAAGGGGCAATTAAATTTATTAGTATGATTTTAGCTTTAGTTATTATTTCTAATTTAGTTATTTATTATTTTACAAGCAGAAGTTATGAAAATAAAGTAGAAGTATTAAATCAAAAAATTGATAGTTTAAGCGGACAATTAAGTTTAACAAATTCAAGCCTTAGTGAGTCAATAAATCAAGATAGAAAGAGAACTGATGATAATTTAGCAAGTTTGGAAAGTAAAAATTTGAATAACTTTAAAAAACTTCAAGATTATTTTAATTCTGAAACTCTTAAAATAAGATTAGATTTAGAAAATGTTAAAGTAGAGACTGCATCAGATTTAAGTAGTGTTTCTACTCAATTAGGAAGTTTATCTAAGAAAAATTCTGAATTAGAAGATAAATTATCTGAAATTTCAGTTACTAGTTCTGACTTTTCATCTATAATTGAAGATGTTGTTAAAGGTGTTGTTACTATAAAAACAAATTTAGGACAAGCAAGTGGAGTAATATTTGATAGCAGGGGTTATATTATTACAAATAAACATGTTATAGAAGGTGTTAGTTCTGCTTCAATTATTGATTATAATTCAAAAACTTATAGTGTAAGTTTGGTTGGAGTTTCTAGTAGTGCAGATTTAGCTATATTAAAAATAAATTCAAATGATACATTTAATGCTCTTAAATTTGCTGATGTAAATGATATTAAAGTTGGAACTAAAGTTATTGCTGTTGGAAATCCTTTAGGATTAAGTTTTAGTGTTACTGAAGGAATAATAAGTGGAGTAAATAGAAATGTTGATAATTCTGGACTTGGATATGTTCAAACTGATGTTCCAATAAATCCTGGAAACTCTGGTGGGCCTTTAATTGGTGCTGATAAAAAAATTATTGGAATTAATACTTTTAAAATTACAAATACTGAAGGCATTGGTTTTGCTATACCTGCAAATATAGCTAAATCAGTAGCAGATCAAGCTGTTTAATATTGCGGTATAGAATTATCAATAAATCTAGACCAAACATCAATTCCACCAACTAGACTTTTTACACTTGTGAAATTATTTTCTTTTAGAATTTTTACAGCTTCTTGACTTCTTGGACCATGATGACAATAAATAATTATTTCTTTATTATTTGGGATTTCTTTAATTTTATTTTTTAATTCATTTAATGGAATTAAGATTGAATTTTTTATTTTTGCAATTGCATATTCATTAGGATTTCTTACATCTAGTAAAAATAAATCTTCATTTTTATCTAATTTATTTTTTAATTCTTTTGGCAAAATTTTGTCTTCATTCATATAAAATGTAACTTTCAACAATAATTAAATATTTCTAATTAATTGTTCGTATATTTTTTTTGGAAATAATGCAGGAAAAATTTTCATAAACTGTCTACGCTTATATTCAAAATGGCTAATTTCTGGAATACTATCTCTTTTTTTAGCATCTTCTAATGTTAAAATTTGAATTTCAACTGGGTTTCTTCCATAAACTATTTTACCTGCACCATGTTCTAATGGTAGACTAAGTTTTCCTGGAACACGTAAGAAAAATTTCTTAACACCAAAATTTGAACTTGATGTTGTTGTAAGTTTAGATCCATTGGTTGTGTCTTTAAAACCTTCAAATGTTAATCCAGGACTAGTTTCTCTTCTAAAATAATTAATTAATTCATCTCTTGAAATATCATCTTCGACAACAATCTCAACACCAGTATAATCTCTTATCTCGCTTGGATATTCCATACCTGAATAAATTTTCATAAGAATTGAGGAATATTTTGGATGATTATCTTCTAGATATTTTAGTCTTGCTGGCATTGGTTTGAATTTGTCTTTTGAATAAACTTTTACACTAACATTTGTATTCCATTTAGTTGTTGGCCCATTTGGCCAACTACTTTCACATTCTTCTGGATTTCTAAATCCAATTAGTTGTTCTAATCTATCTATGTTTTGATCAAAGTTAATTATGGAATTTTGAACTTCTGGTGAAGCATCAATTGTTCCCACCCTATAACCTAGTTCTAAGGCTCTTGTTGATGCGTAAGCTAGAGCTCTTAATTCTGGATTTATGCGTCTTACTCCTTTTGTTCCTCTTTCCCAATTCTCATAAGCATTATTAATAAATTCAAAAAGATTTAAGGGCTTAGAAATTTCTTCTAACTTAAAAATATTAGAACCCTCAATATATTTATTTGTTAAAATATTAATGGCTTTTATACCTCTATTTATACATCTCCTCATATTTTCATTTACTTCAATATCAGACTCATCTGAAAATAAAACAAATCTAAAAGCTGCTAATGGAAATCTCATGTCTCTTTCTGATAAAGAACGTTTAACAAAATCCATTCTTAAATAACTGAAATTCGGACTTAGAAAAATAAATTTATTCCATACTTTTTCTAAATAACGTTCATCTTGTTCTGCATATAATCTTTCAATTAATGACATGATCCAAAAAATAACTAAAATTCTATAAGTCTTTCTATCCTAGAATATTAATCTTCATCTATTGTTGTTTTATTTTTATTTCTTTTAATTAAACCAAGTTCTTCATCTAGGTCTTTTGCTAGATCTTGTAAATCCTCAAAAGTTCTTATTAGGTCTTTTTTTAATTCTAAAATAAGATTTTCTAAATTATCAACTCTAAGAATATATTTGTTTTCATATGGTATAATTAATCCAGATTCTATTAATTTGTGTAGATGATGAATTACTGTTGCTCTAGTTAAATGAGATCTTAAAGCAATTTCATCACTTGTTAATGCTTTTTTTCTTCTTATAGCCTTAATAAG
The DNA here is from genome assembly GCA_023245565.1 of archaeon. GTDB lineage: Archaea > Nanobdellota > Nanobdellia > SCGC-AAA011-G17 > GW2011-AR18 > JACPCE01. The sequence goes on from JAHFKB010000006.1 coordinate 28,805, forward strand.
TTCTAAAAATACTCTAAAACATGACTTTTCCTTATCTCTATCTCCAAATAAACCTAAACTCTCTGAAAACCATTGTAAATCATTATTTACGTCTTTTTCTGTTGGCTTTCTTAATTTTATTATTGTAATCTTCATAATCTCTTTTACCATACTATACTTAATTGGCAGAAAGCTTTATATAGTTGTTGGGATTATTACATTTATGTTGACTTAAGATCAACCAAATTACAATGACAGATAATAATGATTCAAAAAAAGCAGAAGAACAATTATTAGAGTATACAAATACTTTGAAAAGGTTACAAGCAGATTTTGAAAATTATATTAAAAGAAGTGAGAAAGAAAAAGAAGAAATGACTCAATATTCAAATCATAAACTGATTAGTAAACTGTTAAATGTTATGGATGATTTTGAGAAAACTTTAGATGTGACAAAGGAAGTAAACAAAGAAATTGGTGAAGGTATAAAAATGGTATATAAAAATTTAAATAAAGTATTACATGAGGAAGGTGTTGTTCAAATAAATGCTACTGGAAATAAATTAGATCCTTTCAAACATGAAGTTATTGATATTATTAATGGTGATGAAGATGATTTAGTTGTTGAAGAATTACAAAGAGGTTATATGTTAAAAAATAAAGTTTTGAGACCAAGTAAAGTTAGAATTAGTAAATCCGGAGGTAAAAAATAAAATGGTAGAATATGAACGAGAAAATAGAGGGTATAAAAACATGAGTTTAACTGATGCTTATTATGCTACTCTTGAGGCTTCTAAGGATTTAAGAAAAGTATTAGAAACTTTTGATCCACATGGAAATGTTAGACATGCTTTAACAAATTATTATCTTAATGAAAGAAAGAAACCTGGAGAGAAATAAAAAATGTGCCAATTAGATAAAAACGGAAGTTGTCCTAAATATAATATAGTTTCAACTTCACAAGGTTTTAGGAGAATGGACGGTTCTGGTACAAGTTATTCAAGTAGAAATTCTTATTCATCTAGCAGATCAATGTATAGATTAAGTTATGGGAGAATGTATTAGGAGGGAAAAAATGAGCGTAACAATAGTTAATTCAACTGATTTAGAAACACAATATCAATGTCCATTATGCAGAAGATTATTTTATTTTGATAATGATTACATTAAGCATAAATGTGTTGCAATTAAAGGTATTAGGAGGAATAGAAAATGAGTAAAATTATAGGAATAGATTTAGGAACAAGTAATTCAGCAGCTTCAGTTTTACAAGCTGGAAGACCAATTATAATTCCAAGTTCAGAAGGAACTAGTTTGTATGGTAAAGCATTTCCAAGTGTTGTTGCTTTTACAAAAGATGGATTAGTATTAGTTGGAGAGCCTGCAAGAAGACAAGCAGTTTCTAACCCAGAAGGTACTATAATTGGTGCTAAAAGAAAAATTGGTACTAATTATAAATATAAAATAAGTGGAAAAGATTATACTCCACAGCAAATTTCTGCTTTTATTTTACAAAAAATAAAAAAAGATGCAGAAGAATTTTTAGGTGAGAAAGTTGAGAAAGCAGTTATTACTGTTCCAGCTTATTTTGATGACAATCAAAGACAAGCAACTAAAGATGCAGGTGAAATTGCAGGTTTAGAAGTTGTAAGAATTGTTAATGAACCAACTGCTGCTTCATTGTCTTATGGTTTAGATAAACAAGACAAAGATACTAAAATTTTAGTTTTTGATTTAGGTGGTGGAACATTAGATGTTACAATTATGGATTTTGGTGGTGGAGTATTTGAAGTTAGATCAACTAGCGGTGACACACAATTAGGTGGAACTGATATGGATGTTGTTTTAATGAATTTTATAATTAAAGAATTTGAAAAGCAAATTGGAGTTGATTTAAATGAAGACAAAACTGCTGTTCAAAGAATTAGAGAAGCTGCTGAAAGAGCTAAAATTGAATTAAGTACTACTATGGAGACTGAAATTAATTTACCTTTTATTAATGGCTCAAATAATTTACAAAGGAAATTAACTAGAGCTCAATTAGAAGAATTAATGGATCCAATAGTACAAAGATGTAAGAAACCAGTTTTACAAGCTTTGAAAGATGCAAAATTAAGTTCTCAAGAAATTGATAAAGTAATTTTAGTTGGTGGTCCTACAAGAATGCCGATTGTAAAAAACTTTATTGAAAATTTATTAGAAAAAAAATCTGAGAGAGGCTTAGATCCAATGGAATGTGTTGCAATGGGTGCAGCAGTTCAAGGTGGAGTATTAGCTGGAGAAGTTAAAGACATATTATTATTAGATGTAACACCTTTAACTTTAGGAATAGAAACTTTGGGTGGAGTTAGAACACCAATTATACAAAGAAATACAACTGTTCCTACAAAGAAGAGCCAAGTATTTAGTACTGCTGAAGATAATCAAACAGCTGTAACAATACATGTATTACAAGGTGAAAGAGAAATGGCTTCTGATAATAAAAGTTTAGGAAGGTTTGATTTAATTGGAATACCTCCATCTCAAAGAGGAGTTCCTCAAGTTGAGGTTAGTTTTGATATAGATGCTAATGGAATTATACATGTAAGTGCTAAAGATCTAGCAACTAAGAAAGAACAAAGCATTAGAGTAACTGGAGCTCAGAAATTAGACAAAGATGAAATTGAAAGAATGAAGAAAGAAGCTGAACAGTTTGCTGATGAAGATAAAAAGAAAAAAGAAAGCATTGAAGTTAAAAATGAAGCTGAAGCTTTAGTTTACACAATAGAAAAAACAATGAAAGACTTTGGTAATAAATTAGATAAAAACCAAGTTGTTGAAATTGAAAAAGATAAGAATGAATTAAAAGATCTTATCAAAAACAATGAAACTGAAAAACTAAAGAATAAAGTTGAAGACATCAATAAAAGACTACATGAGGTATCTACAAAGATGTATCAAGAAGCTATGAAAAATGAAGAAGCTGCTAAAGATGGAGAAGTCGAAGGCAAAAATAAAAAAGATAAAGTTGTAGATGCTGAAATAGTTGATGATAAAGAGAAATAAAATTTTTTATTTTTTTATTAAAAATGAAAGAAAGTTATTTGGAGAAATTTAGCAATGGTAAATTTACTTGATTTTAGACCTGATAATGAAGATAGAAATACACCAGAAATAAATGATGGTTTATGTGAAATAGTTGATAGTGTTGATCTAAGAGATTTAGATATTGGTTGTTCTTTATATGTTCAAGGAATACATCCTTCAACAAAATATTATCTAAGAAAAATTCAAGATGAGGAGATAAAAATTTGGAATATTAAAAATAGAGGATGTTTTAGAGGGCCAATCGGAGCTTTAAGTTATTTTAGTGAAAAAAGAGACACTGGAAGTGGAATTTTAAAAGTTGGTTTTTTTATCCAATTCCCATATTTTTGTTGGAGGGGTGATGAACTAATGCCTTTACTTAATTATTGTAGTAGCCATTGGGTAGATAGTATTAAAACTATAAAATTACAAAGATCAGGTGAAAAATGAAAAAGCGTCTTAAGGAATACAATATATTAGATTTAGTTCCTCAAGAATATAAACCTAGAATTCGTTCTCTTAATTTTTTTACTTATTTATATAGAAGAGAAAGGTCTTTAGATTCTTTAAATGATTTACCAATAGTAGAACCAATAGATGGCAGATATTACATGGGTGAAGGTAATAATAGGGCCATGTTTTATTTACTAAATGGAATATATACTATAAGAGCTGAAAAAAGAATTATAAATCCAAAAAAAAATCCAATTAGAATTGTAGTTGCAAAAAATATTTCTCGTGAATTAGAGATGATGGGTATAAGATCATTTCAAGATTTAATATCAAGAATTAAAGATCCAGAAAAATTTATGGTGGTATAATTTATATATATTTAATATAAAACAAAAATATGGCTGAAGATTATTATCAAGTATTGGGTGTAAATAAAACTTCTTCTAAAGATGAGATTAAAAAATCTTATAGAGATCTAGCTAAAAAATATCATCCAGATATAAGTAAAGAAAAAGATGCTACTGAAAAATTTAAGAAAGTATCTGAAGCTTATGCTGTTTTAAGTGATGATACAAAAAGACAACAATATGATCAATTTGGTTCTGCTGATTTCCAACAAAAATATTCTCAAGAAGATATATTTAGAGGATTTGATATTAATGATATATTTGGAGATATGTTTGGTGATGATAATCCTTTTAATATGTTTTTTGGTGGTGGAAGTAAAAAAAGAAGTACAAGAGGAAGAGATTTAATTTATGAATTAGAAATTAATTTTGAAGAAGCTGTTTTTGGTTGTACAAAAGAAATTCAAATTCAAATTTTAGATTTATGTGATGAATGCAGTGGTAGTGGAAGCAAAGATGGAAAATTTGATACTTGTGGTAATTGTAAGGGTACTGGACAAGTAAGATATAGTAGAAGAACTCCTTTTGGAACTTTTGCTCAAGTTAGTGCTTGTGAAGAATGCGGAGGAGAAGGGAAAAAAATAAAAATTAAATGTAAAGAATGTAATGCTACTGGTAGAAAAACAAAAAATAAAAATATAAAAGTTAAAGTTCCTGGTGGTGCTTATAACGAAGCTAAATTAAGAATTTCTAGAGCTGGAGAAGCTGGAATTAGGGGCAGTGGACATGGGGATTTATATGTTGTATTAAAAGTTAGAGACAGCGATATATTTGAAAGAGAAGAAAATGATTTATACTTAAATGTTCCAATAAGTTTTAGTCAAGCTTCTTTAGGTGATGAAATAAAAATTCCAACTTTAGAAAAAGAAATTGGTATAAAAATTCCAAATGGAACTCAGAGTGGAACTAGATTTAGATTAAAGGGTGAGGGAGTTCCTTATTTAGATGGATATGGAAGAGGAGATTTATATGTTATAATAAATATTATTACTCCTAAACATTTAAGTAAAGAACAAAAAAAATTATTTGAACAGCTTAGGAAAACTGAAGAGAAAAAAAGTTTATTAGATAAAATAAAAGAATTTGGTAAAAATCTAAAATAGATAATTTTTTACAGATAACTTTATAATAATTTCTTCTTGCTTTTCCCAATGGGTAAAAATTTAACCAAATATGTTGCTGAAAATACTGCAATAGTGTCTTTTATCACTCCTGTGTTTGCAGGTTTAGAAACCATACTTATTGGTATGGATAATAATGATTCTATTAGAGCAAGGGTTATAGGTATTGCTGCTGTTTATCTTGGCATTGGAACATTATATAGTAGAGGAAGGGATAAATTTAGGGAAAAGTTTAATGTTAATTCAGGGGATAGTGAATCTAAAATTCAATTTTATGATACTCTTTACGGTTTTGTTTTTAATCTTGCTGTTGCACCAACATTTTATTATTTAGCTGGTTGTAGAGACTTGAAAGAAATATTAATGGGTAGTGCTACTGGAATAACTATAGGGGTTACAACTGCTGCTGCTATTGGTTATGCTATTGAAACATATAAAGATCTTATTGGTGTTGAGACTTCTAAAAGATTACCTAATTTTATTAGTAAATTAAATGCAAGAGAAAAAGTTTTTTTAGCTACATTATTGACTACAGGTTCTTTAGCAGCTACTTGTGAAATATACATGCATCATTAAATAAATTTATTTATAATTTCTAAATATTCTTTGTCTAATCCTTTTAATCCATAAATTACTACTTCTTTAACTTTTAATTTCTTACAAATATCTAAATCTTTTTTTAGATTCTCTTTAGAAATTAATTTTTCATTATTATTTATTCCTTTATTTAATAAACCTAAAGCAATGATGAAATTATTTTTATATTCTTGCTTATATTTTTTTATTTCATTTTCTAGATTTTCTTCATTCAACCAAGTGTGCATAGAAGAATATAACATTTTTATTTTTATATTGTGGTATTTATTTGGATCAAAGAATAAACAATTATATTCTAAAAATTTATGCATTATTTTATTATTTGTAAAATATTCTGCTGTATAAATCTGGCCTTTATATCTTTTGAAAAATTCTTTAATTAATCTTTTATTTTTAAATGATTTAAAAAACTGCCAGTAAATCAAAGATCTTTTCTTTGGAAATTCTGCATCCCATAATATTGAAATTTTTTCATTTAATAATTGGTGAAAGAGTCTTAGTAATGCTCTTCTTTTAGACCAAGGAGATAACCAATAACCTTCATCAATATTTAATATTGGCCACCAAATAACTTCTTTTAAATTTTTATATTTAATTTGTAATTCTTTTTTATATTGTTTATAACCTTCTATATTGTATTCTGCTAAATATAATTTTGTTGGGAATTTAATTAAGTCTAATTTATTTAAATTGGTAGAATTTGGGAATTCCTCAAAAAAACTTATTTGCATTTTTATTTTCTCTAACTTTTATAACTTTTTATTTTATCTAGCCATAATTCTGGATTATCTCTATTCATTAGGCCAGCTAATTCAAATATTACTATATTTTTAACATTGTTTTTTAGTAAAAACTTCATATCTTTATCAAATTCATTTATGTTTTTGTATATTGGTTCACTATAAAATATTCCATGACCTATACACCCTATAGCAAACATTACTTTTTCTTTATAAATTCTAATTGATTTCTTTATGAACCAAGTATAATAAATATTAGTTAATGGGCTTAAAAATTTAGGCATTAATGTTGAGTAAATAAAATAGTTCCTATAAAAATTTCCATTGTTTTTTAAGCTATCTCCATAAATTTTCGAGATAAAACTTGGTAATGGTAAACCACTTAGAATTATTTCTGAATTTTTATCTAGTTTTATAATTCTCTCATTAAGATAATCATTATTTTTAGATTTTTTTGTCAATAATAATCTGCCATAAAATTTTAATATGTTGTATATATTGTATTTTATGTCTATAATTGGTGGTTCTAAGTCTATTTTTATTTTTAGATCTTTGAAATAAAATAATTTATCAATGCTTTTTTTAGAACAAAAACCTGAAAACCAATAACCATCTTTTTTACTTAGTATGGGCCATACACCAACATCAACATATTTTGATTTTATTTTTGATTTCCAGTAAAAAAATTCTTTTTTTGATTTTGCAGCTATAAAAACGCTTATTTTAAAATTAATTATTTTATTAAATTTTTTCCAATCTACTTCTTTTGGAAATTCACACCAGAATATTACTTTATTGAATTTATTCATTTTATTAAAATATTTTTATGATTATTAAAGTTTTTGACTGATCTTCCACAAAGTTTATAAACTTTTTAACAGTTGTATTATTATGGCATTAGGTTTAGCTTTGTGGATATTAATTATTGTTGTAGTTATTTTAATATTATGGTTTATTTTAAGTTATAATTCTTTTGTTAGATTAAGAAATAGAGCTGATAATGCTTTATCACAAATAGATGTACAATTAAAAAGAAGATTTGATTTAATTCCTAATTTAATGGAAGCTGTTAAAGGATATATGAAACATGAAAAAGAAACATTAACAGAAATAACAAAAGCTAGAACTTCTTTTATGAATGCTAAGGGATTAGGAGATAAAGCTAAAGCTGAGGGACAATTAGCTGGTGCATTAAAAACAATATTTGCTGTTGCTGAAAATTATCCTAAATTACAAGCAAGTGAAAATTTTATGCAATTACAAGAAGAATTAAGTGGAACTGAAAGTAA
>JAHFKB010000038.1 GCA_023245565.1 archaeon
CAATCTTTTATAATTAAATCTAAATCACCTAGTTCTTTCTTTAAATTTTTAATTAAGTCATTTTTCTTTCGAACTTCTAATAATTTTACTTTAGAAATTTCAAATTCTCTATCTTGATTTTTATAAAGTTGTAGTAATTCTTTTAAATTTTTAATCTTTAATAATAATTCATCTTCTTTTTTAATAAATAATTCTAGATCTAAGTTTAGTTTATTAATTAATTCATCTTCTTTTTGTTCTACACTATGTTTGTGCTCTAAAGAAACATTTTGATTACATAATGGACAAAAATCTAATTTTAAAATTTTAGATTTAATATCTTCACTAGAATACTTTTTACTTCTAGATTCTACTTTTTTATTAAGTATTTCTCTTAATTCTTTATCTAAAGAATCTAATAATTTTTCATTTTCAATAATTTTATCTTTTATATTTTCAACAACATCATTTTTAATACTAGAATTTAATTCTAATATTTGAGATTCTAAAATATTTATCTGATTTAATATTCTTAATTCTAAATCTTCTTTAGATTTTAAAGTATTTTTCAAAACTTCAAATTCTCTTTTAGTTTCATTTAGTTTTATAATTTCTTTCTCAGATTCAGAAATTTCTTGTTTTTTTAAAATTACTGAAGCAGTTAAATGTTCTAATCTTTTTTTATTCAATTCAACTTGTTCTTTTACTTTTACTAATTCTATATATTTTTCTTTATCTTTTAGTCTTTTACTATCTAAATCTAAAGTAATTAAATTAAATTCTTTTTTCTTTTGTTTAACTTCACTTAAAACTATTTTTGAATTTTCTTTTACCCTTTTATATTTTTCAATATTAAAGACTTTTCTTAAAGTCTCTATTCTATTTTCTTTCTCTCCAAGAAGTATTAATTTCATTTCTTCTTGAGGAGTATAAACAGTATATCTATAAATTAATAATTTTTTAGTTAACATTTCAGCAGGATAATTTAGAATTTCTAAAATTCTTTGTTTTAATTCCAGAGGTGTTAATTCTTGTGTAACATCATTTATTGTTAAATAACCAGAATCTTGAACTATTCCAGTAGAACTTTTTTTTAAAGTTCTTTTAATATGAATATTTTTCTCACCAATTAAAAAATTCAGACTTACATAGCCATCAACAGCACCATTTCTCAATAATGCACCGCCAGATAATTCTCCTCTTCTAATTCCAAATAAAGCAAAATCTATTGCTAATAAAGTTGTACTTTTACCAGACCCAATATCTCCTGAAAGTAATATAATTCCTTCTGAAAAAACCATTTCTTCATCAATATAACTTCTTATATTTCTTAATCTTAGTTTTTTTAATAACATTTTACAATCCAATTAATTTATCAATATCTCTTATAACTCTATTCTCAAAATCTGCACTTTTTTCTCCTTCTAATTTTTCTTTATCTAAAACATTAATAAATTCTAAAATTTTACTCTCATCAAAAAAAGCTTCTTTTGAGTTTTCTTTTATTAAAGAAAATTCTATATCTTCAACACCTCTTAAGTCTACATCTAATTCTTTAAATTCCTTAGTTGTTAATTTATTTGTATTTTTTAAAATAAAATAAGCTTCACTAAAATTATCAAATAATTTTTTAAAATTAATATCACTTAATTTACCAGATTTTAAACAACCTTCAATTCTTAAAGTAATAATTTTATTTTTATAATCTTGAACCTTATTGATTATTTCCTCTTCTATATCTTTTGGATCTTTATCTTCTGCATTAATAAAGTAAGATAAAATATCAACAATTTTTAAAGGAATATGTTTTGTCTCAACACTATTTCCATTTACATTTATAATAAAAAATCCACCATGTTTTAATTTTTCTAATTCTTGAAAATTATTTGGATATAATGGTCCAGGATAACTTAAAACACCATACCCTTCATGATATTTACTATATACAAAATGAGGATGTCCTCCAGCATAATAATTAAATCCCCTAGGTAATATAGAAATAGGAGAAGCTTCAATCATCTCAAATTCATTAGGCTTTAATTCATTTAATAAAGTATGAAATAAAAATATTTTAAATCCTTCTTCTTTTTCCAAATGTTCTTTTTCCAAAACAGCATAGTCAGAAGTTTCTAAACCTCCTTTTTTTCCATACATTCCAGTTAATTTAACACCAGTTCTATCTGTAGTAAATTGCAATTTTCCATCTAAAAATTTCATAACATTTATTACTAAACCAGAATTTTCCAAAACATCTAGCATAGTCTTACCAGATGCAGAAAAATCATGAGATCCAGGAATTAAATAAACAGGAATATCATATTCTTTTAATTTACTTAGTATTTTAGCAGTTTGTTTTAGAATTTCTATTGAAGGTAAAGCTGTATCAAATAAATCACCTGCTATAATTACAAAACCAACATATTCTTCTATACAAATGTCTATTGCTTTTTCAAAACTTTTCAGATTAACATCTCTTAATGTATCTTCTCTCCATCCACCAATATGGCAGTCACTAAGATGAGCAAATTTCATAGAATATAAAAATTTAGAATATTTTTATACTTAATTATGCTATATGATATGTTTTACATTAATGACAAAGAAGAAGTTACAACTTGTATTTTATAGCTAGCTCTCTAAACATTTTTTCTTTATCTTTAAATAAAAATCCCTCTTGATAACCAAAACCAAATTTTAGTTGTGTATCTGGAATAAAGCTACCCCATTTTTCTTTAACAGGTAAATTTAAAGCCTGATGTACAGCCAATCTACAATTAATTAAATCAACATCATCTGGAAGTTTAAAATATCTATAACCTCTCTTTAATCTAGCATATAATCCAACATTTTCATCTCTAAAATTATCTCCACCACCATAATAAATCTCACTTATTATATCTAATTCTCTTTCATAACTTACAGAATTAAAATATTCAGATATACTTTTTGCAACTATTAAGGATTGATCTTTAACATATTTTTCAAGTTTTCTCTCTCTATTCTTTGGATGAATAGGTGAAAATCTATTTCTTCTTAATATTTCTGATAATGATATTTTTCCCATTGAGCAAGTAATTTATTACTATATAAATAACTTCTTACTATATATTTTACAAAAGAAAAGTATTTAAGTTTATTATATTACTATTTGTAAATATGGATAATATAGATAAAAAAATACTAAATCAAATTTCAGAAAATGCAAGAGATTCCCATAGTTTTTTAGCTAAGAAAATTAAAATCTCAAGAGAAGTATTTGATTATAGAATAAAAAAATTAGAAGAATTAGGAATAATAACAGGTTATCAAGCAAGAATAAATCTTAAGAATTTTATTTATGGTGGTTATATAGTTCTTATTCAAGTAGTGAGTTTAACAGAAGATAAAGAAAAAGAAATAATTAATTCATTAAAAAAGAGTTCAACATTTTATTATATAGAAAAATGCGGTGGAACTTTTGATTTCATTATAGGAATTAATGTAAATAACTTAAATGAATTTTCTAAGTCTATAGATATAATAAATGATATTTTTGGAAAAAATAAAACAAATATGACAGTATTAACAATGATTAAAGAATTAAGAGATTCTTTTAAACCATTATTTAAAGAAAATGAAGAATTTAATAACACTATAACAGAACTTGATTTAATAAAAAAAGAAAGTATAGACGAAATTGATAAAAAATTAATAATTGCATTAGGAAAAGACGCAACAATTACAAGTCCAAAATTATCAGAAAAAATAAAAATAACAGAAGTTGCAATTAGAGAAAGAATAAAAAAACTAATTTCTAAAAAAATAATATTAGGATTTAGAACAATGATAGACTTAGGTAAATTAGATTTACAAATAAGTTCTTTATTAATAAAAACAAATACACAAAGTTCAGAAGTAGATAAAAAACTCCAAACATTTTTTCAATTTGATAAAAATAATACTTACGCATGTAAAGTTATAGGAGAATATAATTATTTCCTAACAGTTTTTAATAAAAACAATTTAGAATTAAAAGAATATATAACTAAACTTAGAAATACTTTTCCAGAATTAATAAAGAACATAGATATATTGCCATTATTTGAAATGTCATATCATAAACATATTCCATTTGATAGTTTCTAAAATCTGAATTTCTAGGCGAAAGTTATATAAACTTATTTTCCTCATAATTAATATGGAAACAATAACTATTAACAAACAAGCTGTAGATGACTTAGTAAGAGTCAAAGAAGAGTTTGATTCTATTGTTGAGTCTATTGAATTAATGTCTGATTTAAAATTTATGAAATCTTATAATAAGGCAAAAGAACAAATTCAAAAAAGGGATTTTGATGAATGGGATAAATTATAAAATACTACCTACAAAAGAATTCTCAAAAGACTTCCAAAAATTAGATAGTAGTATTAAGAGTAGGGTAAAGAATAAAATAGAAGAAGTTTCTCTTGACCCAGTAAGATATAAACATCTAAGTTATGACTTGAAAGGGAGTTGTAGAATTAGAATAGGAAAACTAAGAATAATTTTTTCTTACTCTGAAAAATTAAAAGAATTATATTTGGAAAAGATTGTTTTTGATCATAAATATAGAGAGTAAATTTCTAAAATTTTAATCTCTGTCCATCAGTAACTAAATGAATATTATTTCCTAATTTATATCCTAATTCTTCAGCTAATTTAGCAACAGAATTTTCCATTTCAGAATTACCTTGAGAAGGAATTATATTTTTTGGTTTTACCATGTTAAAAAATTCTCTAATATCTTCTTTGCTTGCATGTCCAGAAGCATGTAAATCAGTAAATATTTTAACTTTATGTAATTTAAGCATATTTTCTAAATTAGCCCTATTAATAATATTACTAGGAACAGGAATTGTTCTGCAAGAAAATAATACAAAATCTCCCTCTCTAAAAATAAAAGGTAATTGTTTTGTAACAATCTTATCTAAAACAGATCCTGGTTCTCCTTGCGATCCTGTTGTTATAACTAAATATTTACCTCTATTTTGATCTATTTCTTTTAATTTTCTTCTTCTAGCTCCACCATATCCAATAATTTCTGCATCTCTAGAAAATTGAACCAATTTTAGATTTTCTGCAGCTTCATTAAATTTAGACATGCTTCTTCCTAAAATAACAATTTTTCTTTTTAATTTTTTCCCAAATTCTATAATGCTTTTTATTCTAGCTATATTAGAAGCAAATGTTGTAACAAAGATAGCTTTATCTTTTGCATCAATTTCTAATAAAACATTTTTTACTAATTCTCTAGCAACTTTCTCACTAGGAGTTTTACCTTCAACTAATCCATTAATACATTCTACAATAAGAGCTAATAAATTTCCATCTTTTCCTATTTCATTTAATCTTTTAAAATTAGGTTTGTCTCCTAGAACAGGATCATTATCAAATTTAAAATCATTAGCATATAATATTAAACCTTTAGGAGTATGAACTGCAACCATAGCACATTGTAATGTTGAATGAGACATAGAAATTAATTCTATTTTTATATTCTCAGAGATTTTAATGACTTCATCTCTTTCTACAGAAGTAAATTTATTTGGTAATTTTATATCATCATCTCTTAATATTGATTTTAAAACTTCTAATGTATAAGCAGATCCAATTATTGGACATTTATATTTTCCAGCTAAAAATTGAACAGCAGCTACATGATCATAATGTCCATGACCTAAAACTATTGCTTTAACTAAAGGTTTCCAATCTTCTATTTTTCTATCATCTGGAATTGCCTTTATATTCATTAATTCATTTGCTGATAATAATTTTGTAGAACCTTCTTCTTTCTCATAAGTTGAAATTGCTTGAATACTTACACCCATATCAAGAATAACTACTTCATTTCCAACCCTAACAGCAGTCATGTTTCTTCCAACATCATTATAACCGCTTAAAGTACAAATTTCTATATCCATATAATTATTTTAAAAATAATCTTATATAAACTTATTGATATTATTAAAATTAAGCAAAATATTTCTTAATTATTTATATGTTCTGTCAGAATTAGGATATAAATCTAATTTATACTCTTTAGAAACTATGCAGAATTCATGATTTTTTATTATATCTGAAAATTTTTCTTTTAAATCTAAAATTATTGCTTGGAATTTATCATAATTATCTATTTCAAAATCTATTTCTAGATCCCAACTTCCCATTACTCTTTGTGGCCAAATTACTCCATCTAATGAAGAAACATAATTAATTAAAGTTTTTAATCTATTTTGTGTTATATTTCCTAAATATAAAATTACCTTACAGAATATTTTTTCCAATGCTTTTGGTTCAATATGTACTTTATATGCTAATATAATTTTCTTTTTTTCCAGCTCTTTTACACGATATTGAATTATTCTAGGTGTTAATTTTAGTTTGTTAGCTATTTCTGTTATTGGTAATCTTCCATTATTAGTCAATATTCTTAATATATTATTATCTATTTCATCTATGTTTTCCTGTTTGTCTTTGCTTGTATGGTAAACTATTCTTTCAATTTCTTTATTTTCATTTTTTAAGAATGATCTATAACTATGAACCAAATATACTGTTGTTGTTACTGCTTTTTCTTGTATATAATTAGAGAATTTATTAAGAACGGTCTGAACTTCATCATCAAATTCATTGACGTTATGTACTAAAAATCCTATAATAATATCCCATCTTCCTGTTAATACAGCAACCCATTCTGTTTTTTTATTTTCATTAAAATATTGAACTATTTCTTCTATTTTATTTTTATCAGTATTTGTTAATCTTAAATATAATTTATATTTTATTATACCTAATTTAAAATAATTAATAATAGTATGAAATCTTATAATAATTCCATTTTCAATCATTCTATCAACCCTATACTTAATAACTTCTTTACTCAACTTAACTTTTTTTCCTATCTGGTTATTTGACTGCCTAGCATTGTAATCTAACTCGTGTAATATCCTTTTATCTTTTGAATCTAATTTGTATATCATTATTTATTATAATTACAATTAATATATAAATATTGTTATTTTGATAAAATTATTAGTAAGATATTTTATATATTTTTATTGTATTCTAATATAATAATGAGATTAAAAATGAAAGAAAATACTAGAAAACCAGTAACACCTGAAGAATATTTGGTGTATAAAGCTATCAAAGATAGAGTACCTATATTAGGGTATGAAACTCCTTCTAAACAATTTAATGTAATGGCTAAAGTAGGATATATTGGGGAGGCTATTAGCACTGTAATTGGTGATAATAAAGGGGCGAATCATTTAATAAAAGCCCTTCATGATTTTGAACTTGAAGCAAAAGTAAAGAAAGATTTAGAAGAAAGAGTTATAGTGGAAATAATTCATTTAGGAAAAGAAGAAAGAATAGAAGGAAGTGGGTTTGGTTCTTCTTTAGAAATATATTATGAACCGACACCTGAATTATTAGAAGCCGCAAGTAAATGCAAGGATATTCCAAAAGTTGTAGAGGAGGTAAGCAAATTCTTCTTATGTGGTAAGCATTCATTACTGTCAGAATATAATAAAAGAGATAGATACATTAAATCAGATCATCTTAATGCTGGAATAGAATTACTTTTAGGTATAGATAAATCTGTATCAGAAATTGCTTTGGAAGTAAAAGAAGCAATAAAAGGAAGACATGGTGCTTTTAACACTATAGAAAGATATGTAGATGGAATAGTATCTAATACTTCTTTACAATATATAAGTAATAAAGAAATTCCTAATGTACTTAATTCTGTTCTTCATGAATTACTCACTCCAGGATTATTTGATGATGCACTAAATGAGATAAAACTGACAAAAACATACTACGCGAATTTAAATGAGATAAGGGCATATGTTGACAGCGGTAAATGTGAAAGTGAGATTAATAACTTTGCCAACAATAAGAATAATGATTTATATCCTTGGAATTTTCAGGAGAGGATAGATCATGAAATTAAAGGTGAAGTTAATAAGGCAGTTAAAGAAGTTAAGTATTTTAATAAATATAATATTTCTCCAATTGTTGCAGCTTTGAAAGGTTTAGAATCTAATTTAGGAGAAGAAAAGTTTGCGGAAAAAGGATATTCAGTAGTATTGGAAAAAACAAATAACTTAATTTCTGAAGTTGATGAAACATCCAAATACATAGTTAAACAATTGTATATTATTAAAGAAAAATTAATCAAGGAAAAAGAAGCGGAGAGTAAAAAACCTTGGTATAAGAAATTTTATGAAATTAAGTAATAATTAACCAATATAACCAATGTCTTTCAAAGTTTTATCATTCTTAGATTGAGTCATTACTTTAGTTTTTTCCATATATTGTCTTAAATTAGCTTCAAATTTTCTTGCAGCATCTATTAATGGTTTATAATCAACTTTAAGATTTAAATAACCATTTAATGCTTCAACAATTTTAGCTGCTGATTCTGAATCAGGTAATTGTGAATGTGCTTCAGCAAATAAACAAGTTACTGGAAAATCTTTAGCTTTTAATAATAAAGCAGCAGTAGTTCCCATAACAATTCCTTCTTTTAATTCTTTAACTTTTAATTTTCTTTTATTTGAAAAATAATAAACATC
>JAHFKB010000007.1 GCA_023245565.1 archaeon
AATAGAAAGTTTTATAAGTATCCAAAATTTATAATTTATATTAAAATTATTAGGTAAAAAGATAAAATGAATAATCAAACAATAGAAGCAGCACAAAAAGCATTAAGAAATGCACCAGAAGGAATATATAATCAAAAAGCTCTAAAAGGAGTTTATGCTAAAACACCAAAAGAACTAATTCAAGTATTTTATTCTAAAGGAAAACATGGAGTTAGTGATGCTTTAGCAAACTGTGCTAAAGCAGGATATGAAGCTTTATACATTCCAGAATTAGCTTTAACTAGAGTTGGAGCAGAACAAGGTTCTAAAGTATTAACTAAATGGTATTTAACTCCAAGTTTAAGAGTTACAGGAACTACTAAACAAGGAAGTAGAATTTCTCTTTATGTTCATATGCCTACAGATTTTAATAGACTTGAAAATATTAGAAATGTTGTAGAAGAAGGAAAATTAGTAAATGGTGCTGGTTTCATCTCTCAAGAAGAATTTAATAGACTTGAATCTTTAAATGGAAATGAGAGAGTATTTTTAGTTCCTTATAAAACACTGAAAGGATCTAGTTCAGGAGTAATTAGTGTTGATGATGCATTAGATCATCCTCAAACTATTCCATTTTTAGGCGGGGTAGATAAAGCTAAAGCTTATTTAGCTAAGCATAAACAAGTTTGTGGTAGTATAATTGGTATTTGGCATTCTGATGATTTTAATAAGAAAGATCCACTTGGTCGTGTGCTGTACCTTGGCTTCAGCAACGGCTTAGACGGCAACGGCAACCTTGATAACGATGGTCAGGTGTTCGGTGTAGCGCTGGGGACGCAAGTAGTTTCAGAAAATTTAGAAACTAGGTTTGGTAAGTAAATTCTATTTTAATCAATTTTTATAATATCATTTATATTTTCTTTTAATGCAAAATTTAATTTATCTTTGCTTTCTGCATATATTGTAAATAAAGGTTCATTTTTCTTAACTTTATCATTTAATTTTTTATGTAAATAAATTCCAGCACCTTTATCTTGAGGAGCACCAGAAGTTTTTGCAATCTTAGTTACTAAATTATTACTTAAATAATTAACTTTACCATCTTTATTTGATTTTATAGTGTGTGTATATTCTCCAACTTTAATATTTTCTGGTTGAATGTTTGGATTTCCACCTTGAGCTTTTATTATTTCTTGCATTTTTTTATAAGCTTTACCTGATTCTAAAATTTCTTGAGCTTTTTTTATTCCTTCTTTAATATCAGCCATTTCAAATATCATTCCAGCCATGAAAATAGATTTTTTCTTAAGATCTTCAGGAGCAGGTTTATTTTGCAATACTAATAATAAGTCTCTTGCTTCAAGAGCTGGACCTATTCCCTTTCCTATTGGCTGAGAACCATCAGTTATTATAACTTTTATTTTCATTTTTAATTTATCACCTAAAATTATAAATTTTTTAGCTAGGTCTTTTGCTTTTTTACTATCTTTTATTTTTGCTTCTTTACCAATTGGAATATCTATTAAGACATGAGAACAATCTTCTGATGATTTTTTAGCTAAAATGCTTGCAAGTAAAAAACCTTCTGGATCTAAGCTTAATGTTTTTTCTAATTTTATTAATTTATCATCAGCAGATGCAAGATCTTGGGTTCCACCCCAGACCATACAAGCTCCTGTTTTATTTACTATCTGAATTATTTTTTCTTTTGAATGAGATACTGGAGCTAAAACTTCCATTGTGTCTGCAGTTCCTGCTGGACTAGTAATTGACCTTGTTGATGTCTTTGGAATTGTTAATCCTGCAGCTGCTACTATTGGAATTACTATAGAGGTTGTACGATTTCCAGAAATACCACCAATACAATGTTTTCCAACTACTGGTTTTTTATTAAAGCTTAATTTTCCACCATTGTCAACAATTGCTTGTGCAAGATAAGCAGACTCATCTAAAGTCATTTTATTAACATAACATCCAGAAACAAAATAAGTTGTTTCTATTTCAGTTAATCTATTTGAAACTAGGTCTTTAATTATTGCATTAATTTCTGTTTTGCTTAATTCTTTTTTATCTAATTTATTTTTTATATATTGTAAAGATTGTGGTTTTGGTTCTAAAGAGACTTCTAATTCATCATTTTCTTTTATTTTTAATTCATCAGCAACATCTATGAATAATCCAATTTGTCCAGGACTTACTTCTTTTTTACCATAAGCAATATCTATAGCAACTACTTCAGTTTTATTTCCTCTTTTTATTTTTATTCTGTCTAATGTTGTAAGATCTAATTTTTCTGTATCAATTTTGTTTAGAATTGCTATTAATGTTCCTCTTGTTGCTATATGTAAGATTTTTGCTTTAAACTTCATTTTAACTCTTTTTTATAAACTTATTATTCTCTATATAGTTTATAAAGTTTTTTGATTTGATTTTAATATGTGTGGAATAGTTGGAGTTTATGGTAGAGAGAATGGTTCTGAATTAACTAGAAAAGGATTAAATTTAATAAAATATAGAGGTTTAGATGGTGAAGGATTTTTTGAAAAAGATAACTTATTTATAGGACATTGTTTGCATTCTGTTGTTAGTAATATTAAACAGCCTTTTATTGGTAAAGGTGTTTTTGCTATAAATTGTGAGATTTATAATTGGGAAGAATTAGATAATAAATATAATTTAAATGCTAGAAATGATGCTGAATTATTTTTTTTATTATTAGAGAATTATGGTGTTGAAAAAACTTTAGAATTAATTGATGGAGATTATTCTGGAGTTTATTTTAAAAATAATAAAATTTATTTATTTAGAGATTTAATTGGTGTTAAACCTATTTGGTATAGTTTAGAAAATGGATTTGTTTTTGCCTCTGAGAGAAAAGTTTTAAGAGATTTAAATTGTAATGAGGTATTTGAATTAAATCCTAGAGAATTATTAATTTATGATATTAAAGAAAAGAAATCAGAAATAATTAATAGAGAATTTGGTTTTCCTTCTTTAAGTAAATTAGATTATAAAGATTTAAAAAAAGAACTTATAGGATATTTAACTAATGCAATTACTAAGAGAATACCTGATGTTAAATTTGGATTATTATTTTCTGGTGGAATAGATTCAACTATAATTGCTTTTATTTTGAAAGAACTTGGATTAGATTTTAAATGTTATTTTTGTTGTGCTGAAGGTGTTGGAGAAACTAAAGATTTATTTTATGCTGAAAAAATTGCTAAAGAATTAGATTTAGATTTAGAAGTCATTAAAGTTAGATTAGAAGATATTGAAAAAGAATTGGGAAATGTTTGTAAATTAATTGAGTCTAATAATGTTACTAAAGTTTCTGTTGCTTTGCCATTTTATTTTTCTTGTAAAAAAGCTAAGGAAGATGGAGTTAAAGTTATTCTTTCTGGTTTAGGAAGTGAAGAACTATTTGCTGGATATGAAAGACATAATAGAAGTGTGGATCTTAATAAAGAATGTTATTATGGATTATTAAATATTTATGAAAAAGATTTGTATAGAGATGATGTTGTTACTATGTATAACAATATAGAGTTAAGAGTTCCTTTTTTAGATCTAGATTTAATAAATTTTGCTTTATCTATAGATGGGAAGTATAAAATTAATGATGAAGATAATAAACTTATATTAAGAGAAGTTGCTTGTGATTTAGGTTTAAATAAAGAATATTCTTTTAGGAAAAAAGTTGCTGCACAGTATGGAAGTGGTTTTCTAAAAGCCATAGATAAATTAAGCAAAGGGAAAAGTAAATCTGATTATTTAGTTAATTTTTTTGATGAAGGAAATGTGAAATTAGCTTCTTTATTTAGTTCTGGTAAAGATAGTTGTTATGCTATGTATATTATGAAAAAACAAAATTATGATATTAGATGTTTGGTTACAATTAAGAGTAAAAATAAAGACTCTTATATGTATCATACTCCAAATATTGATATTGTTAAACTACAAGCTGAAGCTTTAGATATTCCTTTAATAATGCAAGATAGTTTTGGAGAGAAAGAAAATGAATTATTAGATTTAGAGTTGGCATTACTTGAGGCTAAGAGAAAATATTTTATTGAAGGAATAGTTTTAGGTGCTTTATTTTCTAATTATCAAAGAGAAAGATTTCAGATAATAGCTACTAAATTAGGATTAAAAGTTTTTGCACCTTTATGGCATAAAGATCAATTAGTTTTATTAAACCAAATTATTTCTAATAACTTTGAGGTTATATTAGTTCGTGTTGCAGCTGATGGATTAGATAGGTCTTTTTTAGGTAAAAAATTAGATAAGGTTTTGATAGGTAAATTAATTGAATTAAATAATAAGACTCAGATTAATATTGCTGGAGAGGGTGGAGAATATGAAAGTTTAGTATTAGATTGTCCAATGTTTAAGAAAAGAATAGAAATTAAAGATTCTGAAGTCATTATAGATGGATCTAGTGGATTACTTAATATTAAAGATGCTAGGTTGGTTGAGAAGTAATTTATATTTCCCTCTACTAATTGTTT
The DNA here is from genome assembly GCA_023245565.1 of archaeon. GTDB lineage: Archaea > Nanobdellota > Nanobdellia > SCGC-AAA011-G17 > GW2011-AR18 > JACPCE01. The sequence continues at coordinate 4,491 of JAHFKB010000007.1, forward strand.
TAATTAACCCTATTTTCTTATACCTTGACAAATATGCTGAAGGACTTTTATAACCTAAAATAATATAAATCTAAAAATTCTAAATATACCATGAAACTTAATGTTCCCTTAATTAAACAAGAAGGAAAATTAGATTGTGGATTTATTGCTTTGAGAATGGTTTTAGAATATTTTGGAAAAAATATCAGTTCTAAGGAAATAAGCAAGTTTACTGGAGGATTAAAATCTTATGGAAATAGTACTATCGAACTTGCTGAATTTGCTAGATCTATTGGTTTTGATGTTGATTGCTTTACTTATAATAAGAAAATGAGTAATGGTAAAGCAGAATTTAGAAAACCTTCAAAAAAAAATATTATTGGTTTTTTAAATAATAAAATTCCAGTTATTATAACTCTGCGTTCCTTTTTATTATTTGATAATAAACCTTCTAGTTCAGGACATTTTATTGTTATTAATGGATATTCAGATCATATGTTTTATTATGTTGATCCTTACGATGGTAAAGAACATGAAATTGATGAAGATAAACTTTTATTTGCTTGGCATAATAATATATTGAACTCAAGTGCTTATTTGTTAGCTATTAAATTTATTTAATTAGAAAGGTAAGTCATCTTCTGGGGATAATTCTTCTAAATTTCTACTAGGTTGATTTGAACTTGGAGGTGATCTATCAATCCCTTCAATACTATCAACTGCATTCCTTAAATCAATAAAATAATTAGTAAGCATTACTGCATAAGGCGTATCTTTTCTTTTAGCATATTTATCTATAAATTCTTCTCTAATTTTGTTATCATTAGAATACTTAATTTCTTCATCAGATACTCCCTCTAAATATTTTAATAATTCATGATTTTTGCCATGGCTTTCTAATCTTTTATATTCTTCAACTATTAATTCAATAGCTGCATCATGATCACTTGCCAAATCTCCCATACTTTTGGTTTGTTAACTTTATTTATAAATTTTGTTCTGCTATTATGTATATTTTAAACTAAACTAAAGAAAGCTTTTTGTCCTAGATATATTAGGACTATTGTTGTTGGAATCCAGTGTGCAAAACTAAAGGCAGCTAATATTAAATAAAATCCACAAACACTATCTAAGAAACTTATTATATTTCTATATAGTAAAGTAAAAACTAAACCTTTAATTATTAAATATAATCCCATTAATATTATTATATTTTGAGGAAGTAAACTAGAACCTAATAAAGCAATTATTGCTAAGATATCTGCTATTGCTAGAATTTTAATTATCATGAAATTAAATTTTAGAATTTATTTATAATGATTGTTGTGGTTCTTTATAATCTTCTGTAAACTCTTTCTAGATGGTCTATAATATCTTTTATTTTATCTAAACCAACTGCATTTAATCTTCCAGGAGGGGTTTCTTTCATTTTAGTTATATTATTATAGGAATCTGGAATTTCTCTTTCTAATCTCATTATTGGTCTTTCTGAAGGTTCATTTCTTAATAAAGCTTCGATCGCACTTATTATATTTTTAATATTGTGATTGAATAATTGTTCTTTAGAAATATTAGTTATACTCATTCCATCTTTTTCTAATTGTTTTTCTGTTTCTGATCCTAAATTTCTTAATTCTTTTATTTTATCTAATACTTCTTGACTCTTATTTTGCATAAACATAATGTATTTTTATGATTTAAATATGTTTGGTTTTTATTTTAAAGAATTAGCTATTAAATTACTAATATCTATTTTAGCATGTGGGTTTTCTATTGTATTTGTTGTGTAAATTGTTGAATATTTTTTAATTTCTTGATAAATTTTTTTATCTGCAAATATTCCATGTATTCCTATTACAGTTATAGATTTAGGTTTATGTATTTTTAAATTCTTTATAGCTTCTAATATTGTATGTCCTGTTGAAATTATATCATCTATAATAATAATATCTTTATTTTTTACATCTATTGGAGATTTTAAAATTACTCTTACTTTTGTTGAAGAAAATCTTTTTTTCTTAAATATAGCAGCATGTGCACCTATAGCTAAAGCAGTCTCTCTTGCCCATTGATAGCTTTCTTCATCAGGGCCAATTATTATTGGATTTTTAAATTTTTTAGCAATGAATTCTTCTATTAATCCATTACTTGTTAATTTTAATGTTTGAGTGTGAAATACTTCTTTTAGAGATTTAAATCTGTGCAAATGTGGATCAATTGTTATAACTTTATCAAATATTTCTAATAATTTTCCAACTATTTTACTTGAAACTGCTTCTCCTGGATTAAATCTTTTATCTTGTCTTATATAAGCTAGATAAGGAGTAACTAATATTATTTTTTTTGCTTCTAATTCTTTTGCTGTGTGAGCTGCTAAAATTAATTCTAATATTGCTTCATTACTTGGATGTAATGTTTGTATGAAAACTAATTCTTTATTTTTTATCTCAGTTTCAAACTTTATGTATAACTCACTATCTGGAAATTTTTTTACTGTAAGCTCAGAGTATTCTACCTTTAGAATTTTAGCTATGTTTTTTGCTAAAATCCTTGAATTTGAACAGCCTATTATTAACATTTTATTGTAGTTTATTATATTCTATTTCAAACACTGCTAGTATTAAAGCGTTTCCAGATTGATAAACTTTCATTGGTTTTAAATAATTATATTTTAATACATTGTTAATGTAATTTGGATTTCCTGTAAACACAGATATTAAAATGTATTTTGGTTTTTCTTTTTGAATTAATGATATTAATTCTTCTTCTTTTTCTGGGAATGAAATTATTTTTCTTTCTGAGTAATATAATAAGATTGGAGTATTACTTGTTAAAATTTTATCCTCTGAATTTGAATTTTCTTTTATCCAAATACCAGCTTCTTTTAATTCTTTGAAACTTTCAGCTTTAGGTTTTATTATATCTTCTGCTTTTTTTAATTGGGTGAATGAAATTACTAATAATAATAAAATAATTACTGCGTAAATTACACTTCTATTTGATGGTTTTATAATTTGTTCTTTTATTTTATATATCCCTAAGGAAGAAATAATGAATAAAGGTATAAATGTTGGCATTATATATCTATCTTCAAAGTGACCAACGATTTTTATTATAACTAAAAAAGAGATTAATAACCATAGAAATATAAATAATTCTTTTTTTGTTTCATTATTTGGATTCTTTATTATCAAATCAATTCCTATTATAAATTTTATTACTAATATAACTAAACTAATAATGAAGATTGCTAATAATAAATTTCCTAAATAAAATGGAAGATATTTTAAATATATTAAAATATTTTGTGAATAATTTGCAGTGCTGAAATTACCAACACTTAATCCTGTATTTACAAATTCTATTGGGTTTTTATATAATATTTGGTTTAATATAAAGTTAGGTATAAAAGTTATTATTGCTATTAGTCCAAAAATATAAAATCTTTTTTCTTTAAATAAGTTTAATCTTTCACTTATTAAAAGGAATATTAAATATAATATAAAAATACCCATAGTTTGATTATAAAACATTATACCTATAGATCCGAAGAAGGCAGAAAGATAGAATTTTCTATTATCTTTTTTATTTATGTATCCTTTTGTAAAAAAATAAATTGAAATTACCCAAAATGTTGGGGCTATTGAATCTAGAAGTATTCTTTCTGTATAAAATAAATTTAAGTAAAAAACAGACAATAATAAAGTACTAACTATTCCAACTTCTTTATTAAATAATTCTTTTGTACTTAGATAAATAAAGACTAAACCTAGAGAAGAGATTACTATTTCTATTAATCTAAATATTATTTCATAATTTAAACCAATTTTCATAAAAAATGCTAATATTATTGGAAGTAGTAAAGGACGAGAAGCTAGTAAGTCTATAGATCTAATTCCTGTAGCAAAATATTTTGCCATTAATAAATATTCAGCTTCATCCCACCATAAAGGCTGAGCATAGGTTACTATTAAATAATAAATTCTTACTAATATACCAAATAAAATAATTAAAACTATAGTTAGATTTGTTTTATCTTTTAAGAAATTTTTTATTTTATTTAAATTCATATATATTTTATTATTTTCTAGCTTTTATATTTTCTTATTTAATAATTCTTTATATACTAATTCTAATTTTCTAGCTATTTTATCCCATGTGAAGTTTTTCACTTTTTTATATCCTTTTTCTTGTAATTCTAGTCTTAATTTGTTATTATTTATTAATAAAGATAATTTTTCTTTTAAATCATTTAAATCATTGTCTTTGAATATTAGGCCTGCTTTTTCTACAACCCATGGAAGGCCGCCTTGGTTAGTTGTTATTACTGCACATTTTTGCGAAAATGCTTCTAATAATGTTATTCCAAAAGCATCATAATGACTAGGATGAATGAATATATCAGCAGCATTAAAAGCTTCCATTTTTTCTTTATCTGTTATTTTTCCATAAATAAATTTTATATTTTTTATATTTCTACCTTCTGATTTTAAATTATTTAGTTCTGGACCATTTCCCATTATTATAAATTTTACATTTGGAAAGTATTTACTAATTTTAATAATTTGGTCAACACCTTTACTTTTATGTAACCTTCCAAAATAAAGAATTAATAATTCATTTAATTTAAAATTATATTTTTTTCTAAAATTATTTCCATTAAATTGTTTAAGTTGCTCCTTTGGTATTCCATTTGGAATTAATTCTATTTTTTCTTTTCTAATTTTAAATTTATTTTCCAACCATTTTACTTCTGGTTTAGCAACAGCTATAACTCTATCATATTTATTTATTAAGAATTTTCCTAATGTTTTATCAAATAGAATAATAAAGATATCTAACCATTTTTTTCTTAATCCTTTGTATTCTGGCCAGTGAGTAGTTATTAATGTTGGTTTTTTTGTTATTAAACAAGCTAAATTATGTGGGTGTCTATAAGCATGAATATGAATAATATCTGCATCTGATTTTTTTACTTCTTTGAAAAATCCTGGGAAAAAAGAACTAAGATCTCCAATCTTAAACCAAGTACTTAATCTTTTTATTTTTATTTTTTTGTATATTTCATCTGTTTTTTCTAATTTCCCTTCTCTGCTTAAGTTTGAAGTTATAACTTCTATTTTATGACCTAATTTTATTAGTTCTTCACTTAAGTATAAGACGTGTTTTTCCATTCCTCCTTCTACAGGATAAAAAAATGGAGTTATAAATTTTATTTTCATATTATCTTATTTTAATTATCTATTTTTAAAACTAGTGAATTCATTGGAAACATATTTAAATTGTTAAATTTAGAAATTTCTATGGTTTTTGAGAATTTAGTAAAGCCTTGGGATGCAAAGAGGTTTCCATCAAAATTATTCTTCTTTGGAATTGTATTTTCTTTATTAGCTGTTGCTTTTAGTCTTTGGATATTTCCAGAACAAGTAAGTTTGGTTATGGTATTTTTGGTTGTTTTGATGACTATTCCTTTAATGTATTTTACTTTAATTGAAGAAGAGCAACAAGATTTTAGGACAGATAAAGAGTTATGGTTATTAAGAGAACATGGTAAATCAATAAGATTTTTGATGTATTTATTTTTAGGTTTAGTAGTTGGTTTTTCTCTATTTTATATTTTTTCTCCAGAAACTTTAGTTAATAAAGTTTTTAGTTTACAATTAAAAACTATTGAGAATATAAATAGTAATCCTGTAAGCGGTGGTGTAATTTTATCAGATTTATTTTTATCTGTACTTACAAATAATCTTAAAGTTTTATTCTTTTGTTTATTATTTGCTATTTTCTTTGGAGCAGGTGCAATATTTATTTTAGCTTGGAATGCTTCTGTTATAAGTGCTGCTGTTGGAACTTATGTTAGAAATGGTTTAGCTAAATCTGCTGCATTATTTGGTTTTAGTTCTATAGCTTATCATTTTAATTTATTTGTTGCTGGATTGTTAAGATATATGTTGCATGGTATTTTTGAAGTTGGTGCATATTTTATTGCTGGTTTAGCTGGTGGTATTATTTCTATGGCAATTGTTAATAAAAATGTAAGATTAATAAAACTTAAAATAGTTGTAAAAGATTCAATTTTGTTAATTGCTATTGCTATAATTTTATTAGTTATTGGTGCATTAGTGGAGGTTTTTATTACACCTTTGATATTTTAAAATGGATAAAGAATTTGAAATTAGAAAAGAGAAGATTTTTAAGTTTTTGAAAAACCATAAAGATTGGATTCAGTATATTTTATTATTTATTATTTTATCTCTGGCTGTTTATATTAGAATTCAAAATCTAGAATTGTTAAAAGATGTTACAACTGGGGAATATATTTCTTTGGAATTAGATTCTACTTTATTTTTAAGATATGCTCAATATATTGTAGATCATGGTAAATTATTTACTCTTGATACAATGAGAAATTTTCCTGTTGGTGCAGATATTAGTGGTATTGGTATATTTACTTCTTATTTTGTCGCGTATTTATATAAATTTTTACATATTTTTATTTCTTCTATAACCATTCAATATGTAGATATTATTTATCCAATATTTGCTACAGTTATTGGTTCTATATTTTTATTTTTATTAGTTAGAAGACTCTTTGATTATAGGGTTGGTTTATTATCTGTTTTATTTTTAGTTACTGCACCAACTTTTTTATTTAGAAGTATATCTTCTGATCATGATATATTAGGATTAATGTTTATATTTATGACGCTTTATTTCTTTATTGTTGGCTGGCATTGTAAAAAGATTAAAAATAATATTATATTTGGATTATTAGCAGCATTTACTAGTGTTCTTGCTTATAGTACTGCAGGAAATGTTAGAATATTTTTTGTAATGCTTGCTTTGTTTACTTTATTTCATGTTACATTAGATTCAGTTAAAAAAAGTGATTTATATGTATATCCTGTTTGGTATTTAGGGACTTTTATAACACTTATAATTTTAGGAAGAATTGATTTTAAATTTCTTTTATTAGATTATGGTGTTGCTTTACCAGCTACTTTAGCTTTCTTTAGTTTGATTGTTTATATTATATTTAAAAATAAAAATATTAGTAATTATTTGTCTTCTAATAAATTTATTTCTAAAATTCCTCGTGGATTTCTTGTATTATTTTTAGTTTTTTTTATAGGTTTTTTATTTTTACTTATATTTTTTGGATTTTCCTTGATTTCTTATATAATCTCTAGTTTTATGACTTTATTTTCTTCAGGTTTATATGTTAATCGTTGGGCTTCTACAGTGGCTGAGAATAAAAGAGTATTTGTTGATGATTGGATAGGAAATTTTGGTTTAATTTTATTTTGGTCTTTTATAATTGGTTTAGTCTTATTAATATATAATTTATTTAAAGATATTAAAGATGGTAAGAATTTGTTTTATGTTTATTCAGTTTGCATACTTGCTTTTATATTTTCTAAATATTCTCAAAATTCTATATTAAATGGTTTATCTACATTATCTAAATTTTTATTTTTTGGATCAATTCTTATTATGATTATTTATACTCTTTATTATTATTTTACAAATTATTATCAATATAAAGAACAAGGTAAACATTTTACTATGGATCTTAATTGGAGATATACTTTTCTTTTAATTATAGCTCTTGTTAATGTTATTATAGGAACTACTGCTATAAGATTATTTTTTGAATTAGCACCATTTGTAGTAATATTTTCTTCTTTTACATTTATTTTTATTTTAGATTATTTTTTATCTCTTAAATTAAAATATGTTAATTATATTGCTGTATTATTTTTGTTCTTGTTTTTGTTTAGTCCTTTTTCTTTTGCTAAAGGAATTGTATATACTGATGCTGTTAATTCATATAATTCTGTGAAATTTAGTGGTCCAGGTTATAATCAACAGTGGCAAGTAGCAGGTAAATGGGTAAGAGATAATACTCCTAAAGGTGCTGTTTTTAATCATTGGTGGGATTATGGTTATTGGGTGCAGTCTGGTTTTGAAAGACCAACTGTAACAGATGGTGGTAATTTATTTGGATGGTGGAATTATTTAACTGGAAGACATGTATTAACTACACCTAATGATGAGACTGCTATGAAGTTTTTTTATGCTCATAATGTAAGTTATTTGTTAATTGTTAGTGATGAGATAGGAAAATATCCTGCTTATTCTTTAATAGGTTCTGATAAAAGTCTTGATAGATATTCTTTTGTTAATTTTATGGGTTTAAATCCTACTTTAACTAAAGATACTAGAAATGGTACTTTGTTAGTTTATACTGGAAATTATCCTTTAGATGAGGATTTAATATTACAAGGGAAAATTTATCCCAAAGGAACACCTATTTTAGGAGTTGTTCTTCCTGCTCAACCAATTTATAATGATAAGAGTGAAGTTATAGGAAATAATATAATGCAGCCTATGATAATTTTAGGCACACAAGATGGACAAATACAATTACGTATGAAATGTGTTTATATTGATAGATTATATAATTTTGAATCTTATGATTATGGCGGTTGTATTAGGATTATACCAAATATACAAAATGGTCAAGTTAGTAATGTTGGGGCTTTAGTATTTCTTTCTAAAAGAGTTGCTGATTCACTATTTGGAAGATATTATTTATTAGAAGAAAAAAATAAAAATATAGAACTAGTTTATACTGATGAGAAGAGTTTTCCTTTAGCTATATATAATGGCCGTGGGATCGGTCCTATAAAAATTTGGAAGATTAATTACTCAAAAGGATTTAGTGTAAATAAAACTGAATATGATTATTTTACCTCTACTGGTTATTTAGACTATGGTGCTGTTTGATTCATTAATTTTATAAATTAATTAATTTTCTTTATTTTGTGAAAACTATTAATGATAAGTGGTTATATTTTCCTATAGTTATTTTATTTATTTATTTTATCTATAGATTGATAGATCAGTCTCAAATTATCTATTATTTTCCTTTTGATTATATTAATGACGTTAGTTCTTATATGGCACAATTGCATTTTTTAAAAGTATGTGGTTTTCATAATTATTGTCCTTATTGGTATAATGGATTTATTGCTTTTAATTTTACTTCACCAGCTTTGTTTTTCTTTGCTTTGCCTTTTTATTATTTATTTGGAGATGTAAAAATTGCTTTGTATACTACTACTATAATCTCTTTTATTTTAGGATTTTTATTTATTTATTTTTTAGGAAATAAATTGAGTTTATCTAAAATGCAGAGAATTGCCTTTTTTATTTTCTTTTTTGGAACTGCAAATTCAATTGGTAATTTTATTAGGTTGGGAAGAGCACATGAATTATTTGCTTGGGTTTGGTTTATTCCCTTTGCTTTTTTAATGATTCATTATATGAATAAAAATTTAGATAGATATTCTTTATTTATTATCCCTCTTTATAGTTTAGTTATTTTTTCTTATTTGAGTGTTGGAGTTCTAGCTTCTTTATTATTTCTAGGTTTATTTTTAGTTAAAAATAAAAAAGAGAAATTATATGTTATTTTATATTTTATTGCTTCTTTATTATTAATTTCTTTTTGGTTTATTCCCTTTGCTTTGAATGTTTTTAAATCTAGTAGTATTCCTTCTATGTTACAAGGAAATTGGATATTGGATTTTAGTACTAATTTATTATTTAGTCATATTGCTATTTTTTTACTTCCTATAATATTCTTTACTTTGTTTTATTTTTATTGGAGATCTGTTAATAAAGATAAGAAGGTATTATATTTTTATTCTCCAGTTTTGATTTTATCTTTAATTTTATTTTTAAGGTTAATTCCATTTGTTCCTGTATTTAGAAATATATTTCCAGATCCATATATAACTTTCTTTTTGTTTTTTTCAATATTATTTTTTTTAGGAATTGATTATAGGTTATTTGTTAGACTTAGTAAATTTATTCCCTTTTTACTGATAATATTATCTTTAATTAGTATTTCTGTTAATTTAATTCATACTCCTAATTTTGTTATTCCTGATAAAAATTTAAAATTTGATTTAGATGGTTTATTTTCTGAATTTAATGGAAGTTTCTTGTTATATGGTAATTATCCTATAACTTTATATGAAAAAGCAGTTTATTCTTATGCACCAATTTATTATAATCTGTCTACTCCTTTTGGTTGGTATCCTGAAGTTAAAGATCCTAATTATATTAAGAAATTTTCTGAAATTGATTTAACTAATTGTGATAATTTTAAAAGAGATTTAAAATACTTTAATACAACACATGTAATTGGTTATACTGATTTTTGTGATAAAATTAATTCGTGTAGTTTTAAATTTATTGATAAAAGGAATGACTTTTGTTTGTATAAAATTAACTAAATTAAACCCAATCTATATTTTATTATATCTATTATAAAATCAAATATTATTCTGGTTTTTACATTTGATTTTCCTTCATACCTATTTAAAACTTTTACTTCTACTGATCCAATTTTAACTTTATTTTTTATGCATTTAATTAAAATTTCTGAATCTATAAACCATTCTTTTGATTTTAAATTTAATAGTTCATATGTTTCTTTTTTCATAACTTTTGGTTTTGCATTAATATCTTTTATATATTTAAAGAATAGGCTTGTAAATATTATATCAAATATATGAGAAACTATTTTTCTTTGGATTGTGCCGTGTTTTTCTTTTCTTTGTCCTTTACATAATTCCACTTTAGGATGTTTTCTTAAATAGTTTAAACATGAAATAACATCTTCTGGTCTAATTTGGCCGTCACCATCAATATATCCAATGAATTTTCCTTTTGCAGTTCTTAATCCATTTATTATTCCCCAACCATATCCTTGATTTATTTTTACATAAACTCTTTTTAATCTCCTATTTTTTTTTATTAATTGTTTAATGTATTTATCTGTGTTATCTTTAGAGCCATTATTTACAATAATTATTTCATAATCAATTTTATTTTTCTGTAATTCTATTACTAAATCGTCAACAGTTTTTAATATTGTTTTACCTTCATTGTATATTGGCATTGTTATCGAAATTTCTGGCATATTTTTATTAAAAAAATCCTCTATATAAAGCTTTCTTTATAATTTATAGATCTTAAATTAATTAAATTTAAATACCCTTTTATGACTGAGATGTTATGACTCAAATGATTGTACTGTGTGGTGGTAGAGGAGTAAGATTAAATCCCGCTACAGAAGTAATACCTAAGGCTTTAATACATGTTGCTGGAAAACCAATAATTCAACATATAGTTGAGATTTATTCTAAAAAAGGAATTAAGGATTATATTTTTTGTATAGGTTATAAAGGTGATAAAATTATAGATTTTTTTCATGCAAATAAAATTAATTTTAATGGTTTAAATTTTGATTTTGTAGACTCTGGAGAAGAAGCTTCTATGTTAGAAAGGATTTATCAAGGATTTAATAAAATTGATGATGAAGCAATAATTACTTATGGAGATACTATTAATCCAAATCTAAATTTTGATAAATTATTAGAAGAGCATAGAACGAAAAATAGTGGCTTGACTTTAGTGAAAGCTAAAATTATGAACCCCTTTGGAATATTAAATTATGATGATTCAGGAAGAGTTTTAACATTTAAAGAAAAACCAGTTTATGATTATTATATAGGGACTTTTGTATCTAATAATCAGATTATGAAAAAGTATGTAACTAGTGATTTAAGACAAGCTAAAGATGCTATTGGATTAATTAAGTTTTTTGATGATGTAATAGCTCGTGGAAATGCTTATGTTCATTCTTATGAAGGCAAACAATTGACTTTTAATACAGAGTTAGAAAGAGGTTCTGTTGAAAGTGATATAATTGAGTTTTATACTTTAAATGAAGCAGAAAATGGAAGATAAAAGGATTTTAGTTACTGGTGGAAGTGGTTTTATACCTTCTCATTTAGTTAAAAGATTAATTTCTCAAGGAGCAGAGGTAGCTATAATTACAAAATATAATAGTGTTTTTGATAATATAAGATTGGCAGATGTTTGGAATAAAGTTAAAATTATTGAAGCAGATATTAGGAATCAAGATTCTTTAAAACAAATAAAGAAATTTGAACCTCAGATTGTATACCATATGGCTGCTTATAATCACGTTGGAGATAGTTTTACTCATGTCTCAGAGAGTTTTGATGTAAATGCGAAAGGTACTGCAAATGTTATTGATGCATACGATGATTATGAAAAATTTATTTATATTTCAACTTCAGAGATTTATGGATTTCAAGAAAAGGTTCCATGGGCTGAAGATTTTAATCCTTCTCCTCTTTCTCCTTATTCTGTTGGAAAATATGCTGGAGAATTATATTGTAGAATGAAAATTAAAATGAATAATTCTCCCATTTCAATTATAAGACCATTTAATGCTTTTGGACCTTATCAAAGTTCTAGAGCAGTTATTCCTGAAATTATAAATAATTGTTTATTAGGAAAAGATGTTCTAGCTACATGGGGAAAACAAACTAGAGATTTTAATTATGTAACTAATTTGATTGATGGACTTGTTCTTGCTGCTGAAAAAAAAAGCGCATTAGGCCAGATAATAAATTTAGGTAGTGATGAGGAGATTCCTATAAAAGATTTAATATTAAAAATACATCAACTTACAAATTCTAAATCCAAATTGAGAATGGGAGATTTAGAGTATAGGCCAACCGAAATATGGAGAATGAGGGCTTCTAATCAAAAAGCAAAAGAATTACTTGGATGGACTCCTAAAATTAATTTTGAAAATGGATTAATTAAGACTATTGAATGGTTTAAAAAATATAAAAATTTATTTGAAGATGATAATTCTTCGTTATTTAGGTTGAATAAAGATGCATACTCGTAAAGTTTTAATTACAGGTTCTAATGGATTTATAGGATTTGGATTTAGAGAATATTTATTGAGTAAAGGATTATCTATTATTGAATATAACGAAGACATAACAAAACCAATAGTTTTAGATGAAAAAATTGATTTAATATATCATTTAGCTGCTAAAACTTCAGTTCAAGATTCATTAAGAGATCCTTTTCTTACAATGCAGACTAATTTTTTAGGTACTTTCAATGTTTTGGAGTTTGCTAAGAAAAATGCTGCTAAAGTTATTTTTCCTTCTGCAGCAGGAGTTTATGAAAGGTCAAATTCTTTTTATGCTAATGAAACTGATTCTTTAAATCCTAAAAATCCATATGTAGAAAGTAAATATTTATCTGAGCAACTTTGTGATTATTATTCTAAAAATTATAATGTACAATCTATTGCTTTAAGAATATTTAATGTTTATGGTGGACGCCAAACTGGTGGTTTTTTAATACCTACTTTAATTAATGGTGCGTTAAAAGATACTAAAATAGAATTAAATTCTCCTCACTCTGTTAGAGATTATATTTATATAAAAGATGTTTATGAAGTTTTATTTAAAGCTTTAGATTATGTTCCTAAAACTGGTTTTGAAATATTTAATGTTGGCACTGGTGTTGGGATTAGTGTTGGAGAAATGGTTTCTTACATTTCTAATATTTTAGATAAACATCTAGAAGTTGTGTATACTAATTTTAGAAAAAATGAAATTGATAAAATAATTGCAGATATAACTAAAATTAAAAATGCTTTTAATTGGAATCCTAGTTTTAATATTAATCAAGGATTAATAGCAACTATCAAAGAATTTAATAAATTCTAACCTTAATTACATTTGTAAATAAGTCTGCTTTTTTTAAATCTATAATATTAAAATCATTTTTTTCTAATAAACTAATTAATTTTTTATTAAATAATTTTATTTTTATCCCATGTAATATAAAATGATACATAAAATATATTATTCCAAATAAAGATCTTCTTGGATATAATAAAATAAATTCACAATTTTTCTTAAGATGTTTCTTAATGCTTTTTACTGCATTTTCTTGATTTTGTAAAAATTCAAATGCACCCACACATAAAACCTTATCAAACTTTTTATTTAAATTAAAATTTTCTAAGTTTGCTACTTCGCCTTTAATATTATTTTTCTTTAAATTTTCTATCATTTTTTTTGATAGATCAATACCATAAGGTATTCCTTTAAGATCTTTTATTATTTTAGAATATAAACCAGAACCGCAACCTGCATCTAAAATTTCTTCATTTTTTTTAACGTCAAGCATTTTTAAAATTAATTTCATTTCTTTATTTGCAAAATACCCATGAATTCCAGAAGTTCTATTTTTGTTATAAGTTTGTGCTACTGAATCAAAGTATTCATTTGCTTTCATTTTTTTAAAAATCCACTTATTGTATTAAATTCATATTTTTTATTTTTACACCAATTAATATATTCTTCTATTATTTTGATAAATTCATCACCTGTTTTTCTTAATATTAATTTTGACATATATTTTTTGTTTATTTTATTATCTATATCTATTAATTCCCAAGGATGAATATAAATATGAGTAAAATTCATATCTAGAAAATTAATTTTTGTTAGTAATTTTTCGTAAAATAAACCAAAGTTTCTAAACCATAACCATGCCATAGGGAATCTTACTATTGGGGCAACTGATAATGGTATTTCTTTTAGATTTTTTCCTTTAATTGTAATTTTTCTAGTTTCTGAAAGATTGTTATAATAACCTGGAATCCATGCAGGATGTAATGAACTATCATAAATAAAACCTACTTTTTCTATTATCTCATATTTTGGTTTACTCATTTGTGGTGCTCTAAATCCTTTAACATTGAAACCTAATTTTTTCATTCCATCTAAAGATTTTTTTAAATTACTAAAGGCTTCTTTTTCACTCATTTTATTATATCTATGATTATGATTAAAACCATGAGAAGCAATTTCACAACCTAGATCTTGCAATTCTTTAACTATTCTTTTATATTTTTTTGCAAATTCATATGTTACAAAACAGGTTATTTTAATTTTATTTTTCTTAACTATATTTAAAATTTTTTTAGTTCCCTCATACCCCAATTTATACGCTTCGTCTTTATTTATTGGAATATTAAATTCTTTAGCAGGAAATTCTTCTATATCAAATGTTAATAGGATTGTTTTCATATAATTTGTTAATTTTTGAACTTTTTATATTCTTTTATATATTTTATGAATCTTATTATTATAGAAACCTTTTTAATTGATTTTTTTGTCTTTAAATCATGAATTATTTTATATTAATATATGGATTAATTAGTTTTTTTATAGTCTTATTATTAACTAGTTGGTTGATTAAATACCTGAGAAAAATTGGTTTGATTGTTAAAGACCAGAATAAGAAAGACAAACCATTAATTCCTATTTCTGGAGGATTAACTGTATTAGCAGGAATATTTGCTGGATTATTTTCTTTTATTTTTGTTAGAACTTTTTTTGGAGATGGCTCTAATTTTATAATAAATGATCATAACTTAATGTTATTATTTGCTGGAATGACTTCTTTGTTAATAATAACTTTAGTTGGATTTTTAGATGATATTTTAATTAATAAATCTCATGATAGTTCTATAGGATTAAGACAATGGCAAAAACCCTTGATAACTTTAACTGCTGCAATTCCATTAATGGTTGTTAGTGCTGGTACAACATTTATGCACTTTCCTATTTTAGGAAGGGTTGAATTTGGAATTCTTTATCCATTATTATTAGTTCCTTTAGGAGTTGTGGGTGCTTCTAATATGGTTAATATGTTAGAAGGTTATAATGGCTTAGCTGCTAGTATGGCAATAGTTTACATTGGTATGTTAGGATTTTATGCTTATTTTAATAATAGATATTTAGCAGCTTTAATTGCTATGGTTATTTTCTTTTCTTTATTAGCATTTTATTATTATAATATGTATCCTGCTAAAATATTTCCAGGTGATTCTTTAACTTATTTACTTGGAGCTAGTATTGCAGTTATTGCTGTTTTAGGTAATATAGAAAAAGCTGCGATTATTAGTTCAATTCCATTTTTTATTGAGTTTATATTAAAAGCTAGAAGTAAATTTAAGGCACATAGTTATGGATATGAAATTAATGGAAAAATAAAAGTAGATTATGAAAAAATATATTCTTTGCCACATATATTTGCTAGAAGTGGGAAATATACAGAAAAACAAATTGTTTTCTTTATGATATTAATACAGATTTTATTTAGCTCTTTAATATGGTTTATTTAAAGAAATTTTTAAAATATACAAAAGAGGATAGTTTGATTAGAGATAGTTTTATACTTTTTATAGCAACAATGATAATGAATCTTGGTGCTTTTTTTTATCATTTTGTTATTGGAAGAATGTTAGGACCTAGTGATTATGGTGTTTTAGGTGTTGTTTTATCTTTATTTTATATTTTATTAGTTCCTTTGTATGTTATACAAACTTCTTTATCTAAATTTGTTGCTGAATTCAAAGCTAAGAAAAATATTAAAAGTATAAGTACTCTTTTTTTTAAATCTATTAAAAAATTAATAGTTGTTGGTTTAATATTATTTGTTTTATTTTTAATTATTTCTTTTTTCCTTGCAGATTTCCTTAATATTCCTAAAAGTCTTCTTTGGATTGTAGCTTTAGCAGTACCATTTGTATTTTTATTGCCTATAGACAGAGGGATATTGCAGGGCTTACAGAATTTTAAAATTCTAGGTTTAAATTTTGTAATTGAATCTTTTACTAAATTTTTAATTGGAATTGGTTTAGTATTTTTAGGATTTGGAATTTATGGTGCTGTATTTGGAATTGTTGCTGCTTATATAACTGCTTTTGCTTGTGGTTTTTTCTCACTTAGAAAATATTTTAAAAATTATAAGAAAGATATTAATACTAAATCAATCTATAGTTATTCTTGGCCTGTTTTTATTGTTTTATTAACTTTAACTTTATTTTATAGTTTAGATGTAATTTTAGTTAAACATTATTTTGATTCACTTAATTCTGGTTATTATGCTGCTTTTGCTATTCTAGGAAGAATTGCTTTTTTTGCTTCTTTTTCAATAGTCTTTGTTTTATTTCCTAAAGTAGTTGAAACACATGCTTTGGGTAAGTCTAATTTTAATCTTGTAAAAAAAGCTTTATTACTTGTTACTATAGTTTCTGTTGGTTTAATATTATTTTATTTATTATTTCCTAAATTAGTTGTTTTAATCTTATTTGGAAAAGAATATTTATATATTACTAAATATTTAGCTCCATTTGCTTTAGTTATGAGTTTATTTTCTTATGTTTATATTTTATCATTTTATAATTTATCTATAAATAAGACTTCTTTTGTTTATTATTTATTTATATTAGATATATTAGAGATTTTATTATTGGTTAAATTCCATAGTAATTTATGGCAAGTTATAATTGTTTTGTTAGTTTTGATATCAATAACTTTAATATTTATGTTATTTTATACTTTTTATAAAAATGGTAAATTTATCAATAATAATTCCAGCTTATAATGAGCAAAATAGAATAGCAAGTAGGCTTGAAGAATGTTTGAGATACTTTAGAAAACAAAAATATAGTTTTGAAATTATTGTTGTTAATGATGGAAGTACTGATAAAACTATTGATGTTGTTAAGAAATTTAAAGATATTAAACTTGTAAATTATTTTCCTAATCATGGTAAAGGATATGCTGTAAGAACTGGAGTATTAAAAGCTAAAGGTAAATATATTTTATTTTCTGATGCTGATATGTCTACTCCAATTGAAGAATTAGGAAAACTTATTGGTTTTATTAGAGATTATGATTTAGTTATAGCTTCTAGGGCATTAAAAGAATCTAAAGTTAATACTTTAGGTTATAGAAAATTTCTAGGGAGAATTTTTAATTTATTTGTTAATTTATTAGTTGTTCCAGGAGTTAAAGACACTCAATGTGGTTTTAAATTGTTTAAAAGAGGAGCTGCTTTAAAACTTTTTAATAAACAAAGAATTGAACGTTGGGCATTTGATGTTGAGATATTATTTTTAAGTAAAAAACTTGGATATAAAATTAAAGAAGTTGGTGTAGAATGGAACCATTTTGATCATAATGGTGTTACTCCTACTGGTGAAAGTTTTAAAATGCTAAAAGAGATATTTAAAATTAGATGGAATTGGATTCTTAGGAGATATAAGTAATTACTCTTTAATGATAAATAAATAGTAAGTTTTATAAATTCTAAATGTTTTTATTTTATTATTGATTATTAAGTAAAAACAAAAATGGAAAATCAAACGATTCAAGTTGTAAGAGATGTTTTAAAGAGTGTACCTAGTGGAGTTTATTTTCAAAAAGTTCCAAAAGATCCAACTAAAATATTTTATTCACAAGGAAATAATGGAGTAGCTGATTCTTTAGAATCATGTAGTAATGAAGGTTATCAAGCTTTATTTATGCCAGAACTTGCTAAGGTAAGAATAGGCAGTCAAGAATTATGGAAAAATTGGTTTTTAACTCCTAGTTTAAGAGCTACTGGAACAACTAAACAAGGTTCTAAAGTTGTAGTTTATGCTCATATTCCTAATTATTTTAGTAATCCAGCAAATATAAGAAATGCTGTAGATGGTAAATTAAATAATGGTGCTGGACCTATGCCTCAAGAAGAGTTTAACAGACTTGAAGCTTTAAACGGAAATGGAAGGGTATTTGTAATTCCATATGAAACTTTAAAACAATCTAGTTCAGGAGTAATAAAAGTTGATGATGCTTTAGAACACCCTCAAACTATTCCATTTTTAGGACTTGGAAGAGAAGGTGCTGAAAAATATTTAGCTAAACATAGAGAAGTTTATGGATATAATATTGGTATTTGGCATAGTGATGATTTTAATAAGAAAGATCCGCTTGGCCGTGTGCTGTGCCTTGGCGACGGCTACCTCAACGGCTTGCTCGGCGGCGACATCCTTGACTACGATGGTCGAGTGTTCGGAGTAGTAGTGCCGGAGGCGCTAGTAGCGCAAAATTTAGAATCAAGAATTTAATTTATTTTGTACTTTCTATTCTATTCCAAATTTTTGAGAAACTTTGTTTTCTTAATTTTATGTTTATAAAAATATCTAACCATAGATATAATCTTAATATTATTAAAATAAGAGTCCAATATATTTCTTTAATTGTTTTTGGATATTTTAATGCTCTTAAAACTTCTTTACTTTCTTTTATGAAAGAACGCATTTCATCTTTGCTTTTTATTATTTTTTTCATTTGTGAATAACCGCCAGCACTTCTTCTTTTTTGTTTAATCCAATCTCTTAATGTTGTTGGGAATTTTACATAGACTTTTGCTTCTGGAGTATATTTTATTTTATAATTCTTTAAGTAAATTAAATTACTTATAACTGCATCATCAGCTAGAGAAACTTCTGGAATTTGTTTTATTATTTTATTTCTAATTGCCATTAAATATCCTGAACATATTAGATATTTATTTTCTTTATTTAATTTTAATCTTGTTTCATGTGCTCCTTCATCTGTTAATAAATGACTAAAATATCCTAACATATTATTTCTTGGATTTAAAGACATTGGACGTCCACTTACTGCTCCTATTTTTTTATCTTTAAATGGTTTTATTATTTCATTGATTGAATTATCTGATATATACACATCACCATCTGTTAATATTAGGATATTTCCCTTTGCTTTTTTGAAAGCTATATTTAATGCTGAAGGTTTTCCTTTACCTTCATCTTGATAAATCTTTAATTTTTTATCCTTTATTTTCTTAGCTGCATTTAAAGTTTCTTTATCTGGAGCAAATACTAAAAGTTCATATTTAATATTTGTTTTTTGTTTTAGAATTGATTCTATTGCTTTACCTATTGTTTTTGGTTCTTTAAATGCTGTTATAATTATTGAGATCATTTTTCTATTAAGTATTCACTAATCCATCCTTTGTATTTATTTTTTATCTCTTTAGGAAGTTCTTTATAAGATTTTATGAATTTTCTGCAATTTGGACTTTTACAATTGCATTCCACTTCATGTTTGTGTCCTATTGTTGTTGAATAATCTATTAATATTTCTTCACCTAGTTTAATATTTTTCATTGCTGTAATTTTGTTTAGATTTTTTATTCCACAATTTGGATCACATGAATGATTTAAAAATTCTCCTGGATTATTTTTATCTGGATTTATAAATTTATTTTTCCCAATTTGTAAACTTTTATAATTAGCTTTTGACCAATTTATTATATTCCCTGAAAAAGTAAAAACTAATTTGTTTTTTTTAAATTTCTTATTTGCAAAAATACCACTACCTTCTTTTTCTGAATTTTTAATTATCCAATTCATTGTAAATCCTGTTTAGTTTTTTAGATATTTTATCCCATGTAAATTGTTTTGCTTTTTCAATATTTGTTTTTTGCATTTTTTCTCTTATATTTTTATTTTTTATTAAGTAAGATATATGGTCTTTTAATTTTTTAGTATTATTAAAATTATATAGTAAACCATTATTTTTACTTATTAAGAATTTTCCACCTTCTGTATTTGTAGATATTATTGCATTACCTTTAGCCATTGCTTCTAAAATTGTTATTCCAAAAGCTTCCCATTCGCTTGGCATTATATATATTTCAGATAATTGAAGTATTGAATCTCTATCCTCATCATTACAATTAGTTAAAAATAATATATTTTTTTCTAATTTTAGTTTTTTTGTTTTTTCTAATAGTATTTTATAATATCCTGCATCTTCTCCTATTGCTATAAATAATATCTTTTTATTTCTATTTATTATTTCTGGTAGAACTTCTATTATATTTTGTACTCCTTTGTATTCGTGTAATCTTCCTATATAGGATAAAATAAAGCGATCTTCTAAATTGTATTTTTTAATTACTTTATTTGTATTTAATTTTTTAAATATCTCTTTTTTTATCCCATTTGGAACATAAAATATTTTATTTTTATTAAAACCATAGTCTTTTCTTAACCAAGAATCTTGGAATGTATTTACTTCAATTACTGCGTTATATACTTTGTTTGTTAATATTATTAAATTATTTACAATTGATCTCAAGAATTTCTGCCATAAAGGATAAGATTTAAGTGTCATGAATGGGCCATGAGGAGTTATTACAAATCTTGTTTTTCGAGAAAATAATTTTTTTATTAAAATACAAAAATCATGCCATAAAAAACCTAAAGAATTTACATGTATTATGTCTAGGTCATATTTTAATAAATTTGTTAATAAAGATGGATAAAATGCAACATAATATTTAAATCTAAATAATGTTTTAGATCTATGGATAAATATATTTCCTAACTTTTCTTCTTTTTTCTCAATTATTTTATTATTTTTTCTATCAGAACTAAATATATGTATTTCATGATTCTTTGATAGTTCTTTTGCAAGATTTAATATGTTTACTTCAACCCCTCCCGGGAAAGGATAAAAATAAGTAGTGACTATGCCTATTTTCATAGAACTTTATCTAAATAATCATTTATTATATTTGTGATTTTATTGTTCATCTTTTTATTTGTAATTAACTCTTTTAGAATTTTTTCTCTGTTATCTGTACTATTACTCCATATCTATAATAATAAAATATCTTCTTAAGATCTACCCTGTTGTCTATCAAAGCATTAAGTCTTTTTTGTGTGAAAAATTTCTGTTTTGTCCAAGGCCATAATTTTCTTAGTAGTTTAGGCCTAGTTATTATATACCAGAGTTTGTGAAATGAAAAAGTTGCAGGGACGATGGTTATTATATACCCATTTTTTTTAGTTGTCCTTATTGCTTCATTCATTATCCCCTGCGGGTTATCGAAATGCTCTAAAAGTCCCTGACTCCATACAATGTCAAATGAGTTGTCTTTAAATGGTATGTGAAAGCAGTCTCCCTTTACGAATTTTGCATTTTTTACATTGAGTTTTTTTGCGTTTAACTTTGATAGACTCAGTGCTTCATTTGATGTATCTAATCCAGTAAATTGTTTTATCTTAGGGGCAATGTATAATGAAGTTGTGCTTGAACCACATCCAAGTTCAAGAATTTTTGTATTTTTATTAATATAAGGCTGGAACACTTTTTTATATAAAGATTCTGTAAAGATCTGCCTCATATTGTCTAATATTTTCATTAGAATTGACTTTGACTTCCATACTTGGTCCCAGTCTTGTGCAGTAACTTTCATGAGAATAGTGATTTTAGATAATAATAAATCACTTTACCTCCAAGTTTTGATTTTCCCTTACTTCTTAATCCAAAGTCATAATAGACTCCAGTTGTACTGATGTTTCTCATATTTTTTAATAAGTCAAATAATACTTTGTAACCATGCATCTGAAATGATTTTTTATTTTTGTTTATTATACTTACTGCTTTTTTTCTGTCCATCCCAAAAAAGCCAGACATTATGTCTTTGCAGTTAACTTTATGTATCACCAATTTTAAATTTCCTAATAATATTGCAGATTTTGAAATCATTTTTCTATGCCAAGGCCATGGAACAATAACTTTTCTTCTTATACCAACAACAATGTCTGATCCATTCTCTAAAGCTAATGATATCTCTCTTATTTTTTCAGGAGGATGCTGCAAATCTCCATCTATGACAATAAAAAATTTTGTTTTTGTATAAAGTATTCCATCAATAACACTTGCAGTAAGTCCCTTTATCTTTTCTTTTTTTCTATCAAGGAAATAAGTGCCGGGATATTTTTTTACAATATTTTTTGTTTTGTCTTTTGAACCATCATCTGATACAATAATTTTTATTCCTGGATAATTTTTCGTTATTATACCAAGAACTTTTCCTATGTTCTTTTCTTCGTTTAATGTTGGAATTATTATTGTGAATTTTTTATATTTCAAGTTTCAGCCTCTAAAAATTTTGTAATATTGATATTTATAAATCTGTTGCAATTCCTATACAGCAAAATTAATTGTCCAGTGATGCTGAGTGACAATAGAATAGTAATGGAATAATACAGTCAACCATAGAATGATTATTATTAATAGCAATATTTTTCCAATAATAGTCTCGTGATTTTTACCTATAAATAAAACATATAATGGCAATAAAAATGATACATATTTGAAAGAATATATGGGGAAAAATAATGTTAATATTATTAATAATAAAATTGGTAAAATAAAATTTGTAAGAATGAAAATAGTTTTTCTTCTGTCTTCCTTCCAAAATCTCATTATCCCTATTAAAAATACTAAGAACACTATTGGTGCAGTTATGATTAAGTATGGTGCAATTTTTGGTGTTGAAGAAATATCTAACATTGTAGAAAATTTATATATTGGATAGAGTGCAGTTTGAAGTGTAACTTTACTGCCTGTTACAAGATTGCCTTGAGGGAGTAAATAATTATATTGACTTATAAAATAGGGAATTAATGGAAGTAATAAAATTAAAGCGATTGTTCCAAAAATGAAAAAACTTTTTATTATTTCTTTATTCTTTCTATTTTCTATTAAGAACCATATTAATTGTGTTAAAACAAAAGTACCAGAAAGGTAATGCAGATATATTGAAATCACGTAAATTATAAATAAATATATTAGGTACTTTTTTTCTTTTGTTTCTCTTAATTTAATAAATATAATCAGTGATAGTATGTAGACTAACATTAGTAATATGTAAACTCTGATATGTTGAGAGAATAATACATGCATTGGATTTATACTTAACAAAAAAGCAGAAACCAAAGCTGTTTTCTTATTTGTTAATTTTGAGACAAGAATATAAAATAATATTATGTTTAATAACCCTATTATTACCATAAATGTTTTTAATACTAATATGGACTTTGTTAAAGCTAATAAAATTCCTAATAAAAAAAAGAATAAAGGGGGATTGCCAAATTCACTCATATATGTAGGCCCTTTTTCTATAATTACTCTTGCATTATTTATGCTAGCACTTTCATCTGTGCCATAAGCTTTATCGTATAGGTGGATTGATCTGAGGAGTATTGTGATAATTAATATTATCATTAAAATTTTAATTTCTTTCTTCATTATATTTATCGCAGGCCAATATCGATTAATAAATTTTATCTTTTTATATTAATTTTAATGATTTTTTCTATAATTTATTGTGTTATTTTAAATATCTTGAATAGAGCTCAAATTCACAAAAGTCTTATATACCATTTTGATTATTGTAATCTTATGAAGATATGTTTTGTAATGCCGCCGATGGCTAGCGGTTACTGGAAAAAATTAGGTAAAAAAGTTGGTCCTCAGTCTGAGCCTTTAAGTTTATGTTATATAGCTTCATATTTAAATTCTAAAGGTTATAAGGCAGATATAATAGATTGTATAGCAGAAGATTTAACAGAAGAAGAAATAGAACAAAGGTTAAGAGAGGGAAAATATGATATTGTTGGTGTAACTATGCTTACTTTAATGTATACTCAGGCATTAAATGTGTGTAAAATTGTTAAGAAGATTAATCCAAAAACTTATGTAGTAATAGGTGGTCCACACCCAACAATTGCAGCTTCTGCGACATTGCAAAATGAAAAGGATATAGATTTTGCAGTTATTGGTGAAGCTGAAATAACATTTTATGAACTTTTAAAAGCATTAGATGGGGAAATAAAACTTAGTGCTGTAGATGGTTTAGCTTATAAAACAAATGATGGCAAAGTGATGTTAAATAATCAAAGAAAGCTGATTGACGATTTAGATATATTACCCATGCCAGATAGAAGTCTATTAAAAATGGAACTTTATAGGCCTTCTGTTTCTTATTACAAAAGATTACCAGCATACATAATATTAACAACTCGTGGTTGTCCTTATAGGTGCACTTTCTGCTCTAAAGTCTTTGATAAGAAATATAGACAGAATTCTGTTGAATATACAATAAAAGAAATGAAGTATTTAATGGAAGAATTTGGTGCAAAAGAAATAGTTTTTAGAGATGATACTTTTACAATGAAATTTCCTTGGGTTACTGAATTTTGTAATAAACTTATTGAAGAAGGCCTTAATAAAAAAATTAGATGGAGTTGTATGACTCGTGTAAATCTAGTTAACTTAGAAATGCTTAAACTAATGAAAAAAGCTGGATGTTGGGGAATTCATTTTGGAGTTGAATCTGGAAATCAAAGACTATTAAATTTAATAAAGAAAGACGTTACTGTACAACAAATTAAAGATGCTTTTAAGTGGTGTAAAGAAGCAGGAGTAGAGACTAGGGCCTTTATGATGCTTGGGCTTCCTACAGAAACTAAAGAGGAAAGTCTTGAAACCATAAGATTTGCAAAAGAACTTGATCCTGATTGGGCTCAGTTTACTATTACTACTCCTTATCCAGGAACAGAACTTTATAAACAAGCTAATGAACATGGTGAACTTAAATCTATTGACTGGAATAACTATCAAACATGGGCAGGATTTTCTGAAAATGATTTGGTCTGGACCACAAATGGTAGAGAATCTTCAGAGCTTAAAGCGTTGCAGAGAAAGGCATTAAGGGAATTTTATTTCAGACCTAAATTTATATTAAAGAAATTAGTTCATATAGATAATCTGCCAATATTTAGAAAATATGTTTTAGGAGCATGGGCACTTCTAACAACTGGAGAAGGCAGAGCTATGGAATAATTTTTGTAGATAATTTTTTATATTATTTCATATATAAAAGCTTGATTTTTGAAATTCTTAACTTCCTTTAATGGAAGACTTTTATATATCTGACATATATATTGATCTTTTGTAATCTCTTCTTTATGTATAATTAAGATTTTTGATTTTAATATAGCTTTAAAATATTCTTCATTACATCTTGATTCTTGCAATATTACAATTGGGATTTTTTCTCCTTTATAAAATACTAAAGTATTTAGTGAACTAGTCATTACGGGTGGGTTGTTTCTTGAATTTAATTCATTTAATATTGAATCTGGTATTTCTTTATCAAAATTATTTTCGTAAAATCTTTTTCCCAAACCTAAGTTACTATATTCCCAAGTGCTATATGGAAAATTTGGAATTACTTGAACTATATTTATTATTAAAATTAAAATGAAAACGTATTTCAGTACTTTGTATTTACTTATTAATTTTGATATTATTAATCCTGCTAATAAGAAAACTGAAGCGTAAAAAGTTATATTGTACATATGTCCCGAGCCTAATCGTGTTAATCCTATGCCAAAAAAACTTACAGCTAAAAATATTATCAAAACTGATTTTATATCTTTATTTTTTGTAAAATTAAGGAGGTTTACCAGTCCGCTTTCTTTATCAGATTTATTTTTATTTATTAAATAATAAATGAAACTTATCACTATTAAGATAAATGTTAATGAAAATATGTAAGAATTTCTTGTTAATGCAAAAACTATCATTGATGGAAAAGTAAATCCAAGTAATTGGAATGGTGATTCTGCTTGTAGGTGTTGCTGAGCAAATGCTTTTGCTTCTGAAGGGTATGTATAATAAAATACAAATAAAAATGAGGCAATTATTAAACCTGTTACTATTAGATTTTCTTTTAATTTATTTTTTTCCCTATTAATGAAGAATTGAGAAATAATTAATGTAGGTATAATAAATAATGGATCAAAATTTCTTGATCCTATTGCAAATGTCATTACTAAGATTGTCATTCCTAAGTATAACCATTTTTTATCTTCTGATTTTTCAGACAGATACTTTATGTAAAAAAATAAAGTTCCCAAAACTAAAGATATTGAGATAATTTTCATTAATATTTCATGTCTGCTGTAAGCGATCATGTCTGGAGATATTGCCATAATGGCTGCACCCCATAATGCTGCTTCTTTATTAAATAATTTCTTCATAATTAAGTAAATGAATAAAATTGCTAAAGATCCTAAAATTGCATTCATTATTCTTATTGCTACATAATTTTTAGTTACTGCCTCATATCCAATAAAAGCCCAAGTAAACATATTTGGACCTAAAGCATTAATTGGTGCATAATTTGCTGAAATAAAATTTACTGGAAGAGCAACTAACCATTTTCCTAAACCTGGGTGTTCTTGAAAGTACATTATTCCAGATTTTAGATCTTGGCTGTGAATTTTTATTGCGCTAACAAAAGAATATTGTTCATCAGACCATATATATTCACTTGGTAAACCATAGAATCTTAGGAATATGCCTAATAATATTAATAAAATTAACATATAATTAACTATATTTTCTTTTTTAATCATGATCTTAACTTAATAGAAAGCCTTAATAAAATTATCTATATATCTTAAAATTATGGTTAGCAAAGTTTATGTTTTAAAAACTAAACCAGAGAATGTTATTAAAGATTATTCAAAATTATTAGAAATCTCTAATTATAAAAAATATATTTCTAAAGATATTAATACAATTTTGAAACTTAATTTATCTTGGAGTAAATATTTTCCTTCATGCAGCACAGAACCATGGCAACTCGAAGGTGTAGTAAATAAACTTAAAAAAGATGGATATAAAAAATTAATTCCTGTTGAAAATAGAACTGTAGTTACTGATGTCTGGAAAGGTGCTGCAGGAAATAAGTGGCTTCCAATATTAAAAAAATATAATTTAAAGTATAATCCGTTAACTGAAACTGAATGGGTAAGTTATAAACCTAAACATGATATGCTTGCGATGGATAAAATTTTTAGTGAAGGGCATAAAATTCCTAAAATATTTATTGGATCTAATGTTATACATTTGCCTTCTGTTAAAACACATGGGCATACATCGATGACTGGTGCTATGAAAAATGCATTTGGTGGTTTAATTACAGAAAAAAGACATCATTGTCATAAAATGATACATGAAGTTTTAGTTGATTTATTGCAAATTCAAAAAGAGATTCATAAAGGTATATTTGCAGTTATGGATGGAACTGTTTGCGGTGATGGTAATGGTCCAAGAACAATGATACCAAAAATAAAAAATTATATATTAGCTAGTTCTGATCAAGTTGCTATTGATGCCATATCTGCTAAAATGATGGGCTTTGACCCTATGAAAATTAAATTTATTAAAATTGCTCATGATAAAGGATTAGGCAATGGAGATATTGATCAAATAGATATTGTTGGAGAAAATATAACAAATGTAAATTTCGGGTTTAGTACTGGTAAAAGTCCTGTTATATTTTTTGATCAATTATTTAGAAAAGGAAGCTTTAATTTTTTAGAACCTTTATTATTTCATACTGGGCTGTTTAATTTATGTATTTTTGGAAGTGAATTTTATCATGATTTCTTGTGGTACAATACTATAGGTAAATATAGAATAAATAAATTTAAACAGACTGACTGGGGTAAATTATTTGATAAGTACTAAAGTTGAAATACAATAGCATAAATGTTACTAATAACCATAATAAAAGTCCAATTAATAATTCTTTATCTTTGTATAAAAGGTTTGGCTTTCTTGCAATTTTAGATTCACTATAAATTAAGTATACATATCTGAATATTACATAAATTGCAAATGGTATTGTTAATAATAACTTTTTGTGTTCACCTAAGAAAGCATATAATGAATATGAAATCAATAATAATGTGGTGGATATTATAATTAAAATACCATTTATTTCTGGAGTATAATTTTTTAGTACTTGTTTATGATTTACTGCATTTTTTCCAAGCAACCTTAAGTCTCCGTGTCTTTTACCTACAGCTAAAAATAAAGCTAAGAAAAATGGACAAAGAATTAACCACGGTGATAATGGTTTATTTATAATGAAAGTTCCTGATACAGATCTTATTACAAAATTTATAGAGATAATTATTATATCCAAGAATAATATATGTTTTAGTTTGAAAGAATATAATAAAGTTAACACTAATAAAAATATTACAGATAGTAAAAATATTTTTGATAAATTATATGCTATAAATAAAGATATTATGGTTATTATTAATGCTATTATAATTGCTTCGTAGATTTTAATTGACCCATAGGCTATAGGTCTTGTTTTTTTCTCTTGATGTTCTTTATCTTTTTTTCTGTCTAAAATATCATTTATTATGTAATTTGTAGAAGATATCAGACAAAGACTTATCAATCCCAAGGTTGTTGCAATGAACAATTCTTTATTGAATAATGAATTTGAAAATATTAAAGCTAGATATATAACTAAATTTTTATACCATTGATGTATGCGCATTAATTTTATTATTTCTATGAGTTTTTTCACAATTTTTTCACCATATTTGCCACTATTCTTCCTGATTCAAGAGCCACATTCATATTTCTAATTTTTGGAAATGTTACTTGTATTCCTGAATTAAAAAAATAATGTATTGGTGTTCTATATGTTGGTGCATAACTTAAATAATCTTTATCATAAATTGGTTCTGCATATTTCTCTCTAAAAACATAACACCAGTTTAACTGCATATTTGGGAAGTATTTCTTTAATATTTCTAAATACATTTTTTTAATTTGTTCGTCTGGAAGTCTGATATCTTCTTCACTACCACCATATCTTACACACCAGGTTACTTTACTTTTATATTTATCTATTAACATTGAATGCTGATATATCACATGGATTCTTTCTTTTATTAGATTTATCCAATAATTCTTTTTATCCAAGAAATTTTTAGTTCCAAAACATAATCCTACTACTGGAACATATCTTAATTTTTTTATTTTTTCTATATAAGTCTCTGGAAAATTTTTTGTAAATTTTAATAACTCTGGTACTGGTATTGTGTTGATCAATATATCGAATTTTTCTTCTTTTGATTTTTTATTATTTATTTTATATTTAATTTTTTTATTTTTAATGTCTAATTCAATAATGTCTGTTCTTATGTTTATTCTTCCTTTTCTTTTTAAAATATCTTTTTCTAAACCATTAATCATTCCTTGTAGGCCTTTAGTTGGGAATGTAAAATCATCATAACCTTCTTTTTCAAATAACCTATTAGCAAATTGTTTTGCTGAAATTTTCTCTAATTCAATGTTAAATTTATTTCTTGCATATAATTGATACCATATTTTTTCTGTTACTTCTTTTCCTGCATATTTTAAAAGCCAGGTTTTTGCAT
>JAHFKB010000039.1 GCA_023245565.1 archaeon
TGGATTAGCTTCTGGAATTTATTTATCTGGATTGGTTAATTTAAATCACATATTTAATAATGATCTTATTGAAAATAATACTTATGGGGTTTATTTAAATTATACTAATAGTACAAATATTTCTAGGAATGATTTTAAATTAAATACATTGACTAATGTATTTTTATCAAATAGTTATGGAAATTTAATTGATAATAATAAATTAAATCGTAGTAGATTTGGTATACAAATTTCTGGTGGATCTGGAAACAATATTAGCAATGGGCTTGCTAATAGTAATTTAAATTATGGAATTTATTTAAATGGAAGTAGTGGAAATAATTTAACCGGTAATACTTTTTATAATAATAGTTATGGGTTGGTTCTTGAGAGTTCTAATACAAATAATATAACTTTGAATAGTGTTTATAATAATACACAAGCTGGTATTTTTGTAAATGGAACTAGTAGTGGTAATAAATTATTTGGTAATACTATTTACAATCAAACTTCTGGATTAGCTTCTGGAATTTATTTATCTGGATTGGTTAATTTAAATCACATATTTAATAATGATCTTATTGAAAATAATACTTATGGGGTTTATTTAAATTATACTAATAGTACAAATATAAGTATAAATAGAATAAGATTTAATTCTGGTTCTGGTGTATATATTTCTTTTGGTTATTTTAATAATTTAATAAATAATAATTTTACAAATAATAGTGGTAGTGGTCTATACTTAAGTAATTCTCCTAGTAATAATATATTAGCTAATAATATTAGTTTAAATGTTCAATATGGGTTGTTGTTTAATCAAAGTTCAAATAATATTATAAATAATAATTCAATTATAAATAATATTAATCATGGGGCTTATTTAATTTCTGGATCTAATAATAATACTTTATCTTTAAATAATTTAACTAATAATATTGGATCTGGGATTTACATTAATAATTCAAATAATAATACTTTAAATAATAATAATAGATTAATAAACAATGGTAATTATGGAATTTATATTAACAGTTTATCTAACTTGAATATTATAAATAATTCTTATTTAATTAATAATAGTTTTGGAGGAATATATTTGATAAATAGTTTAACTTCAATTTTACAAGATTCTTATTTCATAAATAATTCTAATTCTCAAATTAATGTTGTAAACTCTACTATTAATGGTGGTGGTTTAATAAATTTAAGCATTACAAATATTTATGATATTAATATTAGTGGTGGTGGATTTTTAATTGATAATGGTTTAACTAGTATTAATACTATTAATGGAAATTATATAATTAATAATGCTAGTAATATTGCAATAAAAAGTTCTAGTTTAGCAAATTCTGGAGCTTCTGTAATTGGTTGTGCTTCTGGATCATTTAGTACTTGTACATTATTAACTTTAAATTTAAGTGTGATTAATATTACTGACAATGGTGCAGGAACTATAAATTTAACTATGTATTTTGATACTAGTTCTGGTGCAACTTCTTCTCAAGTAAAAATAGCTAAATATAATTCTGGATGGGATGTTGTTGGGCAATCATTTATAGATTTAACTTCTGGTAGAATTAGTTATAATCCTATTATTTCATTTGGAATATTTGGTGTTACTAAATTTGTTGATGCAGTTCCTAGTCCACCTCCAGCACCAAAAAAAGAAGATAATGGTGGAGGTGGTGGTAATAATAATCAAGATCAAGATCAAAATAAACAAGAACAAAAAAACCAGGAAAATAATGAAGGTGGTGCACCAAATGGGATAAGTGTTAGTGTAAAAGGTGGAAGTATTAATATAAACAAAGGTGGAAATAATGCAAGAATAGTTGCTAGATTTGTGCAAAAAGATGGTGTTGAATTACCAAAATTAGATGTAGATATAGGTGTTGAAACATTAAGTAAAATACCTGCAAGAGTTAATGTTAATATAGGAAATTCTAGGGGTGTTGTTTTATCTGTATTTTTAATTCCAATTTTAACTTTAGTTGGTGGAATAGCTGAAGAGGTAAGTGGTTATAGCTTAGGATTAAATAGGTTGCTTGCTAGAATTAGATTGGCTAAAAGAGATATAGATGAAGAATATCCTTATTAATTAAATTTAAAAATTCATTGTAAATTCTATAATTAATGCCCTCGTAGCTTAGTGGTATAGTGCCACCTTGGTAATTAAACTAAATAGGTGGAGGTCGCGAGTTCAACTCTCGTCGAGGGCTTTTTATTTACAAAAAGTTTAAATTATGAAGTCTTTTCTTGTATTTATGGTTGAAGAAAAATTTAATTTAAAATCTGAATATTTAAAATTGAAAAACAGATTTAGTGATTTACCTGAATTTGAAGATATTAATAATGAATTTGAAATAATTTCTATTGATAAAATTGATTTTTTATCAAGAAAAATAAGAAGAATTATTACAGATAAAATTATTGCTTTATGTAAAATATTAGAAAATATAATTTATCCAAATTTACAAAATAATATATCAAATTACGAAACTAGTTTTTTTACTGAGGAAGAAAGAGAAAAACTTGTTAAATTACATAAAAACCTTATGACATTTGAAAGGTGGTCTTTAAATTTAGATGTTTTAGCTTTAAGTGAAGAGAAAGATATTGAATATATTTTAGAAGTTAATAAAGAGATTAATAATTTAAAAAAAGAAATTAGTGAAGTTGTTCTTAAGATGAAAAATTCTTGGAAAGAAGAATTAAAAGATGATGGAGAAAGGTACTTCGGATGAAATTAATAATTTTAGGAGCGCCTGGCTCTGGCAAAGGAACACAAGCTAAATTATTAGCTAAAGATTTAAAATTAAAACATATATCAACTGGAGATTTATTTAGAGAAGAATATAAAAAAGAAACTAAATTAGGAATTGAAGCACATAAATATTGGGGTAAGGGTAATTTAGTTCCTGAAGATATTACAAAAGATTTAATTTTGAAAAACTTACCTAAGAATAATTATTTATTAGATGGTTATCCTAGAACTATTTATCAAGCAAAGTTTTTAGATGAAAATTTTACTCCTGATTTTATTATTGTTTTAGATGTTCCATATCATACATTAAAATTTAGATTATTAAGAAGAGCTGAGATAGAAGGAAGAAGTGATGATACAGAAGAAATAATTAAAGAAAGATTTAAAGTTTATAGGAAACAAACATCACCTTTATTAAAGTATTATAAAGATAAAATTATTTTAGTTGATGGTGATAGAAAAATAGAAGAAATAGAAAAAGAATTAATTCCTATTTTAAAAAAATGAAAAATATTTATTTTGGAAATACAATAAATAATGGAAAAGGGATATTTGCTGCTAATAATATTAAAGCTGGTGAATTAATTTTTGTTGTTAAGGGGAAAATTGTAGAAGAAGGATATCCATCTATTGGTAAAGAACATTGGTTTGGCATAGAACCTAATTTTTGGATAAATGCTTCTAAAGATAATCCTATAATATATACAAATCATTCTTGCAATCCAAATATAGAAATAAGAAATAAATTTGAAATTGTTGCATTAAAAAATATTAATAAAGACGAAGAACTTTGTTTTGATTATTCATTAAATGAATTTGATCCTTTTTGGAAAATGGTATGTAATTGTGAAACTATGTTGTGTAGAGGAATAATAGTGGGACGTAAACAAATTGAAAATAGAAGTTTTAAGATTAAATCATAGAATTGCAAGAGATGTTAGAGTTAGTACTCATGTTGCACTTACTTCTAGAGCTTTAGGTGCTTCTAGAATTTATTATAGTGGTCAAAAAGATAATAGTTTTGAAACTAGTGTAAATAAGATAACTGAAAAATTTGGTGGACCATTTGAAATTTTATTTGAGAAAAATGATATTGAATTAATAAAAGGGAAAAAAAGAGATGGTTTTACTATAATTCATTTAACTGTTTATGGAAAAGATTTTAGAGAATTTGAAAAGACTAAGAATAGAAATTTATTTGTTGTTGTTGGCGGAGAAAAAGTTGAACCTGAATTTTATAAGTTAGCTGATTTTAATTTAAGTGTAACTAATCAACCTATTTCTGAAGTTAGTGCATTAGGTATTTTTCTATATGAAATATGCGGTTATAGAGAAGATTTTAAAAATTATAAGTTAAAAGTCATTGGAAGTGAAAAGGCAAAACTTTTAAAGAAGTTATAATATAAAATCCTTAATGAAAAGAGGTTTATTAATACTTTTTGTATGTTTATTTTTAGTTAGCTCTGTTTATGGAGCAAGCTTATCTAATGTTAGCCTAAAAGGAAATAAATTTGGGCCTGGTGTTCCTTTTGAAGGTGGTTTACTTTTTAGTTTTACAGATACAAAATTTTCTGATACACAGATTGATTTCTTCTCTGGGACTTTAAAACTTAATACTTCTTTAGGCAGATTATTTAATGTTTCAAATGTTAAACCTAAAATAAATCCTGCTAGATATAATACTACTAGTTCTGGTTTTGAAGGATTAAGTGTTTCTGGTACAAAAACTGAAGTTGGTATTGATTTAAGAGGAAATAATAGAAATCCTGGAGAAGTTAGTTTAACAGGAGATTATGTAAGTTTTGATGTTGCTCCTGGACCTACTGCCCCTAGTGATTTAGTAATTTCGCTTGAAGATAAAGTATTATATAAATATCGTGGAGCAGCTTTAGATTTTAAAGATTTAGATAAAAGTTATTTAGTTGGTACTGCTGATGGTAATGCAGAAATTGGTGGTGGAGATGTTTTATGTCAACTTGTTAACTTAACAGATTCTAATCAATATAAATTAAAAGCAAAAATAAAGAAAAATCCTTCAACACCTGCTAATGTTAAACTTAATATATCTTTAAATGATTTTGATATGGGTTTTAGTAAACCAGATGATTGTGGAAACCCTAAAACACCTTGCTGTACATTAAGTGATGCTGGAAATGATTTTACTGAAGTTGGATGTACAGTAAATAAAATTGTTCCTGAGAATTCACTTAATTATATTTGTTTATATTCAACAGATGATAATTCAGAAAATACTTATTTTAGTATACAAACTGATAATGATAAACAATCATTTGCATTTGCTAATGGTGCAGCAATTGATGATAATTTTTACATATATGGTTCTTATATGACTTATGATAAAACTTTAAGTCAAAAAACAAATGCTAAAGTTCCTAAAGATTTATTTGATGATTATATTCATAAAAACGGTTGTGGAAATGATTGTTTATTAATTCCTTTGAAAACTAGTATGTCTAATTCAGGTACTGTTGAATTAAGTGGTTTAAGTTTAAAATATAATTATCAAGTTAAACGTGAAGAGAAAAGTTTTAAGAAAATTACATTTATTCCTGAATCTTTAAGTTATAATGGAAATATTAATGTTGATCTTAGTAAATTAGATGAAGTTGTTTCTCCTTCTGTTGTTGGTAAATATGTATTTTATAATAAATTTGATGGTTTAGAAAGTGATAAAGTTAATTTTGAAGTTATTCCTGGACCTAAAGCATTTATTAGATATGGTCCTTTTATGGCTGGAGCTAATGAACAAATTATTTTTGATGCTAGTGGAACTACAAATGTAGAAGGAAGAAATCTTACTTCTTATTTGTGGAGTTTTGGAGATGGTACAAATGGCAGCACAGGTGTTAGTGTTATGCATACTTATTCTATTCCTGGAGATTATGTTATAAAATTAAAAGTATTTGATTCTCTTAATATTTATGGTTATGATAGTTTAATAATAAATATTCAGAATTCAAGCAGTGTTGATATTAGTGGTCTAATAAATCAAACTATATTAAATATAGGAAATTTTAAGAAAACTTTAGAATCTGGCCCAGCTCAAACAAAAGATACTGCAAATTTATTAGGTATTTCTGGATTATTAAATAATTTAGAGTCTAATCTTACAAGTTTAAATAAACAATATGGTGATATTTTAGCTGATGAAAAATTAACTGAGGCACAAAAAGTAAGTGCTGCTGCTCCTTTAATGGATCAAGTTAGAAACATAGGTAAACAAATTCCTACAAGTTTAAATGTTGATAGTGCTAGTTTTAGTGCTAAAGTTACTGGATTAAATCAAATTCCTTCTTGTTGTGAATTTTTAACTGAAGTACAAAAAACTAAATTGTTTAATGCGCAACAACAAGTTAAAGTTAATGCAGAAGCTAGAAGCATAAGTGTTAGTTATGCTGATGGAAGAAAAGAAAATTTTAATATTATTAAAAAAGATATAATTGGTGCTGGAATTAAAATTTATGAATTAGTTCCTTATGGAATTAATATTTTACCAGCTAATGTTATTGTTGGTGGACAAGTTACAGCGCCTGCACCAAACTTGTATAGTTTTGCAGGAACAAATCAAATAGTTTATAGAGTTGATACTTTAGATTTAAATCAAGCTTTACAAACTAAAACTATAGTCTTACCTGAAAATCTTGAAAATTATACTGTACAATATACAGAACCTGAAGAACAAACTGAAATTCCTTCTGTGTGTGGAAATAGTATATGTGAAAGTGGTGAAGATGAAAATAGTTGTGCAAAAGATTGTAAGAGTAATAATGGTTTAATATTAACTTTAGGTATAATTGTTTTAATTATTGCTCTTGGTGTATTTGGATTTTTATTTATTAGAAATAGAATGATTAGAAAAAAATATGAAATTAAAGTAGGTGATCATGGTGGGGCTAGTAAAACATTTAAAAATGAAAAAGATCATAGTGCAGTAAAAGATTTTGTTGAACATTCATTACATTCTGGCCAAAGTGAAGATAAAATTAAAACTTCTCTTAAAGCTAAGGGATGGACTGAACAACAAGTTAGTAATGTTATTAATGAAGTTAAAGAAAGTAAGAGAAATGCGGGCCAAAGGCGATAGAGTAATATCTGCTATGAATTTTTCTTCTTCTTTGTATATATGTTGCAAAAAAATTTTTATTTAATATATCTGTTTCTTCGTTTAAGAAATTAATACCATCATATTTATTATCAAACTGATCAAGAGTAATATCTACATATAATTTATGTTTTTTATCATAATTCCAAACATGAAATTCATTATTTGGTAAGTAAAATCCTGCTACTTCTTTTAATCCTAAGTCTTCTCTGATTGCTCTTGCTGCTAATTCACATTTATTTTTTGGAAAATCTGGACAGTTTAATTCAAAGTCTTTTCTAATTCTTTCTAGCTCCTGAATATAAGGTAAAATTATTTTCATTTTTATAACATATAGAGAGAGAAAATTATAAGCTTATTTAATAAATAAGATCTAATTTATTTATTGTAATTACGAAATACTTATAATATAATTAAGTAATTTTTACAGATGAATTTACTGAAAATTTTAGGATTTGTAGCTCTAGGATTGGGTTGTACTAATAGAAATTTACAAGTTAAACCTGATAAATTAGAAGAAAAAGATGTTATTAATTGTTATGATAATCCTGGTAAATATTCTGAGGAAAATGAAACTATTGCATATTGTGAAGGACAATTAAAAGATGGAAGAAGAATTACATTTAAAACAAACATAATTGAAACTTATAATTTAAGGTATGTTGTAGATTCATTAAATTTATTTTATAGAAATGGTTTGTTAGAAAGTTATATTGACCCAAATAATGGTTTAGGTTTTGCTAAATGTGGTGAATTACAAGGCTCATTATATTCACAAATGGTTCAAACAAATAATTTATGTGAACCTGCTTCTAAAAATTCTCCTGTTGATTATTTAATAAAATATCAAATATCTCCGAAGGGTGCTTTTCTTGAAGCTAAAGAAGCCAATGATTGGGAAACTGAAGAATATCTTAATATAAGAAAAATAATATTCCCAAATGTACCTTATGGTCCTTGGGAATAAGAGTTTTTTATTCTCGAAAGCTTTATAACTTTAATTTGGGGGTTTAAACTAATGCACCAGTGATGCAATGGTAGCATGAGAGCCTTCCATTAAATAGTAGAAAGCTCTTCATCCGGGTTCAAATCCCGGCTGGTGCACTTATAAATATGAAAAAAACTAAAGAAGTTATTCTTGCATTTGGGGCTCATTCTGATGATTTAGAGATTGGAATGGGAGCAGCAATAGCAAAGTTTGCAAAAGATGGCAAGGAAATAATTGGTGTTATATTTAGCAGTGGAGAGAAAAGCAGTCCTTGGTTAAAGAAAAAATATTTAGTTGAGAGTAGAAGAGAAGAAGCTAAAAATATTGGTGGATTTATTGGTTGTAAACAAACAGTGTTTTTAGGATTAAAAGATATGAATTTAATGGAAGATATTGAGAGACCTAAAGTAAAATTAGCTTTGAAAAAT
>JAHFKB010000008.1 GCA_023245565.1 archaeon
GAAATTCTATCTGAACCATTAAAATTTCCCTTAGGAACTCCATCAATTAATAATTTAGTATGGGGGACAGCACCTATGAATCCTAAAAATTTTCTAGTGGGGTCATCATCTAAAATATAAGATGAAAAATTCAACCAATGTCTTTTAGCTTTTAATTCTTGAATAGTTTTCCCATAAACTTCACGATCCAATGGTCTTGATTTTGGCTGATTATATTCATGTTGAGTTCTTGCATTAGCTTGATCTACAAGAGTTATTAGTTTCTGAGAAGAAGGTTTGCCTGTTTTTAATTCTTTCCAAGCAGATTTCCATTCATTTGATTCATATGGATGCAATTCAATTAATTCATTCCAAAGCAACTCAGAATAAAATTTCTTTGGGTCTTTTATATAGGGTTTATAATTCACTAAATTTTTATCTAATGCACTAACAAAGCAAATTTTATTTTTTCTTTTTTCATAAAATTTATTCCAATTTGGTAATTCATCAATACAAGGAAGGCACCATTCTGACCAAACATGAACTAAGGTAATTCCATTTAAATCATCTAGATAAAACTTCCAAAATTGTTCTGGTTCTTTTTGAGGATCAACATAATCTTCTATACTAAAGAGAAATGGTCTTTGCTTTGAAGTTGCTGAACCACTAAGTAAGGTTAATGCAGAAAACCCCAATAATAAATCTCTTCTTGTTAATGTCATAAAATTATAAATTCAAAAAGACTTAAAAAGTTAACTCTGAAAATTAATCTAAAAATTCTTTATTCCTAATTTTATCAGGTAAGTATTTTTCAGATACAAAACTTATTCCTCTAGAACTCAAAGCCTGAATTTCAACTTTAGCTTTAAAATCCTTCATCATTTTAAATTGTCTCTGCCAAGCTTTATTATCTTTAAACCAATCATACTCACTTACTTGTTTAATTCTAGCATAATCTTTCTCATCTAATTTAATAAAATGTTTTTTTAAATCATATTTCTCAATATCATCCATAGTAATTCCAATATATTTTACACCTGGAATTGTTAATCTTTCAGAAGCATGAGCTAAAGCAATACTTCCATATTTAATTACAGAATAAATATATGCTCCATAAATATCACCGTCGCATAAAACATAAATTGGTAATTCATATTCTTCATACAATCTTTGTAATAATCTTCTAATTCCTCTAGTAGTTTGTCCTTGTGATGAAACAATTATAGCATCATTCTTTAACCAATATTTATCTTCATTCAAACGTTCCCAAACAGCAGCCTTCTCCATGTATAAAACATATTTAGCACTAACTTTCTTAAAAGTAATTTCTTCAACATTAGAAGGAATAGCCCAGCCCCCACTTCCTAATTTACTCCAGTCAATTGTATCTCCCTTATCTTCAATAACAACTTTACCAGCAACACTTCCATTTTTATTTGCATTAACATGTAATTGTTCTCTAGATAAACCAGTAATAACTTCTAAATCTTCAATAGCTTTATCAGATTCAGGCTGATCATCAACTAAATTTATATTAGTTCCCGGAATAGTTTTCTTAACCATATAAAATACATCTCTAAGACTAGAATGTTTTCCACTATCTAACAATTTATCTTTAATTGTAGAAGCAACTTCAATAGTTTGTAAGAATTTTTTAGCATGAGCAACATTAAAAAAAGCTCTAGTACCTTTTTTATCACCTAATTTTAAAGTTTTACTTTTAGTATCATAAATAATATTGCTTAAATTTCTTAATGGAAATACTATTTCTGGATTTCTGCCTTTTTTAATTTGTTCAATTAATTTCATTCCTAATTCTTTCAATGAATTTTTTGCATTACCTTGTTTAGCTGGCATCTGTATCTCCTAACGTAGTTTGTTTTTCACCAAACGCAACATTCTTACCTTTAATTTCAGTTTGTTCGGCTTCTTTAACATCAGATAATAAATCTTTCATATTTTTCTTTAAAATTTTTTCAAGTTCTTCTTGTATTTTTTCTTTTTTCTCTCCAGTTAAATTAGATAAAGAATTTGCTAATTCGGGAATATATTTTTCAAATAAATTAATTCTTTCTTGTTGTTCTCTTGCTCTAACATTTTTCCTTATATAAGAAGCCATTTGTCTTCCAACTTCTTGTAAAGCTAATTTCATTTCTTTAATTATTTCAGGATAATGAGCAATAGCTTCTTTAGCTTCAGAAGTAAATGGAACCCAAACACTAGCCATATGAACAACAACTATAACAGGACCAACAGGAATACTATCTTTACTCTGGCTTATTCCATAACTTTTCCAAGCAGTATCCATTATACTTTCAGTAGTAGCACAAGCACCTTGTTGATATAATAAAGGAACTCTATTTGCAAATCTCATAATTTTAATATGTTCTTCTTTTTCTAAGCTTCCACCATAAGCTAAACCTACTTCAATTAAAAAAGGATTTCCTCTATAAACAGAAGGAGGTCTAGTAACTGCACAATAGAATTCAGCATTAATTTCTTTTTTCAAACCTTTAATCAAAGCTTCTTCTTTTAATGGAGATAAACAATCTGTTGGAGGAGCAATAATTTTTGTATTTTGTATTGAACCAAATAAAGATTCAGCTTCATCCCTTGCAATAGTACTTGGTCTTGCTCTAGGATTTAATTTAGCTTTCTCACAAATCTCATGAGCTAATTGTTGACTTATTCTTGAAAAATCACCTTGTAAAAAAGCAGATAATGTTCCAGCACTGCTAGATTGCATCATTCTAATTAATACTCCAAGTTCTACACCATAGGGATGTGGCTTAATTTCTTTAGCTTCCTTTGGTAATTCATTCATAACTCTTGCATAAGTTAAAGTTTCTTTTTCAGGAGTTCTATAAGTAATTTGAGCATGAGGATTAATTAATGCAATTTCTTTTATATATTCATCAACACTTTGTTTTCCTTTTTGATATGTTCCTTGTAATTCAACTTCTATTCTAACTCCATGTTCTTTTTTCCATTCAACAGTTTTATCTTCTTTAATTATTGGATCATTTTTTTGTGTATCTAAATGAATTTCAAAATAATGTGCTTGATGTTTAGGACTAATTCTAGAAGTAACATGCATTCCTTTACCTGTTGTTAATTGTCCATATAATAATACTGCACTAATTCCTATTCCTTGCTGCCCCCGTGACTGACGTAATCTATGAAATTTACTTCCATATAATA
The DNA here is from genome assembly GCA_023245565.1 of archaeon. Lineage (GTDB taxonomy): Archaea > Nanobdellota > Nanobdellia > SCGC-AAA011-G17 > GW2011-AR18 > JACPCE01. The sequence continues at coordinate 3,181 of JAHFKB010000008.1, forward strand.
ATTTACCAAAAATTTTAGGAATCTGTTCTTTAACAATTCCAGGACCATTATCTTCAACTATTACTTTAAATCTGTCTTCTTTAATTTGTTGTAATTCAACATAAATATCTGGTAAAATTCCAGCTTCTTGAGTTGCATCTAAAGAATTATCTACAGCTTCTTTAACTGCCATCAATAATGCTTTTCTAGGATTATCAAAACCAAGTAGATGTCTATTTTTTGCAAAGAACTCAGAAACAGAAATTTCTCTCTGTTTTTCAGCCATCTCATGTGCTTTAGTTCTTTCAGCCATCTCTTTTCAAAGATGCATCGCAAGAACTTACTTATAAATTTTGCTCTAAAAAATTATATATATTTTAATAAATTATTTATCTAAATCAAAAATATTTCTAATAGTTAAATCATTTAAAGAATTAACAATCCTATCTGCAGATTCAAAATCTTTCTTTTTTTGAAATTTATTAGTTAAACCAATTGTTTTCATACCAATAGATCTAGCAATAGATAAACCACCATTATCATCACTAATATAAAGACATTCATTTAAATTTACTTTTAATTTTCCAGCTTCATTTAATAAAAATTCTGGATCTGGTCTATATTTTTTAATATCTTCTAAAGCAGTAATTGCATCAAATTTTCTTAAAGAAATACCTAAAATTTCTAAATCTTCAATAAGATATTTTTTGGGGAAAAAACTTACAATCCCAATTTTAAAATTATTTTGTTTTAAATTATTTATTAATTTTACAACACCATAATTTGGTTTTATTTTAAACTTTGTCATTAGCTCTTTAGCTAATTTTCTAGTCTCTTTACTAAAATTTTCATAATCTAAATTTAACTCATATTTTTTGTTCCAAAAATTTATTTGATCTTTCAAAGCCCAGCCTAAAGTTTCATTTAGTTCTTTTTTAGATCTTTTAATATTAAATTGTTTAAAATATAAATCTCTAGCTTTTTGCATATAGGGTGTCGAATTATATAAAACCCCATTAAATCCAAAAATTACAGCTTTTATCATTTTAACCTTTTGAATATTTATCTAAATTATAAGTTCCATTATCTTCATTATTTCTAATAATATAAACATAAGTAGTACCTGAACTTTGTCTTTGAAGATTAATAGTCAAAATTTCTCTAAGAGTATTTAAATCTGGAAGCCTTGATCCTCCAGAATAAGATAAACCTGATTTTCTTACTGCATCATCAATTGTTTTAATTATATTTTTAGCCATTTTATATAAAAATTATAAATAATTAGCTCCTTTTTCCAAAATAATTTTATCATCTTCATTAAATTCTTGTCTTACAACAATGACATTACTATCTTCTAATGTTTCAATAACTCTATGAATTTCTCCTGGATAAACTTGTACAACATCACCATTAGAAAAAATAATTTTTTCACTATTAATTTCTATTATTATCTTTCCTGTCAGAATTATATAAAATTCGTGACCTTTGGGATGATAATGTAAATCATCAGAAACTCCTTTTATATTTTTTAAACTATTAATTCTTATTGGTGAACCTGTATGAATCCCGCATACTTTTTTCATTTGTTTTTCAAAAGCTAAATTGTATTTTTTCATAAGAAATGATAGATTTAATTAAATATAAACTTTTAGCTTAAAAACTTAAGTTTTTTAGAAAACCTTATAAAACAGTTAATTAAGCTTATTTTATGAAAAGAAAACTAGTTCAAATGGGTAAACATACATTAATGACTGCAATTCCAAGTAAGTGGATAAATAAACACAATTTAAAAAAAGGAGATTTTATTGAATTCACAGAAATAGACAATAAACTAATAGCAACTTCTACAGTTGAAATATTTGAGAAAAAAACAGAGATAAATTTAATTTCTTCAACAACAATGGTTGTATGGCGTAGTATTCAACCAACTTATACTTCAGGTTATGATGAGGTTAAAATAAAGTTCAAAGATGAAAAAGCACTTCAGTTAATTGAGAATGATATAAATAATTTAATCGGTTTTGAAATTGTAGAGACTAGAAAAGATTTTGTAATAGTTAAATCAGTTTCCAAACAATTAGATGAAGAATTTCCAACAATATTAAGAAGAGTTTTTTTTATTTTAAAAAATATGATGGAAACCACAGAACAATCTTTAAAAAATAGGAGTAAATTTAAAGAAATAAAATCTTTAGAGAATACAATTAATAGATATACTATGTTTCTAAAAAGAATAATAAACAGAAGAGGATATAAATATCCACACTACATGTATCTTTTAGTTACATTTTTGGAATTAACAGCAAATCATTTAGATTATATAAGAAGAGATTTTAAAAACAACCCTAAAAAGAAAATTATTGAACAAGAAATAAAAGATTTTAATAAAATTTTAGAATTCAATAATAAAATATATGATCTTTATTATAATTACAATGATGAAAAATTTAATAATATTGCAGAAGAACTTCCCCATTTCAAATGGTTTGATAAAATAAAAGATCCAGAAATTAAATTTAATTTTAAAGCAATAACAGAATATTTAGTACAAATTTCAAGACAGATAAAAGCATTAAATACTTAAATTAAGAATAAATTATTTTTAACTTAGGCCATTTCTTTTTCCAGTTCTTAGTTTTCAATCTTTTAATATAAATTTCTTTATGATTAATAGATAAAGGATTAATTTTAATAATTAAATTAATAAGATCTTTAATTCCATGTGGTGCAATTAAAACTAAATTATTATTTCTATTTAATTTTACACCAACACAAGTTGCAGTTTCATTAAACCTAGCTAAACCATCTTTAGAAAATTTGTAAGGTTTATCTCCTTTCCATAAAGCAATTCTAGCTTGATTAGTTACAGACCAATTAATAGAACTATTAATTTCACTTAATTTCTTTTGTATTTTTTCTTCAGTCTTCTCAGATAAATCTTTTTTATCAAAATAAATTATATCAACATCATTCATTTTAGTTCTTTTTTTATATCCATGTAAATAATCAAATACTTTATTTCTAACAAATCCAGCACCAATCCACCAATCAGGTAAATTAAGATAATTAACAATTCTAAGAATATTCATCATCCATTTATCTTTTTTAATTAAATTCAAAATATCTTTTTTAGTTTTTAATTTTTTCATTATTAATCATTTATCAATTTCATTAATTGCTAAAAGAATATCTTCTGGTTTATTAACTCCTACCTTTTGTACATGTTCTGGAATGTCATTCTTATTATAACCCCAACCATACTCAACTAAAATTATATTTTCTATTCCTGCTCCTTTAGCATCATGATAATCATTTACTCTATCTCCAATAATTATTACTTCTTTAGGATTTAGTTTTTCCTCTTTTAATAAATTAATTATTTCAACAGTTTTTTTCATAGGACCTAATTTTCCAGCAACAATTTTATTAAAAAATTTGAAAATACCAATTTTTCCTAATTTATTTTTAACTTCATCAAAAAGATTAGAGGAAACTAAAAATAATTTATATTTTTTAGATAAATTAATTATTACCTTATCTATATTGAGAAAAAAGTTAGGGTCTTGTTTGTGTATTTCATTTTTGTAAATAACATCTGCTTTTTTTATTTCTTCTTGACTAAAACCCAAATTCCTCAAAAAAATTCGTGAATTTAATCCATATGCAATTTGAAAATCAAGAAATTCTTTTGGACAATTTTTATTAAGTTTATCACAAATTATCTGATAAACATTGTGAATGGTAGGAAATGAATCTACAATTACTCCATCATAATCAAATATTATTGCCTTTATCATTTCAATACATTCTCTTTATCATTTCTTTTTTTTGTTTTTCTAACCAAGCATAAACAGTAGAATGTCTGTTTCCAGCAAGTAAACTTTCAAAAGCTTTCCTAGCTAAACTAACTCCTTCATGTTCTCCAATTATAGAAATAGTTTTTCCATAAACAACAATTTTAGTATCTGTTAATTCCTCAATAGTTTTTCTAGCTTTACCTTCAGTTCCAATTATTCTAGATCTAACTCTAATTAAATTATTTTTAGAATTTCCAACATAATAAGTTAACTCAATCATCTCAAAATAATTATGTTCATCTAATAATTCCAAAGCAATTTCAGGATTAAATCCTCTTCCAATAGCTTTAACTATATTTTGACCAATTAATAAATTTAAACCATCATCTCCTTCTAAATTAACATCAGCTTCATTTGAATCAACAGTTATTTTTATACCTAAAGCTTTCTCTATTTTTTTCTTAACAGCGCCTTTTACTCCAAGTAAAACAGCTACTCTTTCTTTAGGTATTTTAACTTCATAATTAAATTCCATTTTTTATTATTCCCTTCATTACAGTATTAACATCAATTTTTAAACTTAATTTATTAAAGTATCTCTCTAAGTTTTTAATATCTCTTTCTAATAACTCATCAACATTTGGATAATCTAATCTAACTCCATGACTTAAATCTATAATATATGGTTTTTCATTATAATTTAAAATATTAAATTCACTTAAATCACCATGAATAAATCCTGCTTTGTAAAATAATTTTAAATTTTTAATTAATTCTTTACTAAACTTCTTTAAATCTTTAGGTCTACAATCTTTTAATCTAGGAGCAGCTTCTCCGCCATCACCTATTAATTCCATAACTAAAACATTTTCACTTACAGCATAAGGAACAGGAACTTTAGCTCCAATTTTATTAGCTACTAATAAATTTCTATATTCCCTCTGTGCCCAAGCACTTATTACTTTTCTTCTCTGATTACTTAAACCTTTAAATCTTGCATCAGGTCCAATATATCTATACATTCTTTTAAAATCTGCATTATTAACTCTATAAATTTTAATAATAACATAAGTTCCATCTTTTTTAATAGCTGTAAAAACATTGCTCTCTTTACCAATACTAACAGGACTTCTTAATTCATCAAAATAACCTTCACTTTCTAACTTAAAGATGGTTCTTAATGTTCTTTCATCAAAGACTCCTTTATATGTTCTAAATTTCTCCTTACCTTCCATAACAATAATTGACTAGAAATCTATATAAATATTAGTAAATCAAAAAACTTATGTCAGAAGAGGCAATAGAATTCTTAAGAAAATTAGATTTTAAAGAATTAAATTCAGATTGTTCAAAAAATAATTTAAACTTAAGAATAGATGATCATACAAAAGAAAAATTCCAAGCAGCATTAAGAACAGCTTATCTTTTAATTACTCAACCAATAGAAATTGCAATTCCAAGGCAAACAAAAATGGATTCAATGCAATCAATAAGAGAAGTTAAAAAAGTCTTAGATTCTCTTTACTTAAAAACAAAAGATCAAAAATATAAAAATAATATTAATCATATAAATGATTTAATGGGTAATGGAAAATTAAGATGAAAAAACAATTTGATATTAATAAATTACCAAATGATGGATATATTATATTTCCATTATCAATGAGTAGATTAAGTAATACTCAAAATGCAGAAGAATGTTATAAAACAATAGAATATTTTGAGAGAAAAATATCAAGTATAGGAATAGACGGAATATTTCTTTATACAAATGGTTTATATTATAACAATAATGAACCTGCACTAGAAGTAAGAAAAAGAACTAATGGACAAATGCTTGCACATAAAAATGCAATTATGAAATTAATTCTAAAAGACAAAAAATATGTACCACAAGCAATGCATTTTTTACCATGGGATTACATTATATTAAATTCTCCAGATTATCAAAATTTTATTCAAAAGTTAAATGAATTAAAAGATAGAGATAAAGAATTTTATAAATTATTAAAAGAGGGTCTGGGAAATAGAGAAGAAAATGAAGCTAATATAAGTTTCTTAATAGAAGAAATAGTGGTAAGTCATATAGTGAGACAGAGATTAATAGAATTTCCAAAAACATTAGTTAAACAAGATAATTTTAGATTAATAATTTATCCAGGACCTTATTTCAAAGCAGATTTATATCAATGGAAAAAGAAAATACTTCCTCAAAAAGAGAATAAAAATCCTTATTATGCATCGCACTATGATATTAGCAAAAAAATTTTATATAATTTTGATGATTTAGATTAAAGATGAACAATATCACATTCTCAAGCGACACTAAAATAATAACTTTAAAAGAAATATTAGAAACCAAAAGATTAGGAGAATCATATTTTAAAACTAAAATAGATCCAGATCAATTTCCAGCAACAAACAAAAGTGCAGAATGGACATACAAGAAAATACAGAATTTTATAAATATTATAAAATATAAGAATAAAATTATAGGGTTTACATTTATCATACCTTCAAATAAAAAATTAATGAAGTATTTTATATCAAATAAAATAACTGAAAGAGAATTGTATGAGAAAAGCAAAAAATTAAAATTAAATTTTGAAACATTATACTTATGTGCTGCATTCATTAATAAAGAATTTAGGAGAGAAAGTCTAGCTCTTAAAGCGTTTATCAAAACAATAAAAAATAACTCAAATAAAAACACATTTTTATTCTACTGGGCTTATTCTAAAGAAGGTGAAAAACTAGCAAAGAAAATTGGAAAAATAACAAAATTAAAAATATTAAAAAGAAAAAGTTAGAATTCTTCAAATTGTTCCATCTCTTTTAAGAAACCTTTCTTCCTTAACCAATCAACTTGACCATGTTTATATTTGAAAATTACATCACCCTTTTCATCTCCACCTAATTCCCAGGGCTCTATTAATAATAAATCTCCTTCTCTAACCCATAATTTTTTCTTTAATCTTCCAGGAACTCTGCATATTCTAGTTTTTCCATCTAAGCATCTAACTCTCATCCTGCTTCCACCCAATCTCTGTTCTAGAATACCAAATGTTTGTTTTCCTCTAGGAATCTTAACTCTTCCAACATCTTGTTGTTCTTCACCATCAGAACTATCTGAAGTCTCAACAAAATCCTTATCTAATTTATCTTGCATCAAAAACAAAATAAAACAGAATATTTAAAGCTATTGAAATTATTCCAATCTAAATAAAATAGTAGCCCTATAAACTAATTTACTAGTCATTTTATGCTGCCCATATAAAGCCTTACTAATAATAACTTTAGAATTTTTATATTTCTTTTTCAATTGTTTAGCTAAAGTCCCTCTAGCAAATTTTTGATTACTTAAATAAATATCACATCCAGTTTTTAATTCTTCAATTTTAGAAACAGTAACATCATTCCTAGCACTAATTAATTCAAAAATAAAATCTAAAACTTCTTTTTTAGCAGGCCTTATTTGAACTATTGCTTCATAATATTCAGCATGCCTATCATTATTTTTTTTCATAATTTTATTGCTTTTTGTGTACCACAAGCAGTACATTTAAGATAAGTTAAATTATCTTTAGTAATAATTTGAGTATCTGGTTTTCCGCAATTACTACAAAGAACATATACCTGAGCATATTGTTGTATTTTTTGATTTATCATGCTACCACTAACTTTTCTTCCTAAAACTAATCTTGGTCCATCAAATACACCAGGAGTTGCTAATTCTTTTAATAAAAATTTTAAGAAATGATCTTTATCTCTTCTAATATCACTAAGAATTTGATTAAAATTAGTTACAACAGTTTTATTACCTTGAATATGTCCTTTAGCTTTTGGAATCTCAAATCTCTGAGTAACTAATATTTCTTGAGGTAAAGCCTTAATTGCTTCATCCAGCATTTCTTCATAACTTTTCATAATAAGTAAAATAAAGTAAGTTATATAAAGGTTATTAAATTAAGAAAAATTAATGAGTAAAATATTACTTCAAGAAGAGTACGAAAAAGAAATCCAAGAAAAAATAGCAGATATAAAAAATATATCTGAATTAATAACTAAATTATTTAAAGAGAAAGGCAGTTCATTTTTAAAAAATATCAGAATACATATAATTGAAGATGTATCTTTTATTCCAGAAGAATTTAAAGAAGCAAATGAAAGGCCTTTTAGGTTTAATAAAGGATTATTTTATAACATCAATATTAGTAAATCCCTTGGGTTTGGCATTTTAAAAAAAACAATACTTATAATACAAATTAATTTAAACTTTAATATCATTATTAAGGAAGATTCTTTAGAATTAGAATTTACTAAGGGAGGAACAAGACTTATTGGAGGAACAGATTATTTTAATATAAAAGATTATAATGAAAAAATGAGAAACTATAAAGAAATTTTATCTAAATTTCAAGATATGAGTGAGGCAATTCGTGAACATTTCACAATAGCAAAGAAAAATTTTGAAGTTAAAGTTGAAGAAAATTAAATTTGAAGTAATAACTATAACCTAAATAATAAAAACTAAGAATATTTATAAATTAAAAATTTAATAAAAATATATGAACATAGTAGATCCTGCTTTAGATTTAATAAATGCAACATTAAGAAGGCAAATTGCAAGATATACAATTCTAGCAACTGAAGTTTATATAACAGAAAAAAGTTTAACAGATAATGAAAGACCACTAGATAAATCTAAATTAGAACGTGGAATGTGTGGAGACTATTTTTTTAGTTCAAGATATTTTCAAATTAAAGACCATTTATCTCCAGAAGAGTATATTCCTTGTTCAAACATAGAAGAAGTAAGAAGAGAATTTATTAATAGAAAAGTAAAAGTAAGTACAATAAACTTACTTAATCAAGCTTATCAAGATCAAGATGATGGAGAAACACTTTACATTAATAAACCATTAACTGAAAAAGAATTATCAGAATTATCAAAACCTTTTACAAATGAACAAAAAATTCAAATTTTATATCAACAATATATGTCACTCTAACCCATAACTCTTAATTTTCCTTTATGTAATTCAAATACTTCTCCATCTAACAATAATTCAGTAACTAATTTATTTGCACCACTAAATCCACTCTTCTTAACAACTTCATCTAAATCAGCTCCATCTCCAAAATCAAGTTTTTCTATTAAACTTAAAACAACTTCTCTATAATTTTCTCCACTACTAATTTTCTCCTCAACAACATTCATAGTCATCTCTTCTTCCTGAACACCAATATTATTAGTAACAACTTCAACTCTTTTAACTTCTCCATATAATTTAACTAATTCTAATTTTCTAATTTTCAACCATAAAGGATTATCTAATTTTCTTATAATTTCAGGAGCAACATAAATAATACCATTATATTGTTTTACTTTTCCAACTAAAATAACTAAATCCCCAATTTCAACATCAGAGAATAAATTACTGCCATCATTCCAAGATCTTAATTTTAAAATTCCAGAACCATCATCTAAATTAAAAGAAATATTTCCTTCACCTTCAAACCTATCAATAATACTTCCCATAATATTTACTCTAGAAACTTTAATACCTCTAACATTAACAACACCAGCATCAAATTGATCTAAACCTTTAGAATATTCCCCGCTAATTAAATCTGCAATCCAAACTTTACATGCTGTATTTCTTTTTACACTTTCCATTTTATCTAACCCTCGCTATAAAATTTCTCTTAGGCTCAAATATATCACCATTTTTTTTAAGTTGATCAATAGCTTCTTCAACTTTACTTTCTTCTATGCCTTTAGAAGCTGCCTGAGATATTATTTCTTCAATAGGTATTTCTTTTAAACCTTTTCCTTCTAAATCCATAATTATTTCTTTAACTGAAATTATTTTACTTCTAGTAGAAGCACTAATTCCAGAACTAACTCTATCAATATCAATTTGTCCAGTTTCAGGATCAAATCCAACTTGCATTAAACAATGTCTTAATAAATCAATTGCTCTTTTAGCATCTTCCTTAGAAACTTTATCATCTAATCTAACTCTAGCAGAAGCTTCTGATAATCTTAATACTCCTTCTAATTGTCTAGCAGAAATTGGAATTGGTTTAACTCCAGCATCATCTGCTTTACCAGAATTTCTTAATTGAACATAAAATTCTTTTATCTCATGAATTGCAGATTTAGTTAAACTAGGTTTTAAATTTCTTTTAGCATATGAAATATATTTTCTTAAAAACTCAACACTAATTTCAGTATTATAAATATCATCACTAGTAGAAGATTCTAAAACATGCAAAGCAATTTTTTCATCTCTTTCCCTACTAGGAATATCTCTAACTGGAAATATTAAATCAAATCTATTAATTAAAGTACTTGGTAAATCAATTTGTGAAGCAATTGGAGTATAAGGATCAAACCTTCCTAACTTTGGATTTGCAGCTGCTAGTAAAGTAGTTTGACAAGTTAAGGTATTACCTTGTATAGTAACTTTACCATTTCTTCTAGTAATGAAAAATCCAGTATTTGTAGCAAAGCAAAATACTTTACCTTTATACTTTATTTTTTTAATAGATTTGTTGCTAATAAAAAGTTTGGTTCTATCAGACAAAGAAACCCTATAACTTCTTTTTCTTCCTCTATAGCCTTCTTCATATTGAATATGCATACTAGCAGATTTTCCAATAATAGAAGCAACAGCTTGAAATAAATTAATAAGACTTAATGATGTAGAACTATAAGATTTTTTATCTTTAGATCCATCACCTAAAAGCATTGCATTGTAAAGAACCTCTAATTGTTCTTTAGAATATAAAGATAAATTTAAAGAACAACTTTTTTTATCGTCTTTCCCTGAAGCATTATTTTTTAAAAAAGTGCAAAGCTGTGTACTAGTAATCTTAAACCAATAGTATTTATCATCTGAAATTTCAGTTAATTTAGAACCTATCAAATTAGAAAATTTAAGTAAACATTTTTTAATTTTATCAGCATTTTTACCTTTCTTTTGACTTATAGAAATTGTAGGTTCAGTTTCTATTCCACCTTCAGTTAAATAATAACCCAAAAATTCTAACCATAAATCAATAGGGATTTTTTTATCTTTATGTTGATGAGTATATTTTGGATGAATTCTATTCTGTTTATGTTTGATCGCTGGTAAAATAAAGTATTTCATACTTCTATTATCTAAATTAGCAGCATTTAAAAAATTAAAACAACTATATTTTATATCCTGCGCTTCAACTACTGAATAATTTTTATGATTTCTCTCTTTGACTAACATACGATGATTAGGTGTAACTAAAATATCATTTCTTTTGTCTTTAAAGTTATACATTAAATTATCATAATTATAAACATAAAGTCCATTATGTTTTAAAAATCTAATTTTATTTATTTTTATATCATAATTAGCTATTTTTAAATCTTTAACTTCAAAATATTTTTTCCAGCCGAATTCTGTTAATACTTCAGTGTCTTCAGAATAGCAAGCCTGAATATTAGCTTTACTTATTGGAATAATTTGTTGTTCCATTGCAGAATGCAAAGCAGCAGTATCTTCCTTATCAATTTTATCTAATTCATCAACAGCACATAATCCTTTATTTGCTAAAACTAAAGCTCCAGCTTCTAAACTCCAACCTTTTAAAAATTCATCTTTAACAACTGATGCAGTCATTCCTGCTCCAGAATTATGACAAACAACGCCGCCAAATCCCCCAATAAAATTTTCATTTCCAGGAACAGAAACATCATAAACATAAGGAGAACTTGAATCTACTTCTTCTATTTTTTTAATTCTAACAAATCCTAAATCTCCATTCATCAAAATTTTAAATTCAATTAATTCTTCCATCAATTGTTTACCAAACTCAGATAATGAAATCATTACTTGTCTTCCAACCTTAATTTTTGTAAATACTTGTTCATTATCTTTAAAATATTCAAGCACTGATTCACCAAAAATGTTTTTTAATTCTGCACCTTCAACAATAATATTTTCATTAATAAAATTTAATCTTTGAAAAAAATGTTTATTTCCTATTCTAGAATAATTTGCTCTTAAATAATCATTAGAAATTTTAGCTTTAAAGAAATAATCATTCAACAATCTACCTAAACTTTCAAATGGGGGGTTAGTATATCTATTTTTAAATTTCTTTTTTGGATGAGGCGCCTTTAAATCATATCTAAAACCATTCATTTGTATTTTTCTTCCCTTTATCTCAGATTCTCCATCTTCTAATCTTAAATTACAAGAAGCAATAATAGATTCTTCCAAATATAAATATAATAAATCAGACATAAGTTCTCTAGATTTAGTAACTCCTGCATCTCCAGCAATATATCCTTTAATAAATTCTCTTTTTATTTCAGAATTAGAATTTAAAATCAGAACTGGAATCCTTTTAGTTAATGCATATTTACCAACTATTTCAGGAAATAAATATGTAAATTTTTTATAAGCTTCTCTTCCATAAATTATAACTCTTACACCATTATCTCCGTGAGAATAAGAACGAGCCTCACTACCAAGATATTCTTTTGATATAGTTTTAATATCATTAATAATCTTATCTTCTGATTTATTAAGTGTAAATTCTATTTTATAAGAACCATCTTTATTTACAATATGACCTTCAGCAATATAATAACCAATCAACCTAGCTAAATGAGATGATAAACTAGATTCAAAATTAAAACTTGGAATTTTAGAAGGAATAATCACACAATCCTTTAATTTTAATTCTGCAGCATCTTTAGTTATAACATTCCCATTTTCCAAAATAAAAATACTATGGTCTTTAGTAACAGTTATTTGTCTTCCTGATTCTAAAGTAAATTTAATTAATTTCTCATTAATTTTATGTCTATAAACAGATCTAATTGTTTTCCATTCTAATTTTTTATTACCAAAATTAAGAGATAAAGCTTCAAAATTTTCATTTAAATTAACAAATTCTCCATCAAGATTACTACAATTTAAATTAACAAATTCTCCAATTTTAATAATTTGCAAAATTCCATTTTTTCTAACCAATAAAGGCTCATTAAAATCTAAAGAAGCCCCCTTACCAGAAACAAATCTTGCTTTTGGTGCAGCTTTAGAAATAAATTGTAATAATTGAGATTTTCCAGAGTTATGGCAAACAATACCATTTGCTATAAAACTATGACTAACTGGAACTTCAAAATCAAAGACATCAATAACTCCAGAAGGTTCAACCTTAACAACTTTCTCCCATCTCTGAAATTTTTTCCTCTTTTGTATTTCACTTCTATTTTTTACAACTTCTAAAACTTTTTCTATTGCTTTTTTCTTTTTCTCACAATTAAATCCTATGTGTTGTGCAAACATTTCAATATCATAAGATCTTCTTATACACAAATTATCTTCAACAATTCTTGAGTGAATTCCAAAATAAAGAAGTAATAATTGAACATCTCTTAAAAGTCCTGGAGTATGTGATTTTAATTGAATAGAAGTTCTTCCTCTCCCATTACCAAAAGCACACCCATCAGCGTCAAATAACCAGCTAATAAATTTAGCTATAACATGTTTAGGACTTTTAAATATTTGTTGAGGAACTCTCTTACTTGATAAAAAAGAAAGTGATTGTGCTACTTGTCTACTATTAATTTCCATAATATGCATAGTTTGTTTAGAAACAAACTCTCTTATCAAACCATTTCCATCATCTATAGTTTTAATTTTTCCATCACTTTCAACAGAAAGAATGCTTGGTTCAATACTAAATACACTTCTCCATAAATTAGAAATTTTCAAAATTAAATCTGTTTCTTCATCATTAATATAACAAGTAACTCTATAACCCTTTGGATGAATATTTCCATCACCAATTATATATCCACACAAAGAAGCTAATTCAGGAGTAAAATTTTCTGGTATATTAATTTCTTTTAATGGTCCTGATTTTTTTTCAACAGGTAAAAAATCAGTTGGCACAAGTTTCTCAATGTGATTTGGTATTTTAGGCATAACCCTTATTTTAGTATCTAACAAAATTTCATCTGCTCTTTTCCAACCTTCTTTAGTTAAAAATGGTTGATTATAAGTACAAACAACTTCTTTTCCACTTTCAGTAATTATTTTAAGAACTGGTTGTTTTTTATATTTCTGAAAAACTGTAGCAAAATCATAAGCCTTATCTTTACTATCTCTTCTAATTTTAGTAACTACTTCTTTAATTGGTTGTAAATGTTTTTGACCTAAATTTTGAATTTCCTCCATTCCTTTATAAAATAAAGCAACTTGTGAATCCCCTGCAATACAACCTGGATCTCCAACTAAAAGTACATGTATATCTCCTCTAGTTGTAGTTCCATCTGGTTTTTCTCTTCTCACACCGCCAAATAATTGTAATACTAATGCATCTTTAATTCTATCATGTCCATAAATACCTGGAGCAATTGCTTTTGTAAATTTTTCAAAAATTCTAGAATCTTTAGAAAAAGTAATTATTTTTTCCTCATCTTCCTTAGTTAAAATTAAATCACTATAGTCTTCTTGAACAGGTTCTATATTATTTGCTTCTAAAATTAAATCATATCTAATAGATTGTGCTCCGCTTTTCAATTGTATAGGAATTTCTTTTACTATTCCATAAACTCTAACTTTACTTCCAGGAGTTGTTCTCCTTTCCATTTTTGGTTCAACTAAATCTTCTTCAAGAAGTACACTTAATCTTTTAGGTTGTTCTCCACCATACAAACTTTCAGGAGATTCTTCTAATTTCAAATGTTGAACATCTATTAATTCTTTAGATAATAATCTAAATTTTCCTCTCCAACCGCAACTACATCTAGTTGGCTCTTTAAATTTCTGATCTATTTGTAAAATTGTAATAGAATTCCCACAACCAGCACATTCAAATTTTGCACTTGTTACTTGGGGTCTTACATCAGATGCTTGTCTAACAATTCCTTCTATAAATAAAAAACTTCCAAGATGTACACTTCTTACATCACTAATCTTCATTTTTTGAGTTTCAGGTAAATCTTTGAATCTAACTGATATACCTTTAACATCTTGAGGTAAGTCAAATTGCTCTAAAGCTAATTCTGCAGATTTAATTGTATCTTCTGGATTATCTAATAAATCATCTGCTACTTCATGATTAAAATTTACTAAATCTGAAAAAGAAATAATTAAAGATTTAGTACCTGATTTAAGAATATCATAAAACTGGCTTTTATAATGTAACTCTATAAATTCTTTAAACACCCCTATTTGATCATTAACATCCATATTACCTCTATAACTCACACTTGTTTAAAAAATATACGCTATTTTAAAATATATAATCATTTTAGAATTTATAAAACTTTATAACTGATAAGTGAAAGATTTTCAGATAAATTTCCAAAGTTTAAAATATTTAATTAATTCAAACATAATATGAGTAAAACTCAACCAGGCAGTTTATGGCGTTTAAGATCAGGGAAATCTCAGCTTGAAAATTTAGTAATTCTAGAATTAACTCAAGAAAGCATAGCAAGATGGAAAGAAGAATTAGAAGAAAAGAGAAATAATTGTAAACATGAAAATGCATTAAGATTTGGCCCAACATATACAATAAGATTTGATGGTTCAATGAAAAAAACAAATGGTTATTATTGCCCAGATTGTTTAAAAGATAGTAATAACCCAATTGGAAAATACAAAAGAATATTACAAGTTCCAGATGAAGAAATTTTTAAAAGAGTATTATATTAAATCCCAACTAAAACTTTTTCTCCATCAATTTTAACTTTATAAGTTCTAAGACTATATCCAGGATGATTTAAACAAACCCCAGTTTTAATATTAAACATATATTGATGACCAGGACATATAACTTCTTGATCATCTAATTCTCCTTGACTTAAATCTCCACTAGAATGAGGACAAATAGAATTCATTGCATAAACTTTCCCATTTAAGTAAAATAAAACAATTTGATTTTTATCTAAAGTAACTAATTTTCTTTTATTATCTCTAAGCTCATCTAAATTAGCAACTTCAAAAAAATCCAAAAAAATCACCTAAGCTTTTTTCTTTAATTCTAATAAATTTTTCACAAGTAAATCTAAAGCTTCTTTTAATTTACTTTCACTTCTTGTCCCAGTACATACAATTTTTCCATTGCTAAATAATAAAAATGTAGCCCTAGTTCCACTTAATTTGTAAACTAAACCTGGAAATTGTTCTGGTTCATATTCAGTATTATCTAACTGCATTGCTAGCATATTTAAATTTAAATCCATTCCAATACCACCAGATGCAACCATGTTTTGTACAGTTACTCTTGGTTGAGCAGTAATTTTAATTCCAATTTTCTCAACATTTTTAATAATTTGTTTAATAGCTTCTCTTAATTTTGACATAACTCTCGCACCAGTGCAAACAACATTTCCACTTCCAAAAATTAATGCAGAAGTTTTAGGTTCTCTAATTCTCATAACTAAACCTGGAAATTGTTCTGGATTATATTCTGTATTTGGTAATTTTTCAGCTAATTTTATTAAAGGAATGTCATGTTCTAAACTTGTAGAAGCAACAATATTAACAATTTTTAATTCTTTCTTAACCATATAATTCTCCCCCTATATTTAAACTTTATAAGTAATATGCAGAAAGGTTTATAAATATTATATAAAGTGAAATACAACTTATGAGTAATGAATGTTTAGATAAAATAAGTGATGTTTGGCACACTACATATGATTTTACTTGTTTTCACCTAGATACTAAAAAAGGTTTTTATGTAATTGTAGAAAAAATTCCTTTAGCAGTAAATAACAAAGTAAAAGTCATAGGTCTAGAATTAATAATTAATGATATAGATGAGCCAAAAGAAAGATATAATGAACCACTAATTATAATGGTTGAAGAAATGATTGTTTATGGTTCAACAATTTATAAAATTGAAAACTATAGATTAAAAAGTTCAAACCCAAATTTAAAATATCAGCTAGGATTTTTATTAGGACAAAAACCTAAATTATTTAGGATAGCAAATTAAATCCAACTTCAAACTTTTTTCCTCTTACTTCAGAATCAGCTTTATATTTAACATTTTCAACTTTCCCAAATAATAATTTTTTAGCTCCAACTTTTTCTTGGATTTGTTTTTTCCAATTTTTTAAATCAACTTCAGTATCAATAAACAATTCAATTTGATTTTCTTTTTTAAGCGCAGCTTCTTTTCTTAAAGCTTGAACTCTCCTCATAACTTCTCTAGAAAATCCTTCTTGTTCTAATTCTTTAGTTAATTTTGTATCTAATTCTATTTCACCAAAGTCTCCAATAGCAACACCTAAAATTTTATCATCAATTGATTTTTTCTTAATTTTAAAATTAACTTTCTTAACATTTAATTGCATAGAAATTAATTCAGATAATTTTTCTAATTTCTTAACTAATTTTTTAGTATCTTCTTTTTCATATAAATTTACAAAAGCTTCAGCTAAAGGCCACCTAACATTTATTTTTTCTCTATCTCTAAAAGCCATTCCTGCTTCTATAACTTTGTTTAAAACAACAAATGATCCTTCTAAATCTTTATCTATTAATTTTTTATCAGCTTTAGGCCAAGATTGTAAATGTATAGAATCTTTTTTATAAACATCCAAGTTTACTTTTTCTGTAAAAAATGGTAAAAATGGAGCCATTAAAATCATAGCATCAAAGTAAGAATCATAAAGTACCTTCTGAATTTTACCATCATCTAAATAATCCCTAATAAAATGAACATAAGTTTTAGACAAATCAAATAATAAGAAATTTTTAATTTCTTCTATAGCTTTATGATAATCTAAATTATCTAAATGTTCTGTAACTTTATTTTTTAAACCTTCTCTCCTAGATAAAATCCATAAACTAGCAGGATCTTTACTATTTTCTTTAGAAATTTTCACACAATTTTGTTTAACATAATTAGCTAAGTTTTGTATAACTAATAAATAACGTTGTATTTCTTTACCAGGACCATAACCAAAATTTAAATTAAATTGTGGATTTTGGCTGCAGTATTGCCACCTCATAACATCAGCACCCATTTTCTGAACTGCTTCATCAAACCAAATAGCATTTCCTTTACTCTTATGCATTCCTTCACCTTTCTCATCTCTAACTTCTTCATAACAAAGAATTCTTTTATAAGGTGCTTTTCCAACTAAAGCAACTGACATAAATAATTGAGCATAAAACCATAATCTAATTTGTGCTCTCATTTCTATTTCTAAATCAATAGGGAACCATTTTTCCCAATATTTTTTATCATCAAAATATTTTAAAGTTGAAAAAGGAACAATACCAGCATCTAACCAACAATCACCAACATCAGTTATTCTAGAAATTTTCTCTCCGCATTTACATTTAATTTGTATTTCATCAATCCAAGGTCTATGTAATTCTGGTAAAGAATCAACAAGTTTTGGATTAACAGCTTTTTCTTTTAATTCTTTTATAGAACCAATAATTTCTAAATTATTGCATTTATCACATTCATAAAACATTAATGGTAAACCCCAATATCTTCTTCTAGAAATATTCCAATCTTCCATATTGTCTAACCAATCTTGCATTAATTTTCCAATATGTTCAGGATGCCACTCAACTTCACTAGATGCTTTCTTCATTAAAGGTCTAATTTCTTCACAAGAAATAAACCAGCTAGAATCTAATCTAAATATTAATTCTTCTTTACATCTCCAACAAACAGGATATCTGTGTTTATAATTTTCAACTTTATATAATAATTTCCTATTATCTAAATCTTTGATTATTTCTTTTTTTACACTCTTAACATTTTTACCAGTTAACCATCCAAAACCAGGATTATAATTTCCATATTCATCAACAGCACAAGGTAATAAAACTAATTTTAATTTCTTACCCAATTCATTATCTTCTGCACCACAATTTGGAGCAATATGTACAATTCCAGTTCCATCGCTAGCACTAACTTGATCCCAAGCAACAACATGATGTTTTAATCCTTTTTGAATTTCTAAATCTGGATAAAAAGATTCATACTCCCACCCAAGCATATCAGCACCTTTTAAATATTTTAAAACTAAAGAATTTCCACCAAGTTTATTTAAAGCAGCTTCTGATAAATAATAAATTTCTCCATCTTTACTAGCTTGAACATATGACAATTCAGGATTAACAGCAGCAACAAGATTACTAGACAAAGTCCACTCAGTTGTTGTCCATATTAATAAATATTCATTTTTCTTTCCTTTAATCTTAGCTTTAACAAAAACAGAAGGATGAACTAGATCAGCATAACCATCATCACTCATTTCATGTTTAGAACTAGAAGTTCCGCACCTTATACACCAAGGAAGAATTCTAAATCCTTTGTAAAGCCACCCTTTCTCATGACATTTTTTAAGAAAATACCAAATAGAAGTAATATTATCATCACTCATTGTAAAATAATCATTACCCCAATCCATCCATTGGCCTAAAAATTTAGATTGTTCTATCTGAACTTTAGAAAATTTTTCAACTCTTTGTTTACAAGCTTTAGAAAAACTAGCTAAACCAAAATTTTCAATATCTTTTTTAGAATTAAATCCTAAATCTTTCTCAGTTTCAACTTCCAGCCACAAACCTTGGCAATCAAAACCATTTTGAAATCTTTCATCATATCCTTGCATTGCTTTATATCTTTGATAAAGATCTTTCAATGTTCTGCCCCAAGCATGATGTACTCCCATAGGATTATTAGCAGTTATAGGGCCATCCATAAAAGAAAAAGATTCCTTGCCTTTGATATTTTTCCTTAATTTATCAAATATTTTTTTAGAATCCCAATAAGATAAAATCTCTTTCTGAGTTTCAAAATCACTATAATTTGACATAAATTGGTTCCTTCACCTGAATTTATAAATATTACCAAAAGAAATAATAGTATAATATCACTTAAAATAAAAACAAAAATTTAATATATTATTAAATTAATTTTAAATTACAAGAATTAGTTAAATTCTATTTCTTGAATATAGGGAGTGGATATAATGGAAAGAACATTTCAAAGAAGAAGTTTTGCACCAATAAGAGTTGGTGATGAAGTAGACGTAAAAATAGAAGCAGTTGGCGCAAAAGGTGATGGAATTGCTAAAATAAAAGGTTTCGTAATTTTTGTACCTGGTGCAAAAGAAGGTGAAACATTAAAAGTAAAGATATTAAAAGTTCTTAAAAAAATGAGCTTCGCTGAAGTTGTAGGACAATCAACTGGCCCTGTAGAAGAATCAAGTAGTGAAGAACAAGAAGAATCTGAAGAATATTAATTTCTTCTTTTTTATTTATTTTAAAATAATTATCAATCTACCACAGTCCAATTAAATTTATAAAGAAACTTAACATTCTTAGATTATGGATTCACAATTATTTACAGAAAAATACAGGCCTTCTACATTTGATGAAATAAAAGGCCAAAAAGAAATAATAAAAAGAGTAAAAGCATTAGTAGAAAGTAAGAATATTCCACACATGTTATTCTCAGGACCAGCAGGTATTGGTAAAACAACAACTGCTTTAGTAATTGCAAAACAGCTTCACAAAAATAATTGGAGAAATAATTTTCTAGAAATGAATGCATCAAGTGAAAGAGGAATAGATGTAATAAGAAATCAAGTAAAAGACTATGCAAAAACAATGGCTATTGAAACTGATTCACCAAAAATAATTCTTCTAGATGAAGCAGATGCTTTAACAAAAGAAGCTCAGCAAGCACTAAGAAGAACTATGGAAACTTATTCAAATTCATGCAGGTTTATTTTATCTTGCAATTTAGTAAATAAAATAATAGATCCAATAAAAAGTAGATGTGCAATATTTAAATTTAAACCTCTAGAAAAAGAAGAAATAACTCAAATAATAAAAGAAATTGGGAAAAATGAAAATATCTCAATTGATAGTGAAACAGTTCAATTATTATTTAATCATTGTGGTGGAGATGTAAGACAATTGCAAAATATTTTACAATCATGCAGTGCAATGTCTAAGTCAATTACAAAAGAAGATATTAAACATTTCTTAACTTCAATAGAATCTGAAGATATAAAAGAAATAATAAAATTAGCATTAAATCAGAATTTTATAGAAGCAAGAAAAAGATTATTAGATACAATGTTAAATCATGGTTTATCTGGTTTAGATGTAGTAAAACAAATACAAAAAGAAGTTTTAAACCTACCAATGGATGATGAGAAAAAATTAAATATAATAGAAAGGTGTGGAGAAATAGAGTTTAGATTAGTAGAAGGTTCAGATGACTTTATACAAGTAGAAGCATTATTAGCATTTATAGCAAAAAAATGAAAATACAATTTATTTATTCATCAATATATGATAATTTACTTACAGACATGTCTAAGAAAGAATTTATAATAGAACAAATGAAAGAGATGGAATTATATAAAGATGAATTAGAAGCATCTTGGAAAAAAGAAGAAAATAAAATAATGAAAGAAATAGAAAATATTTCAAAATTAAAGTTCAAAGGAAATAAAAATTGTTACCTCGTATATCATATGAAATATACAGCAATTTCAGCACCATTAACAATAAAAAAAAATCAGCATTTAGAAAGAGCAAAAACAATCCTTATTCATGAATTAATCCATATTTTATTAGAAGATAACAGAGAAAAAATAATAAAATTAATAGAAAAAACATATCCAGAAGAAGAAATAGAATTTAAAATACATGTACCTGTTTTATTAATTACTAGAAGAGTTGTAGAGAAAATATATGGAGAAACAATATACGAAGAAATTTTAAGAGAAGAAATGAAAATAAATATTTTAAATTCAGTATGGCCCGAAGTAAACTCAATTTATCCTAAATTCAAAAATGACATTATAAAATTTTTAAAAAATGAAAAGCTTCGTTGATAAATACAAACCAAACTTATCTAAAGATATTCCTCAAAAGTTAGAAATAATTAAAGATTTAATAAAAAATAAAAACCATATTTTAATTTATGGTCCAACAGGAAGTTGTAAAACTTCTTCTTTATACACAATAGCAAAGGAATTAGACTATGAAATAATTGAAGTTAATGCTTCTGATTTTAGAAATAAAGATCAAATAGAAAGTATAATAGGATCTGCATCAAAACAAAAAAGTCTGTTTCAAAAAGAAAAATTATTAATAATTGATGAAGTAGATTGCTTGTCTGGAACAGAAGATAGAGGGGGAGCACAAGCAATATCTAGTTTATTAAAAGAATCTAGTTTTCCAATTGCCTTAACAGCTAATGATCACCATAATGATAAATTAAAAGATATAAGAAAACAAGTAGAATTAATAGAATTTAAACCAATTCCTAGTAGAGAAATTATAAACATAGTAAAAAATATCTGCATAAGTGAAAAAATAAAATTTACAGATGAAGCACTAAAAAATATTGCAGTAAATTCTAACGGTGACTTAAGAGCAGCACTAAATGATTTACAAAGTAGCATAATAAATCAAGAATTAATTATATTAAATGAAGAAAGAGAATATGAATTAGGAATTATGCATATTATTAACAATGTTCTAAAATCAAAAAGCTTTGAAGCAAATAGATTATTAGAAAAATCAAATATTGACTTAAATGAATATTCTTTATGGTTAGATGAAAATATTCCTTTAGAATACAAGAATGAAAATGATTTGTTTAAAGCATATGAAATACTTTCAAAGGCAGACATTTTCAAAGGTAGAATTCGTAGATGGCAGCAATGGCGTTTAATGTATTATCAAAGTTTATTATTATCTTCAGGAATTTCTATAGTTAAAAAAAATATAAACAACAATCTCACAAATTTCAAAAGATCTATGCGTCCTCTAAGAATATGGCAATTTAATATGAAAAATGCAAAGAAAAAATCAATTGCAAAGAAAATTTCTTCATACACACACACTTCAGTAAAAGAAGTTATAAATAATTTTAATAATTATAAATTTTTAATTAATTCAAATGTTCAAAAAGAATTAAAATTAGATGAAGAAGAAATAAATTATATAAAAAATATAAATTAATTAGAAAAAGCTTCATCTCCACTTCTTAAGTTTTTCTTAGATTTAATTTCGCTTGCCATTTCAACTCTAGCTGATTTAATCAAAGCAACCATAGTATCACATCTTTCCAAAAAATCTTCTGGTTTCATTTCCTCATTTGGTAAATTAGTTCTAACACCCCTCATTATTTTTAAAGCCTGTTCAGCACTCATAATTTCATCCTCCTATTATTTCTTTTGTACATTTTTAACATTAACTTCAAAAATTAAATCTTTACCAGCTAAAGGGTGATTACCATCAACATCAAAACTAGTTTCATTAAAAGCAATAACTTTTCCAACTAATGTTCCAATAGGTGTAGGTAAAGCCATGCCCTGTCCTAATTGAGGATCTTGTCTTATAATAATAAATTCATCTCCAACACTTGTAACTACAGAGCTCCAATCAACACTATTAAGTTTTACTTTATCCCCAACATTCAACAAATTTTCAATCTTTACAGTACTACTATTAACTTCTACAATTTTTAAATTCCAAGGTAATAAATCATATTTTAGAATCTTTCCAACTTGAGGTTCACCTTCAAATAAACCATTATAAGAAGTCTTATTAATAATAGAATATTTTGTTACATTTAAATCTCTTTTTAATCCTCTAAAAAATAATTCTTGTCTTACAGGACCATATGCTTTATCAAAACTTAAACTAAATTTTTTATTTTCACCTTTATTCATGCCAATAACTTGTTCTTCAAAACCAGGAATTAATTTACCATCACCTAAAATAAATGTTAATGGAGAATAAGTTTGTTTTTGTAAACCTACTTTAACACCAACATCTTGTAAACTTGTATCAAAAACTTTACCATCGACATATAAAGTATAATCTAAAGTAACAGTATCACCTTGAGAAATTTTTGTTTTAGTAAATTGAGTAATTAATAAAAATAATAATACAGCAAGAACTACAACCCCAATTACAAGAGGAATAAAATTCTTCTTTTTTTGTAAAGGTTTATTTTCAACTTTATTCTTTTTAAAATTCTTACTTTGAGTTTTCCCCTTTTTCTTTGCAACCATAGAATATTCGAATAACTTTAATATTTAAAACTTTTGAAACTGTTGTAAAAGTAAAACAATATAATTTTAAACTATAAAACTTCTAAAATAACATAAAGAGGTTAAAAATGTATGAAATAGTTGTTGGAAGATCTGATTCTGATAGAAAAGCATTAGGAATACAAGGATCTGTATTTTTAGGAAAACATTATGTTAGAATGGGAAATACTACTTCTTTATCAAATAAAATATATTTAGATGTTGCAAAAACACATGTTGTATTAGTTTCTGGAAAAAGAGGTTGTTTAACAGAAGAGAGTATGATATTTACAGATAAAGGTTATAAGAAAATAAATGAATTTGATATTATAAAAGACAAAATATATTCTTTCAATAAAGAAAAAATGAATTTTATATTAGAAAAGGCCAAACTTCTAAAATACAAAGTAAATGAAGAATTATATAATATTAAATTAGATGATGGTCAAGAAATAGTAGCAACTGCAGAACATCCATTTTTAGTAAAGGCTAATAAAAAATATTCATGGAAAATTGCAAGTGAATTAAATACAGAAGACAAAATTGTATCCCTATTAAAGCTACCAAATAAAAAAGTAAATGAACGCATTAGTGAAAGTTTAGCAAGATTATTAGGATTTACACTAGCAGATGGGACACTATTTGTAAGGAAAGGGAGATTTAAAGATGGAAGGGGGTATTGGTATAATGGAACAATAAAAAGATTAAGAATTTTTAATGCAGAAAATGAAGTTTTAGAAAGTGCTAAGGAGGATATAGAAAAGGAATTTGGAGTAACTGCTAGAAGATATAAAAGAAAAGATTGTAATTGTGAAGTGATAGAAGCAAGACATCAAAAAATAATTAACAAATTAATAGAATTGGGAGTACCTACAGGCGAAAAATCAAAAATAATAAGAGTTCCAAAAAAGATTTTCCTATCATCAAAAAAGATTAAATCACAATTTTTAAAGGCAGCATTTTCTTGTGATGGATTTGTAAGTAAAAATGGAGCAAATATTATTTACTATTCTAATTCAGAATTATTTTTAAAAGATTTAGGGTTGTTGTTAGAAGATTTCGGGATACATAGTAAAATAAGACCTAAAAAAACAAAATGCAATGGAAAATATTTTTTAAGTTATTGTTTATCAATTTGGGATTATAATTCAATAAAAAATTTTCAGAATGAAATAAGTTTTTTCTCTAAAGAAAAAAGAAATCGTGTAGAAAATAAGAAATTCTGGAGAATGACAAGAAGGAAAAAAACAGAATATCTGTCAGAAAATCTATTTTTCCAAAAGATTTTAAAAATAAATAAAGAAAAACGAGATACATATGTCTATGATTTAAGAGTACCAAAAAATCATTCCTTTATTGTTAATGGAATTATATCACATAATAGTGGAAAGTCGTACACATTAGGTGTAGTAGCAGAAGAAATGGCACATCTTCCACCAGAAGTAAAAAATAAAATTGCAGTTTTAATGTTAGATACAATGGGAATTTTTTGGACAATGAGGTTTCCAAATGCAAAAGATGAAGATTTATTAGATGAATGGAATTTACCAAAAAAATCATTAGATATAAATATTTATGTTCCAAAAGGAAAATTTCAAAGTTATAAAGATAAAGGAATACCAGCAGATTTCCCATTCACAATTAATCCTTCAGAATTAAGTGCTCTAGATTGGTGCAATTCTTTTAATGTAAAAACAATAGATCCAATAGGTGTTGCAATTGAATCAACATTATCAAAATTAAAAGAAGAAAAAGAAAATTATTCTGTAGAAGAAATAATATTAGCTATAGAAAAAAATATAAAATTAGATCAAAATATAAAATTAGCAACAATAAATAGATTTTTAGCAGCAAAATCTTGGGGAATATTTAGTGAAGAAAGTACACCAATAAAAGAAATAGTATCAGCAGGAAAAGTTTCAGTTTTAGATTTAAGCGCTTACACAGAATGGAATATTAAAAACCTAGTAACTGGAATTATTTGTCAAAAATTAATGGAAGAAAGAGTAATAGCAAGAAAAAAAGAAGAAATGGAAGATGTAAAAAAAGGACATTCTTATTTTCAAACAACAATAGAAGGTACTGGAGGGGAATTACCTTTGGTGTGGATTTTATTAGATGAAGCTCATGAAATGTTAAAAAAAGATGAAACTACACCAGCAACAGATGCATTAGTAACAATTTTAAGAGAAGGTCGTCAACCTGGAATAAGTTTAATTCTAGCAACACAGCAGCCTGGAGAAATTCATAGAGATGTAATTACACAAACAGATATTGTTCTTAGTCATAGAATAACTGCTAAAAGAGATATTGAAGCATTAAATAGTATGATGCAAAGTTATTTACCTGGTGCAATACAAAAATATTTTAATTTACTTCCAAAAGATAGAGGATCAGCAATAATTTTAGATGATAATTCTGAAAGAATTTATCCATTACAAGTTCGTCCAAGATTTACATGGCATGGTGGAGAAGCCCCAACTGCTCTAAAATCAAAAGGTAAAGCTGCTAAAGAATTAGGATTATAATTAGTTTTTATACTCTGTACCGTCTTTAGGCAATCTATTTCTAAATTTTCTCATATGTAAAAGAGCATCTTTCAAAATATTTAAATCATGTCTCTTAGAAAGATCATAACCTATAAATAAACTATAAATATCTTTAATAATATGATATTCCTTATTAACAAAATGTTTTAAATTTCCTTTTGGTAAAAGTCCATTTAATAAACCATAAGTTCTATCAATAGGATCTCTAAATGACATTAAATCTAACATGACTTCTTGAATAGAATCATTATCTCTATGAAAAACTAATAATAAAATTTGTTCATCTAATAAATTTAAAAATTTATCCCACTGTTCTAATAGTGAATTAACATCTAATGCTGGAGCTCTTACAGTTAATAGACCTCTTATTATTTTACTCATTCTCCACCTATTAAATCAGCAGCACAGGCCCCTATTATTGCAGGCAAACTTAAAACAGCAACTTGCCTATAAAGGAATTCTGTTTCAAAATGTGCACCACCAAAAACAAATAATGCAATCAATGTTGAAATTATAGTTACAGTATAAACAATAATTAATCTTAAAGGTAATATTGCAAATAATCTTGGATCATTAACTTTTCTAAAACCAGTATAATAAATCATAATTAAACCAACAGAAAAAGAAATTATAAAAAATAAGTTTGCTCTAAATGTAGTAATATTTTCTGCAAAATGTGCACCTTCTAAAATTGCAAAATGACTTACTAATCCAACAAATGCACCAATCATAGATTTACCTATATCCTTGTAAGTAACTTTTCTTAATGGATGAACTCCAACTTTTTCTCTAATTTTTAATTCTAAATTTTTTAAATCTTCAAATTCTTCTAATTGTTTTTTCTCTAAGTTAGAAAGTAAATGCTCTTCAGAATCTAATTTATCAACCCTATTTATTTCTTTTTTTTCTAATTCCTCTATTCTTTTTTGTCCTTTAATTTGTTTTCTTTCTAAATCTAGAATTAAATCTAATTTATTTTTCTCACTACTCTTTTTTTTCATCTAGATATTAGATTAGATATATCCTATATAAAATTATTGAAATTGCTCAGAAGCTACTACCATCAATCATCCTTTCGTCTTCGGGTGTTCACCTCATCATTGCAAATAAAAATAAAGTCTAAAAGTTTAAAAACATTCTCTTATTTAATACCAGATTTACCTGTAGTTATATCAATTTCCAAATTTATTCTCTTGGGATCTACTGAAACTGTTGTTCCATCTGATTGAACATACAAAGTATTAGAACTTGTTTTACCAGACGCAGTTTTTGTTATTACAATTCTATGATTTCCAGGAACTACATAAGATGTAACAACAGGACCATCATCTATAATTTTGTAAGTATTAGAAAGATCATGACGAGCAGTATACCAATTATAAACTCCAGCAGCTGCAACTAAACCAACCAATCCTTCTGTTACAACTCTCGCAACTCTCCAATTCATTTTTATTCCTCAATATATAACTACTTAAGAATAGTAACCAATATTTAAACCTTTCTAGAAGAGCCATAATGCCTTAAATCAAGGCAATAACGGTAAATTCTAGGGCTTTGCTGCCCTGCCTTAACAATATTTATAGCTTTAAAATCATATTTTATTTTAATATTTTGAACTAATTTATCTATTTCTTCCTCGCTTGAAAAACAATAAAGATGTATAATTCCATTTTTATTTAAAAATTTCAAAGCTAAATCTAAAAATTTAAAACTATTTCCAGGCAAAGGCATTAATATTCTATCAAATTTAACCTTCAATTTAGGAATAACTTTAATAACATCACCGCAAAATAATTTTATATTTTTAATTTTATTTAATTTTAAATTTTCCTCTGCATATTTGCAAGCATCAGGATTTATTTCAACACCATAAATCTCCTTAGCTTTACTATTTTTAGATATAACTAAAGGATAAACTCCTATTCCTGAAAACATAACTAAAACTACTTCTCCATCTTTAATTAATTTAGAAATCCTTAATCTTTCATTGCTAGATCTAATAGAATAATAAGTTTTACTTATATTTAATTTTAAACTTATTCCATTTTCTTTATGTAAAGTCTCTAAATTATTATCTCCAGCTAAAAATTCATAATTTTGAATCCTATATTCTCCTTCATGACCCCCAACTTTTCTAACAACAGTTTTTATATTATTATTAGATTCTAATAATACTTCCCCAATTAGTTTTTTCTTACTTAATAATTTATCATCAATTTCAATTATCGCAATTTTTCCAACAACATCATAAGCTTTAGTTAATAATCCAAATTCTTCTTTATTTAATTTAGTTTTTAACAAATCTTCAAATTCAATTTTATTATACTTTTTCTTTATTTTTCTATCAATAATTTTAAAACCTTTAACATTTTTATTAACTGGAAAATAAATATAATTTTTATTTTTAGTAATTTCATAATTTTTATCAAAAATACCTAAATCTAAAAGTTCTCTTTTGACTTTTTCTGCCTGTTTTAAGTCAATTTTAACGCATTTCATGAAAATAAATATATGAAAAGATTTATATAAGTATTTTAGTAATATTTTCTTTAATGTTGAGTAAAAAAAGAGTAGGTTTTGTTCTATTTAGTACTATATTCTTAATATTATTAATGCCTCATGTATTTGCTTTGCTAGAAGACCTTTATTTTGCAGTTTATTCAGGTTCAGACTTAGTTATGATTTATCAGCAATGGAGTTCTTGGATCGATTTTATTTTTATTTTCTTAATAATTTCTAGTGCAGCAAGAGCTGGCTTAGGAAAAATGTACAAAGAAGGTAATGAAGAAAATCCTGCATTAAAAGGTTTGTATATTGGTCTTGGTTTATTTGGTGCAATTAGTTTAGTAGTTTATTCCCGTATTACAGGTTATTGGGCTGGCGGTTTAGTTTTAGCATTTGCTCCTTTCTGGATGATAATTTTAATTTTAATTAGTATAATTTGGGCTTATAGATTTATAAAATCAGATGATGAAAAAAATGTTTGGACTTTAGGAAATATTATTCTTATAATGTTATTAGCAATGGTAATTGGTTTATTGGCTTTTCGTGAAATATTTGAACCAATCTTAAATACAATTTTAGGTAATCCACTTTTCATTGCAATATTATTTTTCTTAATACTTTGGGCTTTACTTTCTTTTGTTAAAATTCATAAAAGAGATCCTAGTAGTGAAAGTAATTCTTCAAGTAGTAGAAGCAGAGGATCTGATGGAGAACATCCTGAACAAAGACAAAGAGAAGCAGCAATAGCAGAAGAAAAAAAGAAAAGTAAAAATTTTAGTTTAAAGATAAAAATATATCCTGATTTAAAAGTTTATACTGTAGGGCAAGAAATAACTTTAGAAGCAGTAACTACAAGATTCTTTAGTGAATATTCTGGAAATTTCGAATATGATTGGCAAATTGCTGGAAGAGAGCATGAAAAACACAGCAAAACTATTTCACTTAAAATAGAAAAAGATCTTACACCTTATCCTAGACAAAAAGTTCAGATAGTAGTTTTAGTTAAAGATAAGAATGATAATAAAAATAAAGAAATTGCTACAAAAGAAATAATTATAGAACAATCAGCATCAGGTCCAGAAGAAGTTAATCCTAAAACAAAAAAAGATTTTAAAGACAAAGGTAAAAAAGAAGAAACACTTCCAGAAAATTTAGGATTTTCAGTAGATTTTTTAACACTTGGCAAAGATCCACAAACTTTTGTAAAAGATGATAATTTTAATTTAGAAATAAATCAAAGATGCAATTTTAAACCAAAATTTGATAGTAGAAATTATACAATTAAAGTTGATATTAAAAAAAATAGAAAAGATATTGGAGAATATTATTTAAATAGAAGTTGGGGATTTATTAATCCAAAAGTAGATGGTAGAAAAGAAATAATATTTGTATTAAAAAAGAAAAATAAATGGTACCAAAAAAATACAGAAGAAAGCACAATAAAAATTACAGTTAATGTAGTTGATCCAAAT
>JAHFKB010000009.1:0-5814 GCA_023245565.1 archaeon
ATTTCTAGTAAGTATAATTTCACCATGAATTTTAGCTATGCCTGCAATCATTGCATCTTCAGGATCAATCATTTTTCCTTCTTTTTTTAAATCAGATTGAATTATTCCACCTTCTCTTGCAGAAGAATTATCAAAGTCCAATATATTTATGGATTCAAATAATGAATATATTTTATCCTTGTTATCATTATTAATAAAACTAATTCCTTGAAACACCTCAAAAACACTAATTGATGTAGTTACCAAATTTACATTCTTATTCTCAATTTCTTCTATTTTTTTCTTAGTTTCTTTATTTCCTCTCAAAAGATCAATTATAATAGAAGTATCTAAAATCATAACTTCCTCTTTCTACTTAAAGATCTAGAATTTTCTATGTTATCAATTAATTTTTCTCCTTCTTTATCGCTTAGTATACCTACAAAGTCTAACAAACTTTTTTTATTTGTAATTCTATTTATTACCTCACTAAAACTTTCTTTACCACGTTTTTTAGAAGATAATCTTTCATAAGCTTCTTCAGTTATAGATAATGTCTTTGTTGCCATACATACATGTATGTGTATTTATTTATAAAGTTTTCTAATAAAATTTCGAAAATTTCACAAAATAATAAAATATATAAAAAACATTAATTTTTAAATTCTTTTTTAGATTTATAAAAGAAATATCCTAAAATAATAAAAGTAGTAATAGGCGAAACTAAATTATTAATATGAAATCCAAAACTTTCTAATAACATAACAGCTCCTAAAAATAAAACAGAGTACATTGCTCCATTTTTCAAATACTTATATTTCTTAACACGTTCTATATTACTAGTTGTTAATTTTCTTACAACTAATGCACCAAGACCATTTCCAATTAATATTAAAGGAACAGATAAAGTAAAAGCAAAAGCACCTAAAACTCCATCAATAGAAAAAGTTGCATCAATAACTTCTAAATATAATATTTTACTTAGATCACTCAAACCTGCTTTTTTATGTAACATTTGTTCTTCAGCTTTTTCTGCATTTTGTTTAAATCCATGTGTAATAAAAAATGCTGTAGATCCAACTACTGCTCCAAATGCCATTAATGGGTTAATTTTAATTGAAAACCAAACAACTAAAGCTAAAAAAATAGAAACTACAGCATAAAACCAAACACCATGACTTTGAAAAAACTTCTCATGACTTAATCCATAACTTTTAGGTTCCATAAATAACCAATGAAAGAATAAGAAAACTAAAAAAATTCCACCACCAGATAATAATATTGGAGCTGATTTTTCTATAGATTCAGCAACCATAGGATTAGAACTAAATGCAGCTGTAAAAGCTCCAATAAAACCTAAAGAAGGATTTGTAAACCAAATTATAAGCCAAGGTAACAAACCTCTAACTAAAAAAACAGCAATTAATAAACCCCATATTAAAAACCACCTCTTAGCTTTTGCAGACATAGTAGATAAAACTTCAGCATTAATAACTGCATTATCTATGCTACTTATAGTTTCAAATAAACATAGACCTAAGATAATAACAATTAGAGAAAATAAATTAATCATATAATTAAAAATAAATAGATTAAATTTAAACTTTACTATTAATTAAATTTCTTCTTCAAAGCTTTTAATGCATCACTCCAAAGTTCATCATAATCTTCACTTTTAGAAATAAATTCAGTTGAACCATCAACTTTAATTCCATGAATTTCTAAATCTCTTCTAATAAGAGCCATTTTATTTTTCAAAGCTAATAAAACTGCTTTCTCTTTATCAGATTGTCTAATTTTTTCACTTACCATATTTCTTAATTATATCAGCAACTTTTTTACCATCTACTTTACCTCTAAATTTCTTCATTACTTCACCCATTAATCCGCCAAAAGGAACACCTTTATTTTTTTCACAAATTTTCTTAATCTCTTCTTCTAATTCTTTATCTGAAACAGTTTTATATTTACTAAGATCTATTTTTTCATTTCTAATTAAATCAACTAAAATATCCAAAGCAGCATCTTTCTTAATTTTACCTTCAGAAATAGCTTCTAAAACAATATGAAAATAACTCTGATCTTCTAATTTACTAATATTTAGATTAAATCTAGAGCTAATTTCTTTGGGAATTTCTATTAATAGTCTTGCAATAAAACCAGGTTCAATATTTCTATAATCTTTTACAAAACCTTCAAAATCAATTCCTTCTTTAATTATTTCCCTAGCAATATCAGATTGTAATTTATATTTCTCTTCTAAATATTTAACTTTTTCATCTAATAATTTTGGCAATTCAATTTTTTCCAATAATTTTTTATCAATATTAATTAAAGGAACATCTGTTTCAGGATACATTCTAGAAGCTCCAGGCATTGGTCTTAAAAATGAAGTAGTAAAATTAGATTCAGCTTTTCTAACTTCAGATTTTAATTTCTCATTCTTATTTAATAATTCTAATTGTCTATTAACTTCATATTCAACAACTTTAGGAATGCTTCTTAAATCTTGAAAACCTTTAATTTCAACTCTAGATTGTCCTTTAACACTTAGATTAATATCTTGTCTAATACTTCCCAATCCTCTTTTTACACCCTTAACAGATCTTAAAACCATTCCAATTTTTTCAGCAGCTTCTTTTGCACCCTCAGCACTTTTTATTTCAGGCCCTGTAGCAATTTCAATTAAAGGAATTCCTAATCTTGAAATATTATAAACCCTATAACTTTCTTTATCTTCAATTTTCTTAGCTGATTCTTCTTCTAAGCAAATACTAGAAATAGAAATTTTTCCTTCAGAAGTTTCTATATAACCATTAATTGCAACTAAAGCAGTTCTCTGAAATCCAGAAACATTACTTCCATCAATAACAATCTTTCTCATAAATTGAATAACATCAACAGGTTTTGCATTTAATAATAAAGCAACTTGCAAAGCAATATTTAATGCAGTTTTATTTAATTCTTTAGGAGGTTCTTCATCTAATTCAATTAAACAATTAACATCATTATATCCTTGATAAACAAAATATTTTCCTTTTTGTAATTCATATAAAGCAGCAGGATCAAACTCTCCCAATTCAGAAGCACTAACTCTTAAATTTCTTTTAACTTCAAAATCAGGTTTATCATCTTTAATTATACAAGGACAATTACAAAATAACTTATGACCCTCTAATTGTTGATGAATTTCTAAACCGCACTTAAACCCAAGTTCTTTATAATTCACCATAAAGATCTACTATTAATTTAATTTATAAAAGTATTGATAATTAGAAAGATTTATATACCAAAATTGGTACTTAAGTACTAAAAATGGTACTAATAAATCAAAAATGGGACAAAATATTAGAATCAATATTTGAATATCCAAATAGAGAGTTTACAATACGTGAAATTTCAAAAATAACAAAAATTCCAACATCAAATATTCAAAGATATTTAAAAGAATTAAGAGAAAAAGAAATAATTAATACAAATAATCAACTAATTATAAATAATTATAATAAATTTTTAAAATCTTATTTTATGATAAATAAATTATATGAAAATAAATTAATTGATTATATAAATAATACATTTGTTCCATCTTTAATAATAATTTTTGGAAGTGTAAGAAAAGGAGAATATGATTTTGAAAGCGATATAGATATATTTATAGAATCTACAAAAAATATTAAAGTTGATTTATCCAATTTTGAGAAAAAATTAAATCATAAAATACAATTATTTATATACAAAGATATTAAAGAACTACCTAATAATTTATTAAATAACGTAATTAATGGTATAAAATTAACAGGCTATATAAAAATAAAATGAATGATATAATGAATTGGGAGCAATGTAAAAAAGAATTCATAAGAAATGTAGAAGTTGATCCAGAAAAGATTGAATCTATGATTAAAACTGCAGAATCAAGATTAAATTACATTAAAACTACTAAAGTAAGTGAAGAAAATGTTTCTTTTGTTGTAGAAGGTTATTATGAAGTGATAAAAGAAATTTTAGTTGCTTTATTATTATCAAAAGGATTAAGATCAAAAAATCATCAATGTTTAATATCTTATTTCTATAAATTTTATCCAAACTATGAAGCTGAAGTTCACATAATTTCACAAATGAGTTATTTAAGAAATAGATTAGATTACTATGGAGAAGAAATAGACTATGATTTTTATGATAAAAATAAATTAGAATTTGAAAAAATAATAAAGATATTATTAAATATAATTAAGAAATAAAATATTTAAACTTTTAAGTATCATCTTTTGTTGCATCTGTAGTTATTTCTTTACCCTTCTTAATATTTTTTATGGCAACATCACACTTATTTTTAAGATCTTGAATAGTATTTGGATTAGAAGAGTGATTAACATATCTTTCTGGTATAGAATAAAGATAAATTACTCCAAAATGATTATGAGTAAAATTTTTCTCTGTTTTTGAGAGTTTTTTAAACTCATCTTCTGTTAAAGCTTTAAGACTATATTTTATTACAACCTCTCCTTTTTTAAAGTCTCTATCTGCAAATATACCTCTACCAGATAAATTACCTTTTCCTATAACAACATCATTCATATTATAAAATTTGAGAATAGAATTTAAATAGTTTATTAATTAATTAGTATAAATGGTATTAGTAAAAACTAAAAGTCCTTGGATTAAAGATATAAAAATAAAAGCAATTAATTTAGTAGATAAGGAATTCTTAGGAAATACTCCGCCAACAGTTTTTGTAGGAAGTAAATTTATTAATGATAAAAAAGCAAATGTTGGAATTTTAAGTCCTTTAGATAGTAAAGAAGAAGCTTGGAAATACGATAACCCTTATCATTGGTATGATAATAATTACAATATTAAAAGAATAATAGAACTAAGAGCTAATTTAATTAATGCAAGAAAAAAAACAAGCATATTTGATGTAAGAAATAATAATAAATTCTTAGAATTAGCACAAGAAATTGCAATGAGTTCAAAAACAACTTCTATAGAAGTAGAATTAAGAAAAAAATTAAGACCAAAAATCAACATTGATAATATTCACCTTCCATTTGGTCCAGGTGGAGAAGTAAATAAAATTCAACCAATAGATAATATAAAATTAGAACCAAAGATAGAAAAAGTTTTCACTGATACAGATCTAAAAGCAAATGAAGCATTGCGTTTGTTATCAAGTAAAGGTTTTACAGAATATCAATTATCTCAATTATTAAGTATTGGAGTAATGGGTATAAAATATAATAGAAAATTAGTTCCAACAAAATGGAGTATTACAGCAACAGATGATACAATAGGAAAATATCACATCAAAGAAATAAAAAATCACTCATCAATTAATAATTGTAAATTATACTATGGAAATTATTTTGGAAATTATTATATAATTTTAATGTTTCCAGATGCTTGGTCATATGAATTATTTGAAACAGCCTTGCCAGATTCAATAATGAATCAAACCCAACAAATTTATACTACAACAGATTATGAAGATTATTATGGTAGAAAGTCTTATGCAAATAATACTATAGGTGGTTATTATGCAGCTAGACTAAGTTTATTAGAAGAATTAAAAAATTTAAAAAAACAAGCATCTTGCCTATTATTAAGATATGTCACATCTGAATATTCAATGCCACTAGGTGTATTTGTTGTTAGACAAGCAGTTAGAAAAGCAATATCTTCTGAAAAATATGAATTTACAAATAAAAAAGACATGTTAAATTTTGCTAGAAAATTAATCTTAAATAAATTTAATTATGATATAAACAATCAATTAAGAGAAAGTAAATTATTAGATAAACTAAATAAACAAATTAAATTAAGTAATTTTTT
>JAHFKB010000009.1:5914-32747 GCA_023245565.1 archaeon
AATTAGAAATATTTATAATATGAATAATATTAAAAAATCTATGTCAAAAAAGACAAAAAAAGCATTTCAAAATCTATTAGAACAAGCTGACGTAAAAATTAATGGTGATCGTCCTTGGGATATACAAGTTTATAATGAAAAATTATATCAAATAGCATTATCTGAAGGTTCTATTGGTTTAGGAGAAGCTTATTTAGATGGTTGGTGGGATTCTAAACAATTAGATGAATTTTTTAACAAAATAATATCTGCAAAATTAGACAAAAAAGTATTTTCTTATAAATTAATATTTGAATTTTTAAAAGCTAAATTAATTAATAAACAAAACAAATCAAGATCTAAAAAAGTAGCTAAAATGCATTATGATTTTGGAAATGACCTTTATGAAGCAATGCTTGGAAAGACAATGCAATACACTTGCGCTTATTATAAAAATACAAATAATTTAGATCAAGCACAAATAGCAAAATTAGACTTAATATGTAAAAAATTAAACTTAAAAAAAGAAGACAAAGTTTTAGAATTAGGTTCTGGCTGGGGTTATTTTGCAAAATTTGCTGCAGAAAAATATGGTTGTGAAATTACAGCTTATAATATTTCAGAAGAACAAGTCAAATTTGGAAGAGAATTATGTAAAAATCTACCAGTTACAATAATAAAAGCAGATTATAGAGAAGCGCAAGGACAATTTGATAAAGTTGTTTCTATTGGTCTATGTGAACATGTAGGTTATAAAAATTATGAAAATTTTATGAAAGTTGCAAATAGATGTTTAAAATCACATGGTTTATTTTTATTTCACACAATAGGTGGAAATACTTCTGTGCATTCTATTGATCGTTGGATTGATAAATATATATTTCCAGGAGCCATGCTTCCATCAATAAAACAATTAAGTATAGCAATGGAAGGTTTATTTGTAATGGAAGATTGGCATAATTTTGGAGCTTATTATGATAAAACTTTAATGGCCTGGTTTAATAATCTAGATAAAAATTGGGATAAATTAAAATCAAAATATACAGAAAGAGATTATAAAATTTTTAAATATTATTTATTATCTTGTGCAGGATCTTTTAGAGCAAGAAGAAACCAATTATGGCAAGTAGTTTTATCTAAACAAGGTATTATTGGTGGTTATAATTCAATAAGATGATTTCTATTATAGAATATATTAAAAAAAAAGAAGAATTAGTAAACAAAATTAAAATTAGTTCAAACATATCTTTGCAAAAAAAATCTTCTAATCTATTTAGGGATAGAGATACAAAAGATAATAAAATAGATGTAAGAAGTTTTAATAATGTAATTTCTATAGATGAAAAAAACTTAATTTGTGAAGTTGAAGGAATGACAACTTATGAAGATCTACTTAATGAAACTATAAAATTTAACTTAATGCCTTGCGTTGTTCCAGAATTAAAAACAATAACTATTGGTGGGGCAGCAACAGGAATAGGTGTTGAATCTTCATCTTTCAAATATGGTTTTGTTCATGAAACTATTTTAGAAATGGAAATATTATTATCATATGGAAAAACAATAATATGTAATAATAGCGAAAACAAAGACTTGTTTTATGCATTTCCAAATTCTTATGGTACATTGGGTTATGCTTTAAAATTAAAAATAAAATTAATTCCTGTAAAAAAATATGTTAAAATTGAAAATATAAAATTTACTAATCAAAAAGAATATTTTAAAGAATTAAATAAATTATGTTTGTCTAAAGAAATAGATTTTATTGATGGAACACTATTTAATGAAAATGAAATGTATATTAGTATAGGAAATTTTACTGATAAAGAATGTTACGTGAGCAATTATAAATACATGAATATTTATTATAAATCTATTCAAAGTAAAAAAATAGACCATTTAACAATTTTAGATTATATTTGGCGTTGGGATACTGATTGGTTTTGGTGTTCAAAACATTTCTATATGCAGAATAAATTTATAAGATTTTTATTTGGAAAATTCTTATTAAGATCTTCAACTTATTGGAAAATTAAATCTTTTGTAAAAAAATATAAAATATTTAAAAATAATTCAGAATCAGTAGTACAAGATGTAGAAATTCCAATTGAAAATTGTGAGAAATTCTTAGATTTCTTTAATAGAAATATAGGAATAAAACCAATATGGGTTTGTCCTGTAAAAAAATATGATAAAAATGTAAAATATAATTTATATTTAACAGATCCAAATAAACTATACATTAATTTCGGATTCTGGGATGTAATTAAATCAAATAAAAAATATAATTATTTTAATAAAAAAATAGAATCTAAGGTAGAAGAAATAAAAGGTAAAAAATCATTATATTCAACTTCTTTTTACACTAAAGAAAATTTCTGGAAATTATATAATGGAAAATATTATAGGAAATTAAAAAATAAATATGATAAAAACAATAAGTTTAAAGATTTATATGAAAAATGTGTAGAAAGAAAATAATTATTTTAATAAAAGCATTAAGATGCCACTTATTAAAAAATAAAATCCCATAATAAATCTTAAAAAGTTTGGAAATGCAAGTATAAGTAAACCAAATAAAATATTTAATAAAGCAATTACCAATCCAATTCCAAAAGTAAAAGCAACCATTATATTTAACTGGTTAAAATAATATATAAGGCTTTCTGTAATAATTATGTTGTAAATCAATAAATATTATAAATAAGTAAATTCATTTTATTATATGGAAGTTAATGGAAAATACTTTGTAGACCCAAAACAATTTCTTTTAGATTCTTATATTTTAGGAAAAAAGATTTTAGAATCAGATTTTAGACCTAATTTTATTGTTGGATTATGGAGGGGCGGAGCACCGCCAGGAATAGCTGTTCAAGAATTTTTAAAATATAAAAAGATAGAAACAGATCATATATCAATAAGAACTTCAGCTTATCATGAAGATAAATTAGATGTTATGAAAAGAGAAATTCAAGTTGA
This sequence comes from archaeon, assembly GCA_023245565.1. Classification (GTDB taxonomy): domain Archaea; phylum Nanobdellota; class Nanobdellia; order SCGC-AAA011-G17; family GW2011-AR18; genus JACPCE01. The sequence goes on from JAHFKB010000009.1 coordinate 8,873, forward strand.
TGGTTTAGATTATATTATTAGAAAAATTAATTATAATGATAAATTATTATTAGTAGATGATGTCTACGATAGTGGTTTAAGTATGGAAGCAGTTCTAAAAAAATTAAGCGAAGAAGCAAGAGCCAACACACCTAATGAAATAAAAATAGCTACAGTTTATTATAAACCATTAAGAAATAAAACAACAAGAAGACCAGATTTTTATGTTCATGAAACAGACCAATGGTTAATATTTCCTCATGAACTTAATGGTTTAGATTTAAAAGAAATAGAAGAAGGAAAAGGTAAAGAGATAGTAGAACTATTAAAATAAATCATTCTATTAAAATTGCTGGTTTCTTAGGTAAAGCAAAGTTAGATTTTTGATGCTTAAACTTATCCCCATCTTCAATAAAAATTTTACATCCAAATTCTTTCTCTAATATATCTTTATTTTTGCTAAAGAAATCTAATTCTTTTTTCTTAGCTAAAACTATATTTAATTTTCTCTCAACTAATTTAGGAATAATTTTAACAACTTCTTGTCCATATTTTTTCATATCTGTTTTCATTAATTCTTTAATTATATCACCAGGATTTTTAAAATTCTTAAGTAGTCCTTCTACTTTTTTATATAAATCATATTTCCAATCTTGTGCTATTATAATTGTAACTTTATTAGGTTTTTCATTCTTAGTTAATTTCATTACATATTGAATATCTTCTTTAGTAGTATTTAATTCTTCTTCTAAATAATCAAGTTCTAAATCTATTTTCTTTTCATCATATTTAGGCCATTTTTCTAAAGAAACAAAAGTTTTATTCCCTAAAGAATGCCATATTTCCTCTGTTAAATGAGGACAAATAGGATGCAATAATTTTACAAAAACCTCTAGATATTCTTTAGAAACTTCTCCCTCTTTTTCAAAATTTTCTAATAATTTTCTTAATCTAATTATTGCAATATTATATTTAAAATTTTCAATATCATCTGTTACATCTTTTATAGTTTTATTAATTTCACTATCTAATTTTTTAGAAGTTTTACCAACTTTTACATTTTCAAAATAATTAAATACTTTTATTAGCCATTTATAATTTGAATCTAAATTACTGTCATTCCAAATACTATCTTTATCTGGAGAAGCTAATGACATTAAAGTAAATCTTAATGAATCTGCACTATATTTTTCTATCATATCTAAAGGATTAATAACATTACCTAAAGATTTAGACATTTTATTTCCATCACTTCCATGTAACATTCCCTGATTAAATAAAGAAGTAAACGGCTCATCAATCTTAATTATCCCAAGATCTCTCAATGCTTTAGTAAAAAATCTAGCATAAATTAAATGCATGCAAGCATGTTCAGCTCCACCAATATATTGATCAACCGACATCCAATAATTAACTTTTTTTGCATCAAAAGGTAATTTATTATTTTTATTATCACAATATCTTAAAAAATACCATGAAGAATCAAAGAAAGTATCCATAGTATCAGTTTCACGTCTTGCATTACTTTTACATTTTGGACATTTTACATTAACAAAATCTTTATTTGTAGCTAAAGGATTTCCTTCTCCAAATTTAACTTTCTCTGGAAGTTTAATTGGAAGATCTTTTTCTAAAACAGGAACAACTCCACATTTATCACAATATACCATGGGTATTGGAGTTCCCCAATATCTTTGTCTTGAAACCAACCAATCTCTAAATTTATAATTTGTTACTTTTTTTGCTAATTTTTTACTTTCTAAATAATTTGTAATTTCTTCTTTTGCTTTATTATTATCTAGACCATTAAAATTACCAGAATTAATTAAAACTCCATCTTCAGTATAAGCTTTAATAATATTATTAATATCTAATTTTTTCTCGCCTTGAATAACTAATTTTAATTGTATTTTATATTTTTTAGCATATTCAAAATCTCTTTGATCATGCGCAGGAACAGCCATGACCATACCAGAACCATAATCAGCAATAACAAAATTTCCAGCATAAACAGGCACCTTTTCATTATTTAATGGATTAATAGCATAGCTTCCAGTAAATACTCCTTCTTTTTCCATAGTTTCAAGTTCTTTTTCACTTACAGATTTAAGTTTCTTTAAGAAATTTTTCACTTCTTTTTTCTGTTCTTTACTAACTATATTTATTAGATTTTCATGTTGCGCAGAAATTACTAAAAAAGTAACACCATAAAGAGTATCTGGTCTTGTTGTAAAAACAGGCCATTTTTTTCCATTGATTTCAAATAAAACTTCTGTACCATTAGATCTTCCTATCCAATTCTCTTGCATAATTTTAATTCTCTCTGGCCAATCCAAAGTTTTAATTTTTTCTAATAATTCCTCTGAATATTTTGTAGTTTTAATAAACCATTGTTCTAATTTTTTTATTTCAACATCAGTATCTTCATGTCTCCAACATTTTCCAGAATGAACTTGTTCATTTGCTAAAACAGTTGTACATTTTGGACACCAATTTACAGAAGATTTTTTTCTATAAACTAAACCATTTTCATAAAATTTTAAGAAAAAATATTGATTCCATTTATAATAATCAGGATGACAAGTTATAACTTTTTTACTCCAATCATAACTTAAACCCAAAGTTTTCTGCTGAGTAATAAAATTATTCATTGCATTTTCTGTATAACTCATTGGATGTTCTCCAGCTTTTATTGCTGCATTTTCTGCAGGTAAACCAAATGCATCATAACCCATAGGATAAAGAACATTAAAACCATTCATTCTTTTAAATCTTGCAAAAATATCTCCAATAGTATAATTTAATGCATGACCCATATGTAAGCCAGTACTGCTTGGATAAGGAAACATTTCTAAACAATAGAATTTCTTTTTCTTTGAATTATCTTCTACTTGAAAAGTTTTATTTTTCTCCCATTCATTCTGCCATTTTTTCTCTATTTTCTTAAAATCTAGCATAAAACTAAAGAATTTGACTTATTTAAAAAACTAACTATATAATTACTTGCTACTTTCACATGTATTATCTGCATTTTTATTTAAAAGCCCATCATTAATATATATTGGAATATTTTTCCTAATAGCTAAAGCAATAGAATCACTTGGTTTTGCATCTATACTTAAAATATTATTACCATTTTTTAAATAAATATTAGAAAAATAAAGTTCATCTTTTTTATCAACTATTTTAACCATAATTAAAGAAACATTAAAGTGATCAAATATTGCAAGTGTAGTATCATGAATTGTAGGTCTAACATCTATAGAATTAGTTAAACCTTCTTTAATAGAATAAAACTGAACATCATTAGTTTCTAATGCTAATTTATAACATTTAGAATATAATATAATTTTATTTTCACTTAAGTTTACATTAATTAAAGTAAAACCTTGTAATGAAAGTGGAGTATCAGAAATATTAAAATCAGGCAAAGTATAATTTAATTCTTTTTCATAAGAATTTTTACCTAAATTATTCATACTAGTATAATTTAAGAATAGAATATATAAATTTAATAAAAATAAAAAGACCACCAAAAAATAAACTACGATTTTTAAATTATTATTTTTGTTTTTCATATTAATATATATTTAACAGCCTCATCTATATTTTTAACTTGTATTATGTCTAAATTTAATAATTCACTTAATTCAAATTTTTTTGGTAAGTAAGTAAGCTCACAATAATTAATATCTTTTATATTTTTACATTTTTTAACAACTTCATAACCAACATTATATCTAGCTTCAGGTATTAAAAATAATAAAGCTTTACTGTCTTTTGCAGCTTGAGCTTTTTCATTTATTCCACCAACAGATCCAATTGAACCATTAGATTCTATAGAACCAGTTATAAAAACAGATCCATTTACAGTTCTATTTGACAAAGCAGCAATTGTAGCAGCAGCCATAGCAGCACCAGCTGAAGGTCCTTCTATTATTCCAACACTTGTCTTTATACTATAAACAATATCAAAAGAACTTAAATTAATTTTTGTAAAATTAGAAGCTGCTTTTGCAGCATTTCTAGCACTAAGTTGGGTTAAATAATCTGCTAATAAATTATTAATATTAACTAAAACTAAACCACTTCCAGGTTTTACTTCAACATTCATTATAGCACTAACACCCTTTCCATCTTGATCAACTCCAAGAATTTTTATATCCTTATAAACTGTATTTATTGTTTTATTTTGTTCATTAAAAGTTTTATTTTTAGGTATAACATAAACTCCAAGCATTATTCCAAGTAAGAAAATGATTACTATAAAGGCTGTTAAAATAATTTTACTTTTCATATTTAATATAAAATTTACTTAAATTTAAATCTACCGTTAAAACTATAAATCTTTTTTATTCTTCAAATACTTAATTAATTTTTTACTAATTATTGGTTTTCCATTTTTACTAACATATCTATAAGGCAAATTGACTTCTTCTTGAATTAAACCTTTTTTCATAATAAATGAAGGACTGTCTATAAATTCAATATCTTTAATTTTCTTTCCTTTTAATATTAAATTAGTAACTAAAACAGCAGTGTCAGTAGACATTTGTTTATCTAATAAATTCCTAGTTTCTACATTTTTTAATTTAGAAGTTAAATATTTTTCAGTTCTTCCCTGTTCAGGAAAATCACCCAATATTCCTCCAAATAAAAAATAATCAAATTTATTAGCATCATTTGGTTCTAAAGTCTTCTTAGACTTAGGTTCTAATAAACAAATCCTATTAAATTTTAATTTTAAAATACTTTCCTTATAGACAATTCCAAATTTATTTATTATTTTAGATTCTTTAGGACTTTTAACATTTGTAAATATTAAATTATTTTTGCCAACAAAATTAGAAATATTTTCATATTCTATTAAACACCATTCATATAATTTATCTGTTAGATGTTCAATTATAAATTTCATTTTTTTAGTTTCATAGCTAATAGCATAAATCCAAACATAATTAAAGCAGCAAATAAAAATACTCCTTTAAAATTAAAATAAATTAAAATTGTTGAAAATATAATTGGAGCAATAATATTACTTAAATGAGAAGCAGTTTTATAAACAGGATATAAGTTATGTTCATTTTCTTTAGTTTTAACTTGTTTGAAAAAATAAGCTTCTAATAATGGTTCTATAAATGCAGCACCAATTGTTGCTAGTGTTACTAAAATTATAACATATATTGGTTTAGTTAGATAAGTTAAAGCTAAAAAAATTCCAATTATTAAAAATCCCAAACTAATATATTTTCTAAAACCATTTCCATCTGCTAATCTACCTAAGGGTATTTCTAATAATATTAAAGGTATAGCAGCTCCAAATAGTGAATAACCTATTATTTTAGCACTAAACCCAAATGTATCTGCATACAATGGGAGATAAGTATACAAAATAGACCACCATGCAAATAAACCCATAGATAAAAAATAAATTAATATTAAATCTTTATTTTTAAAATAATCTAATAAACTAAGTTTATGTTTATGATTTGTTATAGTTTCTTTTAAAGGAATAAATAATAATAAAGTAGTTATTAATAATAAAGGAATAGCTGAAACAATAAATACAGTATTAAAAGAATATGCACTTGCTAATAACCCCCCTATTAAAGGTCCTAGAAGAAAACCAACATTTGAAATTGTAAAATATCTTCCTTCTGCTTTTCCCATTGAATTTGTTGGAGTATATTCTCTTACAAATAAACCTAAAGTAAGATAAGTAGCAACTAAGAAAAAAGTTCTAAAGACTTCTAAAATTAAAAATTGTTTTATATCTACAAGTAAAACAAGTATAAATTGAGTTATTCCTAAACCAAAAAATCCCCATCTTAATAGATTTAATTTTTTAAATTTAAAAAATAACTTAGTACAAATTAAAGTATAAAAAATAAGTAAAGCTGCAATAAATGCAGACACATATCCAACCAAAGCATTATTATTGCTAACTAAACTTTTTATGTATAAAGGAAATATTGGTACTAACATTGAAGCACCTATAGAATTTATAAGAACTATAAAAATTAAATAATTTACACCATTTAATGATAAAGGTATTTTTGGAAACTTTAACATAGAATTATTTTAAAATAGCTTTAATATAAATGTTATCTTATATATTAATCAAATACGAAAGTTTTAAAATACTTAATTAACACATTATATTAGTTTAATGGGCCCGTAGCGCAGTCTGGATAGTTTTCAAAGCTAAGGCAAATAGCGCATTATGTCATAAGGCATTATGATATACGCAAGTCTGCCTTCTAGCATATGGAAGTTAGCAGAGGGTCGTGAGTTCAAATCTCATCGGGCCCGCCATTCTATTAATGGAATTTATAAGGTTTCAAAATAACTTTCATAAACAAATAAAACTTATAAACTTTTATACTTATTTTCATTCATGTATACAGATGAAGATATAAGAAATGCATTAAAAAATTATCGTAATAGAACTGATAAAGTTACAAAAGTTTTAGAGTTAGTAAATCTAAATTCTATGGGAATTAATACAATTGTCCATGTTAGTAAAGATTTTCAATTAGTAGATAAAATAATTCAAGAAGATAGAGGAGAAGCAGTTGTTAGTACTATTGAAAAAAAAGTTAATACTTATCGTGAATTATTATTAGGTAAAAGCGAAGATAAAGATAGATATTTAATAAATATTTTAGCAGGCACACCTCTTGAGCTTCAAAATGATCCATTTGTTTTTGTTTATTATGGCAAAGAAGTATATGACTATGTAAATGCAAATTCTAGAGTTGAAAAAAAATATAAGAGGATAGAAATTAGGCGCACACTTAAAGATATTAGATTTCATTTTATTAATGAACATGATGTTAATTCTATTGGTCAAGCTAAATTAAAATCAGCATAATTATAAATTTAAAGGTTAAATTTAAAACTATAATGATTTCATTAAATTTATGGGCTCGTGATGTAATGGACAGCATTAACGGCTTCGGATATTTATAGAAGATACCGTTGCGTGGGGGTTCAAATCCCTCCGGGCTCATTATTTTAATTATGTTTCAAACTTCTTTTAATAATTCCAGAAGCAGTTTTTATTGCTAAATAAGTTCCAGAAACAATTACTACAGGAATAAATCCCATAATTGCAGCACTAGCTCCAGCTGTTGCAAGTAAAGCAGTATCATTATCTGTCAAAAATGTAACAACTTTATGCATTACAGAAGGTGGAGTCTTAGATGAATCCATTTCTAAAACAATTTTTCCATTTTTAAAAATTTTTATCCAATGATTTTCTTCACTAACTAAAACAGCACTTGAATTTTTAATATGAGTTGTAATTCCTGTTGCTGCAGCATGTTTTGTTCCATATCCAGGTAATGCTTTTGATTTTAAAATTCTAGCACCAAATGCAATTAATTTTCCATCTTCTCCAATTAAAAAAGCCCCGTCTAATTCTGCTAATTTTAAAATTAATTCTTTAGCACCTTTATCAAAAATACTACTTCCAGTAACTTGCGGATATAAAAGTTCATATAAACCTCTAAAATTTTTTTCTTGTGAAACAACAAATAAGGCTCCAAGTTTTCTTTTTGAAATTTCTTTTCCAGTTTCTAATAAAAAATTATAAACATCTTCTTTTTTAGAATATTTTCTCATAATTTATATATGTTTATATATCTAATATATAAATGTTTTCTAAATTTTTCCAAAAGTTTTTCAAAAAATAAAAATATTTAATCACATTCTTTGATAAATTTTCTAAATACTATAATAAACTTCAATAATAAATTATATAAACTCTATTTTAGTTTTCTTTATTGCGTAGGTGGCCCAACGGTAAGGCAGTTGCCTGCAGTTTATCATAAACAGAGAGCAACAGATTGGGGGTTCAAATCCCTCCCTACGCTTTATACTTCTTAAAGAAAGAATTATTAGAGAAAACACATTAGTTTATGAAAAATAAATTTTAAGAAATTACATTTAATCTAGAAGTTGGATGAGTGTATTTGTTAGATCTACTAGCATCTTTTGGTGGTTTATTAGGCGGATCTAAGTAATATAATTCTACTTTTCCACAAGGTAAATTTCTTCTATGCAAAGTTTTACATGGTTCTTCGTGAAGTTTATATCTTTTTTTCTCACTTAAATCTTCACTTAATATTCCACCATAAAAATAACGTCCGCTAATTTTAGGATTTTTCCAAGCAACAACAGCTAAAAAACCAGGAATGTTATAACCTTTCTCATGCGCTTCTTCAAAATGTGCAAGATCATTATGTAATATTTGAGTAAATTGTCCTGGCAAATATTCTTCATGAGGGTATTCATTCGGAAGTCTAAGAGAAAGAGGCAAATTTCTTTTACTTACAGGATGCACAATTTCTCCAAGATGAAAAACAGTATTATTACTACCCCTATTTATTACTAGTTTTTGATTTAAAGAACCACCATAAAGATGGTTATAAGCACCATCTATATTTTCAAGAATAACTTCATTATTGCAAGCAGCAACCACAATTCTTAATCCATCTTTAAATAATTTTTCTTCCATTTATTATCCTTTAATTGTTCTTTAGAATTAACATACTATTTTGAGAAATATCTCAATACATTTAGTATATCTATACTTTCTCCGGAACAAAATCTTTTGTCAAAATTAGTAATATATAAAGCTTGCTATAAATTTTTTTAAAAATAATAATACTAAAAAACACATATTTTAAAATCTAAACAATAATTCCTCAAAATCTACAACTTTTCCATTTTTAACTTTCACACCCTCTTTCTCTAGCAATCTCTGTTTAGCCTTTAATCCATTAGCAAATCCATGTAATTTTCCTTTAGAATTAATAACTCTATGGCATGGAACTTTAGGAGCATAAGGGTTTTTATTCAAAGCATTTCCTACAGCCCTATAAGCTTTAGTTCCTAATGCTTCAGCAATTAATTTATAAGTACTTATTTTACCTTTAGGTATTTTACTACATAAATTCCAAACTCTTTCATTAAAACTCATAAAATAATAAAATTAAAGAAATATAAAAAACTTTGGAACTAAATTTATTCTATTCTAACTTTAGCTTCTAAATTTTTTGCGACTAGCGCCTCCGGCGCAACCCCAACCAAACGACCATCGGAAACATCAAGACTGCTGCCATAAGCATTGGACCTGCCGCTCAACCACCAGACACACCAAAGCCGCATTATTGGTTTTTCTTGAGCTGAAGGCAAATATAAACTCATATTTTTATTATAATTAAATTGACCTTCTGCTTTTGCCATTGCAAAAGTTTTAGCTGCATATTCTTTTAATAAATTAGGATCTCTTGCTAAAACCTTCCATATTGGATTTTCATTAACTTGTTTTTGTGTTAAAGATTTACCATTATGTTTTTCAAATTCATCAGCTTTGAATTCATCACCATTTAATCTTTTATAATCATCATTTGTTAATATTAAACCATCATTTAATAATTTACTTTCTGGATTTAATCTTCTTAAATGATCTGAATCTAGAACTATTTTTACTCTTCCATCAGGATGTCTTACAACTGCATCACCTGTATAAAAATAATTTAACCAATAAGCTTGTTTTAAATCTTCATTTTTATAATCTGCTACTTGTAAACGTCTTTCCATTAAACCTTTAACAGACATAGGTATTCTACCTTGTTTTATTAATTCAGGCATTTGATCTATAGTTTTACCATAAAATTCCACATATGGAACTACTTTTTCGTTTAATTTTAAAGTCATTTTCTTAAATTTTATCTTGATCTGAATAACCAAACCAAGCAACCAATTATTAATAAAACTAACAAAACATTTATTAAAATCCAAACTGAAGTAGGAATTCCTAATTCTTTTGCATTAAAATTATCAAATAAAGATTTTTCTGAAAATACAGTATTACCTGTAAATACAGGTTGTTGTTGACTATTAGTAGATATACTAGATGTAGTTTCACTTGTAATAATTTTTTGAGGAGTAGTAAGTGTTTGAGTAGTTGTTCCACCACATCCTTGAACACTTAATTGAGTTATAGCTAAACTTTCTTCTCCACTATATCTTGCTCTAAGACTAATAGGATAAGATCCATCTCTAGTATTTGATGGAACATTAAATCCAAAGCTCACAGTTCTATCATTTTCATCTTGATCTTCATTTATTTCAAAAGATTGAGAAGATTGACTTAATCCCAATTGAGTACTAAAAGCTTCAAATACAACATCTTCATCATTATCTCCAATATTTGTTAATAATGCAGTTCCTATAACTCTATCACCACAATTTACTATTGAAGGAGCTAATGTAGCATTACTAATTTTAATTTCATGATCTGGAACTTCTAAATCTAAATCAACTTCTTCTAATTTACATCTTAAATCATCATCGTCATCAAAAACTTTGATAAATAATTTAACATCATCTTTTTTCACATCACTAAGTTGCATTTTAAATTTAAAATTTTTTGTATCATCATCATTAATATTTTTTGTAGTTGAAAAACTATCTATCTTTTTATCTGAATCAACATTATACAATAATGCTTCTAACCTAATATCAATATTATCATTACCTTTATTTTCAACATCTAGATCAACATTTACATCTTCACCAGGTGCAAAATTATCATTATTATCAGGATTATTAACATCTAAACTTATATCACTACTTTTAGCTCCAGGTAAGCAAGCTAAAGGTTTAACATTTAATTTAAATGGCACTTCAACTTTGCTTATTTCATTACTCTCTAATCTTAAAACTCCACTAACTGTAGAAACATCAAAACCAGAATCAACATCAAAATTAAATAATATATTAGCTGATTGTCCAGGTGCTAAAGAATTTATAATTCCAGGATTTGTTATAGTAATAACATCATTATCATTATCTTCTAATTTACTAAACACACCAATTGCCCTCAAATTAGTAATTGGACCAGGTCCAGAATTTGTTATACTTAAAGTTAATTGATTTTCACTTTCACCAGATTCTAAATCAACACTTAATGAGTTGCTCACATCAACACCATTTAATTTTAAAATATAAGGATTTAATAAAGTAAACCCATAAGTTTTTGAATCAATATTAGTTCCATTACTTTTATCTACAGCTGTTAATGTTGCAGTATAACTTCCAGGAACACCAGCAGGAACTAAATAAGATAACGTTATAGTTTTAGTTTCTCCACCAAGTAATGTTTCATCTTTTAATAAGTCATTTACATCTAATTTATTATTATTTAAATCTTTAGGATCAGTTGTTGTTATATTAATATTTAAACCTGAATTTCCAGTATTTGTTAAATTAACATTGAAATTAAGAGTACTTCCAGGTAAAACTGCACTTGGACTTATTGAATTTACTAGCATAGTTAAATTACCAGCAGCATTTACACTAAATGATAATAACATTACAAAAAATAACATTAAGATTAACTTTTTCATATCATGACCCCCATAAGTGTTGCTATTCTCAAGTTATAACTGTTATTTAAACTTTTTGGGTGGAAAAAATAATAATTAGAAGCTTATTTTTAAAAATCTTAAAACAAAAATGCTTAGTAAATAACCAATTAAAGCCCCACCAATAACATCACTTAGGTAATGAACACCTAAATAAATTCTAGAAAATAAAACTAATACAGCAAATCCTAACCATATCCATTTTATTTTAGGATAAAACTTATCTATTAATAACAAAGGAGCAAATACTCCAGCTGCATGCCCGCTTGGAAATGCATAACTACTAATATTTTCTAAAGTATTAACTAAAGGTCTTGGTCTAGCTATTAAAATTTTTAGTAAATATACAATTCCTAAAGTAAGTATAATAGTTAACCACAATGCAGGAATATACTTTCTTCCTTTTTTATCAAAAACCAATAATAAAGTACTAAATAAAAAAACAAAAAAAGCAGAACCAATTAAAGAAATATACTGCATAATTGGATTTAAAAAATAAATTCTATGTCCAACAACAAAGTTAACAATCTGTTTATCAAAAAATATACCAACAATTAGAAATAATAACAAAACACCAATTATCCAATCTTTTCTCATAATAATTTTTAGATTTATAGATATAAAAACATAACGAAACTGTTTTATACCAAATTACATAGAATTAATAAATGAAATATCACTTTAATTTTATAATAAGATTATTACTTTGTTTTATTCCAGTTCAAATATTTACTTTATTATTTAGTCAAGTTACAATATACCTAAATTATCTATTATTAATTAATTACAATCCAATAATTGCAGGAAATTTTTTAATAATTAAAGGTAATTTATTTGAATTTGCAGAAGCATGCATAGTTCCATATGCATATTATTTCTTTTGGATAATAATGCTATTAACAAAAGATATTGATATAAAAACTAGAATTAAAATTACAATATTTGGATTTTTACTAATTTTTGTAATGAATATTATAAGAATATTTATTTTAATAACCATAGCTTTAAATTATGGATTTTTCTGGTTTAATTTAATACATATGTTTTTCTGGAAGTTTTTATCAGGAATATATGTTGCTTTAATCTGGATTCTACTAGTTAAAATCTATAAAATAAAAAGCATACCTGTTTATGATGATTTTAAAACCCTATATAAATTAATTCATAAGAAATAATTATTCACTACTAGAACCTTGCAAAGCAATTAAATCTTCTGTTGTTAATCTTTTTTTAGTTTTTAATTTTTCTTCAACAGACTTAATTTTTTCTCTAATAATATTTTGTTGTTTTTGTTCTCTATCAATTTTCCATGCTTCTCTATCTTTACTAAATAATAATCTTAAAACACCAAATTCATCCATTTTATTATTAAGTTCTTGGCTTATTTTAGAATATTCATTTTTATAATCAATGAACTTTTGAAAAGCATCTTCTTGTTCTTTTTTCAAAACAGTAATATTCTTTGATAATTCTATAAATACTTCATAACTAGTATCTCTGCTAATATCTTGTATTCTTTTATGAAAATCATCAGCTTTTTTCTTTGAATCTTTAATTTGTTTTTCTAATTCATCAGCTTTTTCAGCTATTTGTCTTACTTCTGAACTTTCTTCATAAGATTTTTTCAATTCTTTTATATCTTTCATTAATTTCTTTTCTTTCTCAAAATTAATTTCCATCTCTACTTTTTTCTCTAATTCATTTATTTTTAATTGAATTTTTGTAGGATCAGTTTTTACATTATATTTTGCAAAGGCTTTAGCTTTTTCTTTATTTAATTTCTTTATTTTATTTATTAAATCATGAACTTCATCATTATACTTGCCTCTTTGCTCTCTTAAATTTTTCAATTCTAAATTTTTTTTATCTTTCTCAGCTTTAATTTCTTTTATTTTACTAATTAAAGAATTAAGTTCTTTTTTAAGATCCTCTTTTTTCTTAAACCAAATTTCTTTATTCTGGTTTATCTCACTAAGTTGTTTTTTTAAATGAAACATATCTTCCTGAACTTTCTTATAGTTTTCTAAGCTAGCATTAGACATATAATAAGTAGTGATTTATTGTTTTTAAGTCTATTGGGATGTAAAAATAAATTATTTAGAAAGATTTTCAGAATTTCAAGCGATAGATATATAAAAGTATGAATCTTAATTAGAATATGGAAAAAACAACAAGAAAGTCTATTAAATTTAGAAGTCCTAAAATAAAAGATATAGGTGATCCTGAGTTTGTAAAAAAGACAATAAAAGAATTAGGGTTGGATAAAGATGACTGAAAGTAAAATTGATAGGAAAACAGTAATAACTAAGTCCAGTTGGACACCTGATTTACTAAAGAAAATAAAAGCTCCAAAATTAGAAATAGGCGATGTTGAACTTGTTAAAAGAATAATAAAAGAATATGGATTGGATAAATAATGATAGATAATACTGAAAAACCAATTTTTGCTACAGTCATAAGAAGTTCACAAATATCTCAAGATAGTGAGGATTGGAAAGTTGATGCCATTAACAAAGGGGTTCCTATTGAAATAGTTATAATGCAACTAAAATCATTAATAAGAAATTATGAAAATAATTACTTTGACAATTTTGATAGTAAAATAAAGAATTAGATCATTGTTAAAATAATTAATCGTCTAATATTCTTTGTTCAATTGTTGGTCTTTTATCAGAATAATGTAAATTAAAACATTCTAATTTATCAAATGTAATCCTTATATCTTCAACTAAAACATACATAACATCACCAGGAAGAATCTCACATTAACAATAAACACACATATCTCTAATAGTTCTAGGAAAATCTCTTTCATCTGTTAAATCAGGATGATATGAACTTTTTTGTTTTAACATAATAAAAAAATAAAAGAAAAAAATTTAGCCGAATAAACCAGCTAAACCTACAGCAGCTTCTTCTTCAGATTTCTTTTCTTCTTTCTTAGCAGCAGGTGCGTGTCCACCACTATGTGTAGGAGCCACAGCAACTGGAGCAGCCATCATTGGAACAGCAGCTTCTTTTATTGCAGCATCAATATCTACACCATCAAGAGCAGAAACTAAAGCTTTAACTCTACCTTCTTCTGGTTTAACACCAGCAGCTTCTAAAACTTTTTTAACATTTGCTTCATTTACATGTTGTTTAGCGCTATGTAGTAACATACTTGCATAGATATATTCCATAATTTATACCTCCATAATAGACCATTTAATTATTTGTGAGTCTTTATTGTGAATTGTGATTAAGCCTCTCTTTTTAAGCTTTTTTACCGCCAATAATATATTAGATTTGGTTATTTTAAGGGCAAATGCTAGTTCTTTAGTTGACATAGGTTTTATTGATAAAAATTTTAATAATTCTATTTGTGTTTGATATTGTTTCTTCCTTAAACCATTTGATTTAATTTTAGAATTTAAAATCGACTTTAAATCATTAAGTTTCTCTGGATGATTAAACCCAATTATTTTAGAATATTTTTCAAGGTCTGCAGAGTAAATAGAGATATAAAAATCTTTTTCTGAATTTTTAGATTTTTTAAGAATCGGAGAAATATTTTTAAAATCTAATTTTTTAATTAATAATTTTCTTATACTTTTTAATAGTCTATAATTTCTAATGCATAAAGTAATTCTATAATTTGGATCTACAGTTGCTTCATCATCAAAAAAAGCCTTAATTAAAGATATGGTATTTTCTTTAGGCAATTTATTTATAGAATTAGGAAAAATTCCTGTTAAACTGTTGCAATCTAAATTATAAAAGTGAATCAATAAGTCAGATAATACTTTAGAAGTTCTATAATTATAATTATCTTCTCTTTTATATAGTTTATAATCAATATCACCAAATACGCTTTTTATTAATATACTAAAATGATCAATCAAAGTCTTACAAGAATTTGTATATATTGGAATCCCATTTTTATTTACACATCCATCTCCTATTAAATGAGCAATTATTGCAAATAATTTAGGACTTTCAATTATTGGTAATTTAGGATTTGTAACAATTAAACTTAAATTAGGTCCTTTATAAGAAATAATTTTTTTCTCTAATTCATTCCAATCTAAATTTCTTACCTTTACTATGATTTTTACATATTTTAACGGTAAATATAATTTATACTCTCGCCACCCAATTATAGTTGAAGGATTTACAGAAAGGATCTTAGCCATGTTTTTAATAGATTTAAAATGATATATGCTCTCTTCTAAAAATTTTTGATTATCATTAAATTTTACTCTAATTATATTTTCTGGAAATTCCCAAATATGCCACTTTTTAATCATTAGTTATAATTAGAAAATTAATTTAAAAACCTTACGCGTAAAACCCTTGTCGTGTCGTCCATTTTTTCCAACTAATATATATTTTCTAGAATAGTATTTATATCATCCAAAACTTTTATTTGATAAATCAAAAATCTTCATGTCTTTAGGAGGATTTAAATCTATATTTCCATTATAAGGAACACATTTTACATTCTGGTCTTCCTCAAGCGTATGAGGTAAACCATCCTTAATTCCTCTTTCAGGATCTGGCTTTGATGGAGAAGCACACATTTTTGATATAGTCTTATCTTCTTGATTTTTACCCCAGCCAAAAATACATAAACCACCATCATTAAGCCTAATATTAAGATGATAATAAGTACCTTCAGAACTAATAATTTCTTCTTTATAGCTCTTATTTAATACATAAGCAGTATGTTTAACATAATAAGTTTTATCATTGAGAACTCCTTTTTCCTCTGGAAATTCACACTTATAATTTCCAGAAAGATTTAGAACGTTACTAAGTTTACCTTCAATGTAATTAATTTTTTTAGTTTCAATATTATTATTATTACAACCTAGTAATAAAAGCATTAATAAAACTGAAATAATTATTAGGAATATATCTCTTTTTTCCATAAAACTTAAGTTATTAAATAAATTATAAACTTATCCTTTTTTCATCTTTTCATCTTGAAGTTTTTTCAAGACCTCTTGTGCTTTTTTCTCTTCTTTTTCAAAATCCCTATCTTTTACTAAATTTTTACTAGTATGATCTCCCTTTGCAATCTTTTCATCTTGCAATTTTTTTAGTACTTGTTGTGCTACCTCTTCTTCTTTTCTCATTTTGTCACCACTTCCACTAGTTTTCTCAACTTTATTTTCAGATACTTTAAAAAAATTTTCATCTAAATTTAATTTATTCTTCAAAGCATCTGTCTCTAATTTAGTTTTTCCTATTTCTTTCTTTACAGATTCACTAGTTAATATTTTTTTACTATTAGCTAAACCATCACTATCTAGGAAAGCTTTCTTTACTAATAATTTAATATTATATTTTGTTGGATAAGCAATACTAAATGCAAGATTAAATGAACTTAATGCAGCTAATTTTAAATTATTCAAGTAACTAGCTTCATCAACATTTAATACATCTTTACCAAATATAACTCCATTTTCACAAGCAGCTAATAAATTAATTCCTATTTCCATAGGTTCTATTCCTAATCTTGTTAATAAATTTGCTACTTGCTGACTAATTAATTGTCCTTCTTTTACAACAAGTGTATCATCTTTAACAGCAACTTTTCCATCTACAACTGTTGCTTTAATTCCTATTTGTCCTAACTCACCCATAATTGGACCAGGTGGAAAAGGTGTTGGTCCAGCAGGAACAGTAATATCATTAGGAGCAGTTTGTCCACCTTTAGCAGGAGCAGAACTCTTAGATTTCTTTAAAACTTTAGCTAATTTAAAAGGACTATCATTAGTTAATAACAAAGCAGGCATTCCTCTTACCTGTTTTTTTAATTCATCTAAACCTTTAATTTTGCTTTGTAATTCATCAAATACTATTTTTATTAATCTTCCTTTAGACATAGTTATTAAAACAGAATCTTTTACACTAGATCTTAATTTTTGTAATTGAACAGAAGGCATTCCAGTCATATCAGCAACAGCAATTACTTTATATTTTTGAATAATATTTTTTAATCTATTAATTTCTTCTTTCTTAAATTCAGCAATATGAGGTTTATTTTTATTCATTTTTTAATTTTAACTGCCTCTCCTATTTTTATCATTGGACCCATAGTTAATTTAATAGCTACATATTTAATATTATTTTTTTCTTGAGGTAATTTTGATAATAAAGTATTATAAACTGCTAGAATGTTTTCTGCTAAATCATCATCTTTCATTGATTCAATTCCAATAGAAGCTTTTACACTAGTCTCATTTTTAGTTTGTAATCTTACAGTATTTTGTAATTTAGCAGCTAAAGGTTCTAGACTTGGAATACTTCCAGGAACTACACATCCAGCTTTAGGATTTGGCATTTTTCCTCTTGCACCTAAAACTTTACCAAAAGCAGCAGCTACTTGAGCCATTATTTCTACTTGAGAAACAAAATAATCATGAGATCCAGCTAATTTTTTCTGTTCTTTTTTATTACCATTCCATTTAGGGAAATCTTCTTTTGTAATAACAGTATCAAAAACAGATCTAGCTTTTTGTGCTAATTGAGAATCAACAAAAGCACCAATTTTTAATTTCTTGCCTCTAGAATGTGGAAGTTGTAAATATAAGTCTACTTTATGTTCTGGTTTTTTTAAATCCAAATTTTGTAAATTAATTAATAAATCAACAGATTGTGAGAATTTTTTCTTAGATGATTTTTCTCTTAATTCTTTTATAGTGTTTAATACTTGTTGCTTTTCCATTTACATCCTCCTACCCTAGGTAGTAATCGCGGATAAAAAATGTATTTCTAAATCATTTATAAAGATTTTGCTCTTATTTTTAAAATATATAATATGAAAAATATAAACATTATTAAGATTATTTATGACCAAATAAATAGATTTTTGATAATATTAATTTTTATAAATGATAAAATAATAAATATAATATGGAAGAAAGTTCAAAATTAACTGTATTAATATTAGCAGCTGGAGTTCTAAGTATTTCTGGTTTAAGTAGCAGTTTAGATTATTCACATTATAAAAAATATTTAACCAATATGGAAAGAGAAAGAGGAATAGAATATGCTTTAAAAGAAGCAGAGTTATGTTCAGGCCCGAAAGATGATTTTTTATATAGGGTATTTGGTGGTTTATTTGATTTTGGTAAATGGGTAGCTTGTGAAAATTATTTAGAAAAAAGAGTTCCAAAAATTTTAAATAGTAATAAATAAAAGCACAACAATGAAAAAAGTAAACAAAGATTCAACAGTAGATGTAGATTATGAAGGGAGAACAGATGATGGAAAATTATTTGATACTTCTAAATTAGATCTTGCTAAAAAAGAAGGAATTTTTCATGAAGAAAGAGAATATGCACCATTACATGCAACTTTGGGTCAAGGAATGTTAATTAAAGGTTTTGAAGAAGGATTAATTGGAATGGAAGAAGGTCAAGAAAAAACTATAAATATTAAAGCACAAGATGCTTATGGAGAAAAAAGACCAGAATTATTAAAGAGTTTTCCAAAAGATCCAGAAAAAGATAAAGATCTAAAAGAAGGAATGGTTGTTATAGTAAATATACAAGAAAGACAAGTGCCTGCTCAAGTTATAGAAGTTTCTGATAATATAACTTTAGATTTTAATCATCCTTTAGCAGGAAAAGATTTAATTTTCAATCTTAAAGTCCTAAAGATAGAAGAATAAATTTAAATTCTTATTAAAATTTATTTAAAGATTTTTAATTAAACTTAAAATAATAATAAAACCCAATAGAAACACATTTATACCCATTTTGATCTAGAAAACTATGGCTTTTGAGTTGGGGATATTGATATCAATAGTGGCAATATTTATGGGTATTGTTGCATATAGAATAATTTTACATTATTCTGTTGGATCTTATGACTGGTTAAAAAATCTGTTTGTACGTAAAAATCCACTTCAAAGAGAGATAGATGAAATTAAAATTGAAGGTAAAAAAGAAGAAGCATTAGCAGAAACAGAAATTCAACTTATAGATCAAGAAGAAAATATTGGAAAATCAAAATTAATTTTAATTCAAAATAATTTAGGTTTAATACAAACTAATAAGCAAGAAAATATTAGTCAATTAATATCAATAATAGATTCAATTTTAAAAATAATCGATCAAGAAATAATAATTATAAAAGGATTAATAAAAAAAGGAAATGAAGAACTAAATACAATAAAAGAAGAATTAGCTTTAACACAAAAAGAAATTCAAGATGAGAAAAAAACCAATCAAATTTTTACAAAAGAAAAAGATCTAAAAAAAGTTCAAGAATTAAAACTAAATCTAGCTAAAGAAAATTTTTCAAAATTAAAGAAAATACATTCAATTTTAAGTGATAGTTGGTTTTGGGGAACTCAATTAAGTGAAGCAAAAAAAGAAAGAGCCTTACTATTTAAAAAACCAAACTTACAAGATTTAAAATATATAGCAGAATATTTATTATCAAGTGAAAATAAAATATTAAATCTTCAAAAAGAGTGCAAAGACCTAGAATTAAGATTATTAGCTGCAAATAATCAATCAAAAGAATTATTAGATAAGCATTCTAAAGAAATTAGAGAACAACCCGAGTTAGAAGAAGAACAATTAGAAGAGGCAGCATGAAAATAGTTTTTTTAGATGTTGAAAAAGAAATTTCTTTAATAAAAGATAAAGAAAGTTATATAAAAAATAAATTAAAAAATCATGAAATATTATTTTTTAATGGAGAATTAACAAAAAATAATACAAATAAAATTAAAGATTATGAAGTTATATGTACTTTCATATATTTAAAAATTAATAAAGATATTTTAGATAAATTACCAAAATTAAAACTTATTTGTACAATGGGTACAGGTTTTGATAATATAGATATAGATGAATGTAAAAAAAGAAAAATAACAGTATGTAATGTTCCTTATTATGGAGAAAATACAGTAGCAGAACATACATTTGCTTTAATTCTTGCTTTAAGTAGAAATTTAATAAAAAGTGTAGAAAGAGTAAAAAATAATAATTTTAATTTAAATGGATTAACAGGTTTTGATTTAAAAAATAAAACATTAGGAGTAATTGGTCCAGGACATATAGGACAGCATGTTATTAAAATAGCAAATGCTTTTGAAATGAAAATAATATCTCATGCTAATACCCAAGATAATAATTTAGCAAAAAAATTAAATTTCAAATTTGTATCTTTAAATGAGTTATTAAAAAATTCAGATATAATAACAATACATTGTCCTCTAAATAAAAATACAAAGCACTTGATTAATATGAATAATATTAAATTAATAAAAAAAGGTTCTTATTTAATTAATACTGCTAGAGGAGAAATAGTAGATACAAAAGCTTTGATTTATGCATTAGATAATAAGATATTGGCAGGTGCAGGTTTAGATGTTCTAGAAGAACAAGTTTTACTGAAAGAAGGAAAAAAATTAATACACACAAATCTTATAAAACAAAGTGATTGGAAAATATTTAAAGAAGATAAATTATTATTAAAAGAAAAAAATGTTATCATTACACCACATAATGCATTTAATAGTCAAGAAGCAATATTAAGAATAATAAATACAACAATAGAAAACATCAATGGTTTTACGCATAAGAAAAAAATAAATAAAGTGAATTAATTAATTTTTATGTTTTAATTCTCTCAAAAATTTAATTACTAATAACCATACTAATATCAAAAGTCCCAAAAATAAACCTATTAAAAATAAAAACCAAACAATCATCAATATAGAACTACCCCCATATTCCATCATACTTGTATTAAACATCATTTTTATATTCCAATTTTTATTTAATAATTTTAAAATATTCTTCAACCCTAGCCATAATTGTAGGTATAATAAATTTTTTTATTTTTTCTTCAAATATATTATGTAAACTCTCATTCTCTGCTATTCTATAAGTATTTTTTACTTTTTCAACTAAAAATAATTCTCTTAACCTCCTTAATTGTCTTCTTATATTAGACTGTGCTACACCTTGTAAAGCCAGATTTTTATTTTTTCTAAATTCAATAACTTTTCTTTGTATTTCATTAGAATCTAAAGTCTGTTTTGAATCTATTAAAACATGAAAAATATCTACAATAATATCTCTTGAATCTCCTGGTTGTAATAAACCAATAGACAAACATAATTTTTTTATTGCATCTCTCTGAGAAATTTCTTCACCTGGCTTTTCATATTTTCTTAAGGTAATTTCTGCTAAAGGAGTATCTTTAGACACAATCTTTTTTATCATTAACTATTATTATTAATTTCTGTTTAAATATTTTTGGTTTTATTCAAATTTTATATCAATTTTATCACAATCTTGTTTTATGTTAGAAGAATCACATTTTCTTAATATAAAATTTCTAAATTCAAAGTTTTCAACACCATTAATATACATATGTACTTTACCAGTTTTTCCATCGCTACATAAATCACCATTTTTTTTATTCATAATTTGAGTTTCAGAAAATGGAATTCTTATATTATCAAAGAAATGACCAATTGCAATATCTTCTTTTTTTTGTACTTTATCTTCTATATGTATTACATTATCATTATGTGTATGCAATTGCAAAGTTCCTATATGGTCCTCTTCAAAATCATAACCTTTAGTAAAATCTTGTCTTTCTCCGCATAAATAAACTTCATAATTAGCATGCCAATGAATAAACCCAGAAGTATAAGGTTTAAAATCATTTAATGGTTTAATAATTAAATAATATCCACCAAAAATAATTAACAAAACCACAGCAGCAATTATAGTGTATTTAGTTATATCATTTTTTAATTTTTTACTAGATTCAGTTTTCTCTTTTGATATTTGATTTTCTTCTCTCTGTTTTATTTTTAATTCTTTTTTACCATGTCTGCTTAAATTTTGATCTGAATCCATTTATTGTCCTTAAGCTTTAGGTTCAACCACTTTTCCAGTTGTAAGATCTTTATATATTCCCATTAATTCAACTGATTTAAAAACTAAACTATCTTTAGATTCTTCTCCAACTTGCATAAATACCCTATAAAATGAAGAATAAATTTTAGCATCATTTGATAAAACAACAGTAGGAACTAAAGTAACATTATAATTTTGTGCAAATGCTAAACCTTCTGGAGTACTAACGTCAAGTGTTTTTTCTCCACTAACTACTAATCCATATCCATTTATAATTCTTTTATGTGCTTGAACATCATAACAAGTTTTACATGATGAATCAATTAAATAAGTCACACCAACTAATCCATCTATTTTACCAGTTTCTAGGTTTTTATATGGGGCAGGTAAATCTCTAGTTATTAAATTTCCATCTTTTTCTATGGTGCCTATACTTTGCCAGCTTTGTTTTATAGCTGCATATTCTAAAGCATCATTAGATAATATTAGTGTAGGCAAAGTTTTAATACTATATCTTTGTATTAGGTCTTTACTATTTTTTTCATTTAAATTTATTATATTTTTAATATTAACACCTGATTTTTTTAATTCATATAATAGTGGTTCAACTTTTGTACAATTAGGGCAGTTTTCTGCATCTATAATAGTAGCACTTACATAACCCTTAATACTACGGCTAGTAACATCATAATAAGGAGGACTTTGCTGATTAAATACTAAAGCACCATCACTAATAACTAAAGTTTTATTTAATCCACTTTTATCTAATTCTCCTTTAACTATAACAGTTGGTAATTTTGTAATTTTATATTGATCTATTAAAGGCCAAACTAAAGGAAAAGAAGTTTTTTGATTTAATATTTCTTTTTTTGTAATATTTACATTTCCAGATTCTATACTTTCTACAACTTTATTAATATCAAAACAACCTTCACAATCTGCTTCTATAATAATAAGTTCTAGCATCGCAGGTCTTCCATCTTCTTCAGCTTTTACAATTTTATTTTTTAAGCTTGATCCAAATGAGTTTAAGAAAAATAAATTTACTACAAATAATAAAACAATTAATATACCTAAAATATTAATAACATACTCAGAACTCAAAAATTTTAGAAAATTATTTTTTGCCATTTTGAATCAAAAAAATAAAAAAATTAACAACCCCCAACCTGTGAAGGTAAATCACTTAAACCACCAGATTGACTGCTTGTTGTTATTTGTGGAGTCTTACTAACACCAGAACCAAGTTTTAAAGAACTAGATTCTAATTTAGATTTTAAACCAACTAGTTGTACTGTTTCTACAACTGAAACTACAACTAAAACAACCAATACTAAAACTAAAATTAAATTTTTATTCATTTTTTACCCCCATTAACATCCGCCAACTTGCCCAGGCAGATCATTTAAATTAATTTCTCCACCTGCAGCTTTTAATCCCAATTCTATCATACCTTTTGGGAACCATAATGTTTTCCATTTTAAATCTTCTCTTAATATTTCTGCATCTGAATAATCAGTATTTTTCATTAACCACATTGTTAAAGCTTGTATAGCAGGATTATGTGCACAACCACAT